>CAIMWO010000028.1 GCA_903845195.1 uncultured Phycisphaerales bacterium
ACCGACCACCGACCACCGACCACCGACCACCGACCACCGACCACCGACCACCGACCACCGACCACCGACCACCGACCACCGACCACCGACCACCGACCACCGACCACCGACCACCGACCACCGACCACCGACCACTCACTCAGAGTGCATTTTCCGCCGGGGCATACAGACGCGGGTGGGGCTGCATGCGCGTCTGGACGCACGAACCGCACATGTAGAAACGAGCCGCCTCGGGATAGTCGATGGAATCGGTGTCGTCGCCTTCGATCCAGAGGCGGCAGGGGACATTCTTGGCGCCGCACAAGGCGCAGGTGCTCGGCGAGCCGCCGTCCTTGACGATGAGCTGTTCGGACAGGCGGGGATGTTTCTTGAGTTCGCCGCGGCCCTTGGCGGGCGCGACCTCGTGGGCGAGGTGGTGCCGTTTGAGCCATTCATTGAGGGTTTGCACCTCTTCCTCATCGCAGAACCGGATCCAGGTGTGGAATTCCTGATCGAAGAAGAAGTCCATGTCTTCGAGACGTTCCTGAACCAGAGGATCGGGCCAGGCGGTGATCTTGATGGTTTTGCGGGCAGTCATGGGATGTAGGTGTACCCGTGAGAGGCGCGGCGTGCAAGCTGGCGCAGGAACCATTTGGAGATCCGTGGAAATAACGATTGACGGCGTGCGCGGGGCGGGTAGGCTTGGATAGCGGTGTGGCAAGGCGGATTGTCCTGAGCGTTGATTCCACGATGAAGATAGCGATTGATGCACGGCCGTTGGTGACGAAGCAGATGGGGGGGACGCAGCAGCGCGCGCGGGCGATTGTCGGCGCGCTGGCGGAGTTGAAGAATGAGCATGAGTATCGGCTGTTGTACGACTGGCCCGCGGAAGCGGAGCAGTTTGATGAGACGTTTTTGAAGGAGCTGCCCGCGAATTTTGTGCCGGTGGAGATCGGGAGTTATCAGTTTCCGACGCATATGCATCTGGGGGCGCGGATGCTCAATGCGTTATCGCGGGCGCTGGGGCGTGCGGGGGCGGATGTGTATCACGCGTTTACGCCGTTCGTGCCGCGGACGAATGCGTGTCCGGTGGTGCCGACGGTGCATGATTTGAGTTTTGAGCTGGACCCCATGGTGCGGCGCACGACGGCGGGGCGGGAATTGCGGAAGATGACGACGTGGTCGGTGGAGTACGCGGCGCGGATCGTGGCAGTGTCGAGCCAGACGAAGTCGGACATCGCATCGGTGTACGCTGTGAATCCGGAGGAGATCGACGTTATTTATAACGGGATCGATCCGATTTTCACGCCGGCGCCGGAGTTGCCGCCGCGGACGCGGGTGCATACGGACAATCAGATCAGCGGGGCGTATTTGCTGGCGGTGGGTGCGGACATTCCGCGGAGGAATTATGCGCGGCTGCTGGATGCGTTGTATCCGCTGTGGGAAGGAGGCGTGAAGGTGCAGTGGGTGCTGGCGGGGCGCGACGACTGGAAGGTTTCGGATATTTATCATCAGGCGCGGGAGGCGGGAGTGCTGGAGCGGATGCGTTTTGTGACGTCGCCGACGAATGAGGAGCTGGTGCAGTTGTATCGGGGGGCGACGATCACGTGCTGTGCGTCGAGTTTCGAGGGGTTCGGGCTGAGCGTGCTGGAGAGTATGGCGTGCGGGACGCCGGCGGCGTGTTCGGATATGCGGTCGTTGCGGGAGGTGGCGGAAGATGCGGCGGTGTATTTTTCGCACGATGATCCGGAGGCGATGAGCGAGGCGATTGGGGGGCTGCTGGAAGATGCGGAATATCGGCGGCAGTTGAAGTACCGGGGACTGGCGCGGGCGGGGAAGTTCACGTGGAAGACGGCGGCGGAGTTGACGTTGAAGGCGCTGGAAGAGGCCGGGAAGTAGGGGGGCGAGTTCAGAATTCAGAGTTCAAAGTTCAGAATTCAGAATGGGGGGACGCCGACGTAAACACGAAGGTGCGAAGGCACGAGGGATTACGAAGAGGGGAGGGAGCGGTGGAATTAGCTGGGGAGGAGGGTGAAGCGGATGTGGCCGTGGGTCATCAGGCCGACGAACATCCAGGCGCCGGCGGAGAGGATTTCGCCGACGATGAGTCCGATGAAGAAGGGTCGGGCGCGGCGGAAGACCAAGGCTCCGCCGTAGTGCAAGAGAAGCATTTTGATCAGCCATCCCAGAAAGATGGAGAACCAGAAGACTTTGAGGGGCCAGGAGCCCATGAGGACGAGTCCGATGGGGTGGAAGGGCCAGGAAACGACAAGGACGCGTCCGATCATGAGCACCGCAACCAGCACTGAGCCGATGCCGAAGTGTCCCCAGGAGGTGGCGGCCGTGCCGCGGTCGGATGCGGAGCCGTTGGCGGAGGCGTAGGTTTCCTGCATTGCGTCGAAGGGCATCTGAACCGTGGCCCAGCGGTCGTTGATCGCCTCGCGGCCATAGGAATAGGACAGGTAGTGGTGCATCGATCCGGACACCAAAACGGAGACGGCCAGTGCGAGGAACAGGTACTTGAACCAGCGGGTGCGCTGGGCTGAGGGGACCTCCTGGCCCATGCGGAGTGAATCGCTGGCGAAGGGCATGAGGGTTTCGCGGAGGTCCTGGAAAAAGATACGGGAGGTGATCTGGGTCCAGAGCATGGAAGGCGCATTAATGAGGCGCCAGGTGAAGAGGTGCTTGATAAAATCGCTGGGCCACCACATCGGGCCGACGAAGAAGAGGCCGGTTTCTGCGACGATGCGTGACATCAGGGTGATCAGGACGGTTCCCAGGAAGAGCAGCAGCGCGGCGACGAGGGGATTCATGCCGGCGACGATGAGCCAGAGCAGGGCGACGCCGGTGGAGATCAGCCAGCCGAAGAAGAGGGTGCGGTAGGAGGCGACTTCATTGTCTTCGCGCGGGGTGCGTCTGAATGCGGAGAGAACGACGTGGCGGAGATGAAAGCGGGCGAGCCAGAGGAGACCGGCGAAGTAGCCGATGTAGATGCCCATGGCGCGGGTGGATTCGTGTTGATCAAGGTCGACGGGTGTTTGGGAGAAGACCACGCGGGCCAGGGCGTTGATGGCGAGGAAGAACCAAAGGGAAAAGGCGATTTCGGAGGGGATGAAGAAGCAGATGCCGACGACGGCGAGGTAGAGTCTGCCCGAGGTGATGTGGTATGGCAGCGCGTTCCAGGGTTTCTCGGTGAAGGCGTCGCGGAAATCGAAATCGAGTTTGATGAAGGGGACTCCGGGAAACTGGTCATGCAGGCCGGCGAGCGTATACATGAGAATCGGGATGGCGGCGCCTGCCCAGAGGACGGGGTTGCGCCACAGGCGATTGTAGAAGCGGCCGGATTCCGGGGCGGCGAGGAGTTCCAGAGGGATCGTCGCCAGCGGATAGGTCAGCCTTTCATGGTGCACCCACTGTTTGCGAAAGATGGCGGCGAGGAACATGGCCATGGAGAGGATGGCGGCGATGAGGATGCCCCACAGGAGCTTCGGGAGGATGAACGGAAGGATGGGAATGTTGGTGGTCTGATGCGGATCGAGGCCGAGCCAGTAATTGGAGACGAGTGGGCTGGCGGGGTCTTTCGTGGGGACAAGCCAGGAGGGAATGAGGTTGGCGATGTTCTTGAGCCACGGCGCTTCCTGTACGAGGCGGAAGGGGGAGACGAGCATCGGTTCGAGGTAGCGCATGAGGCCGGAGGAGGGGACGGCGGCCGAGACCAGCATCATCGTGACGATCACGACGAGTTCGCCGGTGGAAAGCGGTGCGTTTTTGAAGAACTGAAGAACGGGATTAACGATCAGGACGAGCAACGCCATCAGGAAGAAAATACCGATGGGGAGGTGATTGCCGATGAAGGGGGAGTTTTGGAGGATGTAATCGTTGTACGGCGTGAAGGCGGCGATGAGGACGACCAGCAGCAGGCCGATGGTGATGGAGCGGTGGCTGAGCGCGGCGCGGTCGTCCGGGCGTTTGAGGTTTCGGCGTTCGACCATGGCTCCCGGGAGGAATTGCGAGGAGAGAGGATCGGGCATATGCGGGGGCCGGGCCGCGGGAATCGCGGGGGGAGTGCGAAAGGGCGGATTGGCGCCAGGATTGTCCGGCATAAGTTCTCCGGGGAGCCGAAGAGATGCTGAGCTCGTGTAGATTATCGACCACTTTGGGGTGGTACTGATGAGGGAAACGAACGCGCTTTCGGCAGATTGTATGGGCTGGGCCTGAGCAATAAGCAAGCGTCAATAGAAAACAAGCCCGCTTTGGGGCGGGCTCGTGGGTGGGCGGCAGTTACAGGGAGGAAATCAGGCGCTTTCCTTGATGGGGATCGGTTTGCGGTCGAACAGGCCGACTTCGCCGTTGATGACCTCTTCCGACATGATGTACTTGCCGCGCTGCTGCAGATCTGGAAGCTGGTACATCAGGTCGAGCATGATTTCTTCCAGCACGCTGCGGAGGGCGCGGGCGCCGGTGTCGCGTTTGAGGGCGCGCTGGGCGATGAGTTTGAGCGAGCCTTCGGTGAATTCGAGTTCGCAACCCTCCATCTGGAAGAACTTCTGATATTGCTTGACCAAGGCGTTCTTCGGCTCGGTGAGAATTTGAATCATGGCCGGGACGGTCAGCGGCATGAGGGTGGCGACCACCGGAAGGCGGCCAATGAATTCGGGGATCATGCCGTACTCGATGAGGTCATCGGGCTGAACCTTGGAGAGGAGTTTGCCCTTGTCATCTTCAGTTTCCTGTCGGCCGGCGACTTCGGAGTTGAAGCCGATCATCTTGCGGCCGAGGCGTTTGCCGATGATCTGTTCGAGGCCGACGAACGTGCCGCCGCAGATGAAGAGGATGTGCGACGTGTCGAGCTGAATGTACTGCTGCTCGGGATGTTTGCGTCCGCCCTGCGGGGGGACGTTGGCGACAGTGCCTTCGAGCATTTTGAGCAGGGCCTGCTGGACGCCTTCACCGGAGACATCGCGGGTGATGGAGACGTTCATGTTGGTCTTGCCGATCTTGTCGATCTCGTCGATGTAGATGATGCCGCGTTGGGCGGCTTCGAGATCGTAGTCGGCGGACTGGAGGAGTTTGAGGAGGAGGTTTTCGACGTCTTCGCCGACGTAGCCGGCCTCGGTGAGGGTAGTGGCATCTCCGATGGCGAAGGGCACGTTGAGGCAGCGTGCGAGGGTGCGTGCCAGCAGCGTCTTGCCGGAGCCGGTCGGTCCGATGAGCAGCACGTTGGACTTATCGATTTCGATATCGTCGCCGCCGGTACCGGCGGCATCCGCGTGGGCGAGGCGTTTGTAGTGATTATGCACGGCGACGGACATGGCCCGCTTGGCGGATTCCTGTCCGATTACGTACTGATCCATGAACTCTTTGAGTTGGCGGGGTGAGGGTATCTGTCCGAACATCGGGCGGCTGCCGGAGACCTTCCGTTTTTCCTGGCGGAAGATGTTCTGGCAGAGTTCCGTGCAGTTGGAGCAAATGTAGATATCGTTGGGGCCTTCGACCATGGGGCCGACTTCGCGGGACGACTTGCCGCAGAAAGAGCAGTTGGTGACTTTGCGTCCGCGGAACCCTCCGCCGGAACCGCCGCCGCCGGTGCCGCCCGTGCCCCCACCGCCTGTACCGCCGGGGGTGGTGGGCCCGCCGCCGCTGGTGTTACCGGTTTGTAGCGCCATGAAATCCCTTCCAGGTATTGATCGAGCAAAGCTCAAAAGCTTAGCAGACACTCGTCGAGGTCACCGGTGAGTGGCTAGCACCGGACGAAGGCCAAAACACAAAAGCGAACCGAGTGCCGCCACTGGCAGTCTATCATAGGAATTGTCGGGTGCATCGTCTATTGATGTTGAGAGGAAATACACAAGAAGCGGGACGATGCCTCAGAAGGTCAGAGTTCCGAATGACGCGGGCCACTTCGGATTTCCAAAATGCGTATTTTATGTGCCCGGGCTCACTTTGGTGTCTCTGGTTCGCTGGGAGCGGGATTTTCTGGTGCGGCAGGTGGATCCGGCGGTGCGGCGGGAGGATCCGGGATGGAGGTGGCCGGCGCAGGTGCGCCCTTATTCTTTAGCACCGGCGTATCGGGAACGGTACCTTTGATCTTGGCAATGATCCTGGCCCGGGTAACCTCGTATTCTTCCGGAGTAATTTCGCCCCGGTCGCGCATGGCCCGCAGATCGGACAGTGAAAAGCCGACATCATGGGCAGAGGAACGGTCCGCTTCCTTGGCACCAAGTTTACTGCGCATGATAAGGATGATCCCCCCGCCGAGGAGCACCATCAGCATAATGATCGCCAGCCAGATGATGGCTCTTGTCTTGGCCTCATCGGTGGTTTCTGCCGCCAGGAGGGGGGCAAACTGCAGGAAGGTCTGGTGCATTTTCGGAATCCGGTCCGTATGAGGATTACAGATACTACTAATACGAATCAGATGGCCGCGCGGGTAGCCCCTTGAATCCGTAGGCCCGGTAGATGGCCACATCCTTCATGATAATGCCACGGTAGATGATCGGGAAAGCAACGGGTCCTTCGAGGCGTTCGAACGCCGGCGTCAGCACGTTTTGCAGTGGTTCGGAGTCGAATGCGCCAATCACGAGGGCGTTTTGTCCGGCATGGAGAAGGGTCCCATCGGCAGCTTTCTCGTTGAGGCCCGGCCAGACGTCGTACTGGCTTTGCCGGCTGCCGACGAGAGACCCGACGCTGTAGACGAAGGGCTGATCCGGCAGATAGAACGCCAGCGAACTGCTGGTGTCGTAGCGGTTGGTGATGATGAGCGGGTCGCTTCCGGTCTGGGCTTTCATTTCTTCGCGCACCCGTTGCACGATGGCGGCGCGTTCCTGCAGGCCCTTCAGACGGGCGGATGGATCCCAATTTCGCGGATGGAGGCGGGATTTGAAATATTTCTGGGTGCCTTTCAGGGGTTCAAGGCTGGCGGCGATTTGGGGGTAGATGCGGGATGTGTTCTGCGCGATCTGCGAGAGCAGGATGCCCCAGATGATCGTAACGACGATGAAAATTTTCGTTCGTCGGGGCGGGGGTATGCGCGTCCACAGTTCCACGACAAATCCTGACAGGAGAACCATGGCGGCGAAATAGGCTGCGGCAGGCCAGTTGGGTTCGGTATGGGCCCAGAGGTTCATCAGGAGGTAGAAGAACCAGAGAGGTAGGGAGAAGGCGAGGAGGAAGGAGGGGCCGTGGGTTGTGGGCCGTGGGTCGTGGGCCGTGGGTCGTGGTTCTTGCCTATGTTTCAGGGCGTGAATGACGGCGAGGACGATGAGAATGAAGAGCGGTCCGCCCATTCCGCCGGCTTGGGCGGCGAGGTATTCGCCGAGACGGGCGAGGGGGTCGTACCAGTGTGAGGGGGTGGTGGAGATGCCGCTGACGAAGCCACCTTGTTTGCCGATGTGCTTGAACGTCACCCAATGATGTTGGGCGTTCCAGAGGATGACGGGGATTTGCGAGGCCAGAACGATGAGGACGGCGGGGAGCATATGCCAGGTTTTAAAAGCGCGGCGAAGGGCGGGATGAAGCGCGGCGGCGATGAGGACGCAGAGGGGGATGGCGATGAGGACGGGCTTGAAGAGCATGCCTGCGGCGCAGGCGAGGGCGGCGGCAGAGAGCCAGCGCGTGGGGGTCGTGGTCCGTGGTTCGTGGTCCGTGGTTCGTGGGGTGGTGCCTTCGGCTCTCTGGCCACTGACCACTGGCCACTGACCACTGCTTTCGACATGCCGCCAGAGGCAGTAGACGGTGGCGGCCCAGCATAGGTACATGGGGGAGTCGATGGTGATGAGGACGCTGCCGACGGAGAACATGGGAGCGGCGGCGGAGAGGAGGATGACGGCCAGGGCGGCGCGATCATCGCGGAAGATGCGGCGGGCGAGGGCGAGGGAGAGAAGGCCGGAAAGGATGCCGAAGAGGACGGCAGGCGTGCGGAGCACCGGCATGAGTTGTTCACCGGAGGCGGACTCGGGCAAACCCAGCGCGCGGCCCACGCGGGCCGCGGCGAAGAGGACCCACGCGATGCCGGGGGGTTTGGAGTAATAGCCGTAGTCGATATGGCGGGACCACTCCCAATAATGTGATTCGTCTTCGGAGAGGTCGATGGGGCAGTGGTGATAGAGAAAGTAGAGGTTGAAGAATGCGCCGAGGAGGATGAGGACGACGGCGGCCCAGACGCACCATGGGCGTCGGACGGGGGCGGGCTCAAGGGCAGGGATGTGGGTGTCGATCATATTGGGTGCATCGTAACGGAAGATGAGGGAGGGGGGGAGGTGAAAAGAAAAACGCAAAGCGCGAAAGGCGAAACGCGAAAGAGGAGCGGAGGCGGCAGAGGTGCGGGGTTGTCTATCGTGGCCCGTGAGTCGTGGTTCGTGGGCCGCGATTATTCCGCGAAAGCTTCCCGAAAGGTGGCGTAGCATTTTGAGAGGGCAGCGCACTGCCCCCGCTGCCACCCGCGCTGCTCCGTGACCGTCGCGGTACCTGAGTCAGTGGCGTGGTGCCGATATGCAATATTTGCGGCGCACTAGGTTTGCGGCCTACTGATGCGCCGATTAGCATAAACGCATGCATCTGGGCTAAGAGGAGGAATACCGGTGGGAGGTAGGACGCGAAGGACCACACGATCACTATGGACACTTCCCAGTACGCGTATCACGCTTGGTGCAATTGGAGTTGTGGTGGGTCTAGGGCTCGGGGGGTGGGGCGCAGCACCACATTCACCTGCCGGTCTTGCATGCATAGGTCCTTTGATTGCTGCGGCTGGCGTAGCTCTGCTGTTGATGACGGCCCGCAATCTCAAGCGGAGCGAAGAGCTTACCGCAAACGGAGCCTTTGCCGTTGTCTCTCGAACTGTGAGCTCGAAAGTGCTGCGAGCAAACGAGGCTGTGCATTTTACCTTTCTGCTAGTCAATCGTTCGCCCAGTGTCGTGAACGATGATACAACCTTGGGGACTCTCGTGACGATGGTGCGTGAATCCCTCAACGCAAACGGACAGCAACCACAATGCGAATTCAATCCACAGCATCTTCAGGTTATACGCGAAGCCATTGAGCGCAACGGTCTAGACTGCGGTCTCCCCGCGTGTTGTTCCCTGAACGACATGGTTCCGAGGGGGCGTCGGCGGGCATTCTGGACCAAACTGCGGCAGGAATTGGGCGTGCCACTGCCCGCTCTTGGCCTGTCGCCGAAAACTTCGCTTGCTCTAGGGATTGTGTCCGTGGTCCTCGTGTTGGCTGGGATGGTCCTCTTGGCAATAACATTTGATGATGGAAAGCCGGGGCAAAATATTCCAGGGGTGCGAATACTAGGTCGCTTGCTATTCATTGCGGCATGTGTACCGGTGGCGTTTGTGCTGGGTGTCGTGGGGCGTCTAGTCTTGCCGGCGATCCCTGAGGGTCATGACCGGCCGTCATTCTTGGCGGCAGATCTTGCTAGTCTTGAAGCCCCGCAACTTGAACCACTCAATGCTATGGACTGGCCAGAAGAGATAATTTGGACTGAGTTGCAGAGGTCGCTGGCTCATGAGTTCGGTGTTCAGCCGCAGCAACTTGCGAAGTCTACACGGCTCTGTGAGTTAGGGTCAGTGAGCAGCTCATTCACTGCTGCTGGGATTGCTCCCGTGGCTTGGCGGCCTTGACACCCCGGTAGTCTAGAGCCGCCCGGGCGGTTGTCGAACAGATAGGAAATCTGGTTTGACGGAGGGGACGGGACGGGCATGAGGGGGTGGGGGGTAAGGGGTCCGTGGCCTCACAACTACAGAAAGTTTCGGCCCACTCGGGCCGACGTATCTTTAGGATTTGGTTAAAAATGCGGGAGAAAGGCTTTCGTAGCGCTGTAACGATTGCAGGGGTAGAATGGGTGTGATACCAGTATGGTTCGCGTGAGCTGGTGGGAGAGTGATCGGCTGTGCGTGCGGGAGATGATGGATTTATGGCCTCCGTGGACAAACCGATGACGATCGCAAACACTCCGCCGGGACCGTTGCCGGTGCAGGTCACGCCTTTTTTCAATCGGGACCTTTCCTGGCTCGATTTTAATCGCCGCGTGATGCACGAGGCTTCCGATCCGCGAACGCCGCTGCTGGAACGGCTGAAGTTTCTGGCGATCTACTCCAGCAACTCAGACGAATTCTTCATGAAACGTATCGGATTGCTGCAGCGAAAAGAGGCTGCGGGAACACCGGTCCTCACGCCTGATGGCCTGACGCCGGAACAGCATTACGCGGTGGTGCGGCAGCGCATCATGGAGATGACGCGTGAGGTGGTGGATCTGTGGCAGAACCATCTGCGGCCGGAGTTGGAGCGCGAGGGGATCGCGCTGCGGGACTACGTCGAGTTGACTTCGGAGCAGCAGGCCAGTGCGGACGATTATTTTCATGCCCAGATTTTTCCGATCCTGACCCCGCTGGCGGTCGACCCGGGGCATCCGTTTCCGTTTATCAGTAATTTGAGTTTGTCGATCGGGGTGTTGCTGAAGCAGCCTGGACAGGCGGAGCATTTGTTCGCCCGCATCAAGGTGCCACAGACGTTGAGCCGCTGGCTGACCGTCCGCGACGGCAAGCAGTATGTGTTCGTGCCGATTGAATCACTGATTGAAGCGCGGCTGTCGGAGTTGTTTCCGGGGATGGAAATTCTGGAGCATCAGCATTTCCGCGTGACGCGCAATGCCGAGGTCGAGGCCGAGGTGGAGGATCCGGAGGACCTGCTGGAAACAGTGCAGGAAGAACTGCGGGCGCGGCGGTTCGCCGATACGGTGCGGGTACAGATCGCGTCGAATATGTCGGCGGAGATGCGGCAATTCCTGATTGAGGGGCTCGAAGTCACCGAGGATGCAATTTACGAACTACCCGAGCCGCTGGGCAAGTCGGACCTGATGTCGATTGCCACGGCGGTGGACCGGCCGGACCTGTTGGCGCCGGTCTGGAAGCCGGATGTGGCGCCGGCGCTGGCCGACCCGGAGGCAGATATTTTCGCGATCATTCGTAGCGGTGATGTGCTGGTGCATCATCCGTATGAGTCATTCGATAGTTCCGTCGAGCGGTTTGTACTCTCAGCGGTGAAGGATCCCAAAGTTGCCGCCATCAAGATGACGCTTTACCGCACGAGCGGCGATTCGCCGTTCGTCAGTGCATTGGCGCGTGCCGCGGAAGCGGGGAAACAGGTGGCAGTGCTGGTGGAGTTGAAGGCGCGGTTCGATGAAGAACGGAACATTCAGTGGGCGCAGACGCTGGAGAATGCCGGGGCGCATGTCGTCTACGGGATTCTTGGACTAAAGACGCATACGAAGACGGCGCTGGTGGTGCGGCGGGAGGACGACCGTCTGCGCTGTTACGCGCACGTGGCGACGGGAAATTACAATTCAAAAACCGCACAGCTTTATACCGACCTCGGGTTGTTCACCTGCCGCGAGGATATTTGCGAGGACGTCGTCGATTTGTTCGCGTTCCTCACCGGTCGATCGCTCAAGAGGAACTACCGGAAATTGCTGGTGGCTCCGCTGGAAATGCGGCCGAAGTTTCTGGCCATGATCCAGCGCGAGATCGAGCTGGCCAGGGCCGGCCGCGAAGCACGGATCATCGGCAAGATGAACCAGCTGGAAGATGCGGAAGTGATCACCAAGCTGTACGAGGCTTCGCAGGCGGGGGTGAAGATTGATTTGATCGTCCGCGGGTTCTGCTGCCTGCGGCCGGGGGTTGCGGGGCTGTCGGAAAATATCCGCGTCAGCAGCGTGATCGGGCGATTCCTGGAGCACTCGCGGATTTTCTATTTTCACAACGCCGGCAACAGCGAATATGTGATGGGTTCGGCCGACTGGATGAGCCGCAATCTCTCGCACCGCGTGGAAGCGGCCGTGCCGATCGAAGATACGGCCATGCAGGCCCGCCTGAAAGAAATTCTGGAAATTATGCTGGCGGACAACCGCCAGGCCTGGGATTTACATTCGGATGGTTCGTGGGTGCAGCGCCACCCAGGTCCCGGCGAGCCGGAACGCGGCACACATCAGCGCTTGATGGAACTGACGATGCAGCGGTCGATCCGGGGGGCGGCTGGCGGCAGGCATTCGGGATGAGCACCGGACGGTTTGACGTTACGCCTGGAACCATTCGCGGAGCCGGCGGTAGAGCTGTGCGGTAACCTCGGCAGATTCCGGATAACCGAAATGGTTGGCGGGGTGAATGAACAGGGATTTGGGGCCGGCGAGGTTGTTGTAGACGGAAAACTGTCCCGGAGGCGGAACCGCCGGATCGAAGAGCGCGCAGCCGACCAGGGTGGGAATGCGGATGAAACGTGCCGCCGAGGCGGAATCAAAATAACGCAGGACATTGAGAATTTCCGGTTTGCGTTCATGCAGGAGCCGGACCGCCTCTCCGCTGCCGACGCACGGGAGCGTGACGCGCAGCGGATGATTGCCGAAACTTGGTACATCGAGAAAGGCCCGGGAGAAGCGTGGGTCCCAGGGCAGGGCCAGCGCCCCGATGCCGCCGCCGAAACTGCCGCCGTTATAGAATAGGTTTTCGGCAACCTTGGGGAAGAGCTGCAGGAGGGCCGAAGCCGCGGCCCAGATGTCCGCAGCGCAGCCGCGATGAATATACGTGTCACGGGAATCGATGCCATGGAGGACGTGTTGGGGCGACTGGTCCGGCAGATCCGGTCGGGCTGAGCGGTTGAACCCCCGGGCACAGGGAAATATGGCCGCAGCCGGAGCCCCCGGTAGCGGCAAGCCGGGCCCATCGCGGCCACCATAGCCGTGACCGACGACCATGCCATGGGTGAATTTTCCCCGGGGAACGGCCAGCCACCCGCCGATGCGAATTTTGTGCAGGCTATCGAATTCAATTTCGAAAAGATCGTAGTCCGTGTGAGGCGACACCAATGGCCGCTGCTGGATATTCAGGGGTGTTTCCATGGCCTCGGCGTAAGTGGCCTGCCAGTAGGCGGCGAAGTCCTCCGGATGCGGGGGAGACTGGATCGCCCGCAGCGCTGCTTCGTCGTAGCCGTAGGTGGGATCGAACGGAAAAGTGTGTTGCATGGTAGGCATTATGGGGGTGCTTCAGACTACTTTCAATTTGTTCGGAGTTTTCAGGGGGTATTTTCGCTTGACCTAAACGGATGCCCCGGTGATATTCTACTTAGCTTAAGCTGCGGGTTGATCCCCGCGGCGCCTTTCTGGCGGTTGATGGCGTCCGAAGCCGTTCTTTGGAGGTTTCCCCATGGCAGTGGTGCGTCCCCGAAGTTCTCCCCCGTATGCGTTGATCATTTTCATTTTTCTTTTCGTGATTGCTGTGGCCGTCGCGATCCTGATCTACATGCAGTTGGATAAGTCCAACAAGGCCAGGGAAGCGATGGAGAAGCGCATTGCGCGCCTGGCTTCTCCGCAGGACAACCCCTATGTCGATCAGTTGATCGCCGGCAGCCCGACGGATACCGCCATCGCGGCCTCTCGCAAGCAGATCGAAGCGCTGAAGCTGGCGATCGACGGACCCTCCGGGGCGTCGACGGGTGATTTGACCAACCTGGATAACGGCAAGGTGAAGACGACGCTGGATCGGGTAGGCAAGAAAGATGTTTCGCTGATTGCTGCGGCCAACGCACTGAGCTCCGATTTGGCTAGAGCGGCCAAAGAATACGAAGCCCTGAGCATTCGTCTGCACGATGAAGAGGCGCAGTTTGATCAAACGAAGGCGACGTTCAAGACGTCGCTGGAGCAGGCGACCAAGAACGAGCAGGAGCGCAAGGATGAACTCGTGAAGGTCAACGCGGACCTGTCGCTGGCCAAGGCCGAGAAAGACAAGATCGCCGGGGATTATGAAAAGCAGATCACCACGCTCAAGGAAGACACCGAAAAGATGCGCCGCGAGTTTGTGTTGCAGATAGAGCAGCACAAGCAGGAAATCATCAAGCTCAACAACCAGATCGCCACTTTGCGTGAGGCCATCAGCCGCCTCCGCCCGGCCGGCAAAACCAATGTGGCGCGTGAGGTCGATGGCTTGATCGTTCGCGCCGGCACCAGTTCGGGCGAATGCTACATCAACCTCGGCAAACGTGACCGCGTTCTGCCGGGGCTCACCTTCGCGATCTACGATCCGAAGTATGGCGTTCGCTTTGACACCGACGCCGAAGCCCGCGGCAAGGGCGGCGTCGAAGTACTCGATGTCGGCGAGGCCGAATCGCTCTGCCGCATCACCTATGTCGAAAAAGGCCAGACCATCCAGGCCGGCGATCTCATCGCCAACCCCGTTTACAACCAGGACAAGAACCGGAAGTTCCGGTTTGTGGTCTACGGCGATTTCGACCTTGATGGCGATGGGCAGGCCACCTCTGCCGAACGCGAACGCCTCATCCGCATGATCCAGCTCTGGGGCGGCATCGTGGAAGATAAGCTGACCACCCAGACCGACTTCCTGGTCGTCGGCGCTCGTCCCGCTTCTCCGACGATTCAGGCCGAGGGCGGCGATCAACCCGGCGGCGTGGTCGATGCCCAGCTTGCCAAGCAGAAGCAGTACGATGTCGTGATCACCGACGCCAAGCAGTCCAGCGTCCCGATCCTCAACGCCAACCGCTTCTTCGCGATGATCGGCTACTACAACACGACCATCGTGCACCACTGATCGAGCCGTCTTGAAGCAGATACGCAGATCGCCGTGGAACGTTCCACGGCGATCTTGTTTTTGCCCGCATGGGATGGGGCTCTTGAAACTTGCGCATGGAAACCTGAAACTTCGTGCGCTGGCGTCATTGCTCGATCGTGGTTCATTGGAACGATTCCCGTTACGCTATCACCGTTTCGTACCCGCTAGAGGCGCATGAATCTGATGCAATGGCTTGCCGAACATCTCTCCCACGGATTGCCGCTGATGCTGATCGTCCTGCTCGTGCTGACGATCGCCTACCGGTACTACAGTGCGTTCATTGCCGCCAAAGTGCTGGCATTGGATGACACACGCGTCACACCCGCGCACACGCTTCGCGACGGCCACAATTACGATCCGACCAATCGCTGGGTGCTCTTCGGCCACCACTTCGCCGCGATTTCCGGCGCCGGCCCGCTGATCGGTCCCGTGCTGGCGGCACAGTTCGGATACCTGCCCGGGCTGCTGTGGATTCTCATCGGTGTGTGCCTCGGCGGGGCGGTGCAGGATTTTGTCGTGCTGGTTTTTTCCACCCGGCGCGAAGGCAAATCGCTGGCGCGCATCGCCTACGATGAGGTCGGCCCGGCCACGGGCACCGCCGCCACCGTCGGTATTCTCTTCGTCCTGGTGATCGCCCTGGCGGGACTGGGAAAAGTGGTCGTCAAAGCGCTGGGCGGTGAGAAGGTGACTTTTCCTGCCGGCACACAATTCGTGGCGCCGGAGCATTCCGTCATCGCTGCCTACAACCGCTACGACAACGTGCTCGTGTACCGCGTCAAACCCGGCTGTCGGATCGTCTATGCCAACGGCGCTGCGGTGGAAGTTTCGCAGGAATTCGATCTGAAAGTGACGGCGCTGCATGGTCTATCCGCCATCGATGTTGCCGTTCAGGTCCCGGGGAAATTGCCCGGACAATCCCTCCTGATCGGGGAGGATGTGGCGGCTAACCGTGTGATTCCCGGATCGTCCTGGGGAACGCTGACCATCGCATTGACCATCCCCATCGCCCTGCTCGTCGGCTGGTATATGACCCGCGTGCGCAAGGGCCGAGTCCTCGAAGCGTCGATCATCGGAGGGGTGCTGACGCTGGGCGCCGTCTGGCTCGGCGGCTACGTGCAGGACCCCGCCAACGATCTGGAAAAGCTCCGCGATATGTTCAATCTGCAGGAATCGCAGATTTCGCTTTCCATGGCGATTTACGGTTTCATTGCCAGCGTCCTGCCCGTGTGGGTGCTCCTCTGCCCCCGCGATTATCTCTCCAGCTTTCTGAAGATCGGCACCGTGGCCCTGCTGGTGCTGGGCGTGATCATCGCTAATCCAGCGCTCCAGGCGCCTGCGATCAACAGTGTCTTTCTCCTGGGCGGACCGACCGTCAAAGGCGCCATCTTCCCATTCGTATTCATCACCATCATGTGCGGGGCCATCAGCGGCTTTCACTCGCTGGTCAGTTCCGGTACCACGCCCAAAATGCTCGACAAGGAAAGCCACGCACGCATGATCGGCTACGGCGCCATGCTGATGGAAGGTCTGGTCGGCCTCGTCGCCCTGATCGCCGCGGCCAGTCTGCCGATGGCCCATTACTATCACATGAACACCAGTTGGAAGGACCTGCCCCAATACCAACAGCAGATCGTCAAGCTTTCGGAAAATGATCAGGCACGTACCACCCTGGGGCAGATGGAACACCAGGTCGGTGAGACTCTCGAAGGACGCACTGGCGGGGCTGTGACGCTGGCGGTGGGGATGGCGGAAATCTTCGATGAGGCGGCCCGGAAGATACTGGGCACCGCCAGCAGCGGGGTGGAGTGGATGGAGAGCATGACCAAGTACTGGTACCACTTCGCCATCATGTTCGAGGCGCTCTTTATCCTCACCACCATCGACGCCGGCACGCGCGTCGGCCGCTTTTTGCTGCAGGAAACCATGGGCAAATGGATCCATCCCAAACTGGGCCAGACGCACTGGTGGCCGTCGGCGATTCTGGCTACGGGTTTGATGGTCTGCGGCTGGTGGTACTTCATCAATTCCAATTCGATGGAGGCCATCTGGCCCATGTTCGGCATCGCCAACCAGATGCTCGCGGTCATCGCCCTGGCGGTGTCTACCGTCGTACTGGTGCGCAGCGGCAAGCGCAGGTACGCCTGGGTGACGCTGGGACCGCTGGTCTTTGTGACCATCACGACCACCAGCGCCGCGGCGGTGATGGTGACAAGATACGCTCGGGAAATTCAGGCGCAGCGCAACGTGTTCAACAACAGCGTATCGGCCTCACTGATCGTGGTGATCGTCCTCTGCGCCGCCGTCGTTATGGGGGGAGCAGTGGCGCGGATAAGGCAGGAGAAGTCGCGCGCCGAAGTATGAAGGGCAAAAAGAAGCGAGCCGCGTCGACATGACGCGGCTCGCTTACCCATGTGGGGTGTGTGGACATATTGAATCACGGAGTCTTGCCACCACCCATTTTCTTTTCAAGCTTGATGTCATCGGCCTTGGTGTCTTGGCCGGCGGTCACTTCGATCGGTCCAATATGGCCGAAGCCTTCGCCCTGCAAGCGTGCGGTGACGTTCACCTTTCCGGCAGGAATGTCCGTCAGTTTATAGGTGCCGTCGGCGGCGGAAGTGGCCGACTTGCCGATCTTTTCCGGGCCCTGGTGCCCACCGGCCTGCTGCTTCTTGTGGGCCTCGCCAGCTTCGCGTGGCTTGACGGCTTGAACGGTGGCACCTGCGACCGCCTTGCCATCCTTATCCACCACTTTGCCGGAAATGGTGCCCGTGGCGGCTGCCGGGGCTTCGTCCGCCCGGCTGAGCGAGACTGACGCAAAGCCGACAATCGTCGCCAAAGCCACGGCGACCAGTGAAATTCGACTAAGAACACGCATGAAAACTCCTTTTGGATTGTTAGGAAGCCCGGGCACAACAGCACCAGGCACGGAATGTCTATACCGAATACCACGAAGAGGAGTGTCAAAAGTTGCAGGGCCATTGTGGTACGCTGACGATAATTTGGGAAAGATGGCCGCGGAAATCTGAAAAATCCATGAGGCGGCATTTATTTGTGATTCCCGGCCCCCTCCTCGCGGTATACTGAAAGATTGCCTGATGCGATTTCTTGTGCATTCTTGAGTGGGGAGATTCGGTTGGTCCAGCAGTTGATCAGGGCATTCCGGAGGGTGTGTACCACGACCGGCCTGTTGGCTGTCGCACTGGCGGGCATGCTCATCGTCGGCACGTTCAGTGCATGCCAAACCAGTTCCGGTGTGGGATACGTCTACGATTCCCGAGCGCTGGCCCAACTGGCCAGCGAGCCGATCAACCAGCGCCCATGGGATTTCGCCGAAAACAACGGCGTCGTCATCAGCACTGAAAACTACCGCATTTACACGACTCTTCGCGATCCGCTCTACCAGCGTCTTCTGGGGCGCGTCCTCGAAGCCGCCCACGCACGTGCCGTTGCCAACAACCCCAACGGTCTCATAAAAGGTCCGCTGGATTGCTACGTCTTCGGCAACCGGTCGCAGTGGGAGTTTTATACCAATCTCCGCGCGGGGAGCAACGCGCCGATTTATCTCCAGATTTCCGCCGGCGGTTACTGCCAGGAAGGCGTGTTCGCGGGTTACGACATCGGCCGCGAGCAGACGCTGTCCGTCGTTGCGCATGAAGCGTGGCATCAATACAGTTGGTTTGCCTTCAAGGATCGGCTTCCGAGCTGGCTGGAAGAAGGGCTGGCCACGCAAAATGAAGCCATCGATTGGGAAGGGGCGACGCCGCGGTTCAAGCCGGAAATGAACTATCGCCGCTGGCTGGCGCTCAAGCAGGCCATTCGCGAGAACCGCATGTGGAAACTCAGCGAACTGGCCTCCACTCACGCGGGCCGTGTGATTAAGCTGAATCAAAAACACGTGGATGCGTATTATTCCCAGCTCTGGAGTTTCGTCCTCTTCCTCCAGCATTCGCCGAAATACAGCAAGGGCCTGCAAGAACTGCTGGCGGACGCCGACAGCGGCACGCTTGCCAAATCGCTCGCCGGCACCGGCGTCAGTCCGCGCGAAGTGGAAAATTTCACCGAACGCTGGAATACCGTGGCTGGTCCGGTGTATATGAAGAAATACATCGCGCCGGATCTCAACGCTTTACAGCGGGAATATGAAGCCTGGGCGCGGGAACTGACCAGCGCCTGGCCCCCGAAGCTGAGCCGGTGATGCTGATTCGCGGCGGCTTCTCTGCGACGGAGCGCGGACTCACGTGCGGTTTTCCCATCTCACACCACTCCCAACACAGCCGGCCGACGCCATTCTTTCGCGCCTCCATCCGCCCGTCGCCGCATGGTGGCGGGAACGCTTCTCCGATCTGACCGCCCCCCAGCAGCTTGCCGTCCCCGCCATTCAGGACGGCCAGCACACGCTCATTTGCGCACCGACCGGCAGCGGCAAAACTCTCTGTGCCTTCATCAGCCTCCTGTCCGATCTCCTGGAGCGTCACGACGCGGGCGCCCTGGGCGATGCGGTGCAGTGCGTCTACATCAGCCCGCTCAAGGCGTTGGGCAGCGATGTCAATCGCAACCTCCTGCGCCCGCTGGAAGAGATCGCCGCGCGTATGTGTCCGAATGAACCCAGTCCGATCCGTGTCGCCATGCGCACCGGAGATACCACGTCGGCCGAGCGGCAGCGCATGGCCCGGCGCCCTCCGCACATCCTCATCACCACGCCCGAAAGCCTCGCCCTATGCCTGGCCACGCGTTCCATGCGCGATCACCTGCGGCAAGTCCGCACGATCATTGTCGATGAACTTCACAGCGTTGCCGGGAACAAACGCGGCGTCGATCTGGCCCTTTCGGTCGAACGCCTGGCCGACCTCGTGATGCGCTCCGGCGGCGAAGATCCGCAGCGTATCGGCCTCTCCGCCACCATCGCCCCGCTCGAACGCATGGCGGAATTCCTCGTCGGTTCCGAACTTTTTGGCCGGCCCTGCGCCATTGCAGATGCATCGTTCGACCGCCCCCTCGAACTCGAAATCGCTTCCGTCTTCGGGAAGACACCATTCTCCACCACCGCCACGATCACCCGCCACATCTACGATACTCTTGAACGCATCATCCGCGCGCATCGCACCACGCTGGTCTTCACTAACCTTCGCTCTGCCACCGAACGCCTCACGTACCTGCTGCGGAAACGCTTCCAGCAAGCCATCGACGCCGGCACGATGGACGAACATCCCATATTGCCCGAGCAGATTGAGGCGCACCATTCCAGCCTCGATCGCGACCTGCGGCTGGACATCGAACGCAAACTCAAGGCCGGCGAATTGCGGTGCGTGGTCTGCTCGACGAGCCTCGAACTGGGCATCGACATCGGCACGATCGATCGCGTCGTCCTGCTGAACTCCCCCAAAGGTGTCGGCCGCGGCTTGCAGCGCGTCGGCCGCTCCGGTCACAGCCACGGCGGAACCGCCCGGGGCACATTCATCCCGACTGTGCCGGGCGATCTACTCGAGA
>CAIMWO010000029.1 GCA_903845195.1 uncultured Phycisphaerales bacterium
AGCAGCATGTCGCCGCTCGCCCCGCCAATGATGTCAAAACGGATGAATTTCATGGATGGCTCCTGCTACCTCGCGCTTGTTATTTACGACGTTTGGCAGGGATGCAGGATCGCTGCCCCGCAGCGCGATTTGTGCCTTTCTTCCCCTGCTGTACCCACGCGATCACATCGTCAATCTCGCCCCGGGCGGATTCCAGCACCTTGCCCCACTCCGCAAGACACGCGCGCCCGGCAGGCGTCACGGTGTATTCGCGTCGCGCCGGCCCCTTCTTCGAGAGTCGCTGGCGTCCAATGATCAACCCGCGCTGCTCAAACGCCTGCAACGTGCGATAAACACCCGGCGCATCCGGGCGCGCTTGCGCAAACAAAGGAAGTTCCGACAGCGCCGCCCGCACGTCGTACCCGCTCCCGGCCTGACGCGCGAGCAGCGCCAGGCAGAGCGGCTGCAAATGGCGCGTTCGAACTCTGCCGGGACTGTAGGTTGGGTGGTTCCTGGACAAGATGCACGCTCCGATCCCCATGAGATCAATCCGGGTGGTATTGTGGAGACAAGTGCGGTAGTTGTGAATCACAATTTCAGTCTTCATGCACGAAAGGGTGCACGACTGATTTCTGATCAAGCCGCCGGTCGGGCGGCGGCCGCGTGCCGCCAGAACTCAGTGTAGCGCCTCGACCGGATAGCCGTCCGAATGGAAAGAACGTCGGCCAGTCCCTGTTCGGACCAATGCATTCCGGAGCCTTTGAAGCGTTGCGCGACGACGGTCTTGCAGGCCGCTTCCACGACGCCGGAACCGATGAAGTAGCCTCGTTGGCGGAAGAGACGGTAGCGCATTCGGTGGCGATTCTTTTCGAAGTAGTCCAGCGCCGTTTCCCCCACGGCTTGGGTGGCGACCGGAAAGGCGTTTCGGGCCTCGAAAAGGAAGATGTCGAGATGTCCCCGGAGCAGGAGTTTGACCCAGCGCTTACGGCGTTTGCTTCCGGAGGGAGAGCGGTGATTTTCGATGAGATCGACGACTTTGGCGACATGTTCTGCGGCGTGGTAAAAATCAACGATACCTACCGCTTCCGCGAAGTTGATGCGCTGGAGTTCCCAGTTCCAAGCGGCGCCGTCGCCCAAGAAGACGATTTCCGGCGGAGGCGCAGGGAATCGACGGCGGAACTCCGCAAGCATCATGCCACCGAAGGGATCGACGCGTTGGGTGGTGGCGATATAGGTGGTTGAGTCGAGGTCGCGCCAGGGCTTTTCGCCCGTGACCGGATGCTGGGTGAAGATGGCGCCCACCTTAATCTCGTGGGTCTGCGCCGTACCATCAGGTTGTCGGCCTTTGCGGCCTTTGAGTTCCTCGTGACGCAGGGGCGCTCCCGTGCCATCCGTAGCGACATAGACTCGGGGCGGTATCTTTTCACCCGAGCGCAGATCGTCGCGCAGAAAACGCTCAACCATCGGGCCAACGCGTTCGGCCAATCGCGGGAACTGACGCGCGTCCACATCCAGACCCGTGTAGGCCTTGAAGGACTCAGACGCCTGTCCGAACGGGTGCTCAGCCGCACACCGACCGACAAGTGCTGTCACGCCAGGTGTATAGCCGTCAATGAGGCCCAAGGCTTCGTCCAGGGGATGTCGTCCCGTGCCGTTCGCGGGGTGGTGGTAGTAGTTACGCGAGACGCCGACATCCCCGAAGAGCGTATGGATCGTTCGTTGTTCTTGGGTTATCCGGCGTTCGCCGGCACGCAGGTCATCTTCCGGCACCTTCAACCCTGGCAATGCCAGCAACCACTGCAGGGCAGCTCGGCACATGCCCTGCGCAGAATCCCGAAGCCCATGCTCAAGCCAAGTGATGTCGCCCAAACCCCTTGTCTGAAGCGTCTCGGCGGCCGTGTCCACGAACCGATGCAGTTCCAGCGCCCACGCGTCTAGCGTTTCGTGAGCTTTTTTTTACTGTCGCCATTCGTTGCCAGAGCAGTCGACTCATCCAATCGAGCCAGTTCCTCAATGAGAGTTTGAACACGCCGATACCCCTCGACGCCGGCATGCACTGTTGGCACGCGATCGCTGGGCACGTGTCGGGTATTGTTGCACCCCTCCCGCCAACGCTGCAACTGGTGATGGACGATCGAGTGGCCTTTGCCGCGCCGCCTTTGCCGCGTCGTCAGAGTACCCGCAATGATCACTGGAATCTGCCCGATCTCCGCCAGGATCTCCCGGCGGCGTTCCGATCCGTGAGGGTTGTTTGTGTTCATGTCCCTAGAATACTAGGGACGATACGGGCAACACAAGCACTTTTTAGAAAACAGTCAGGAATCCGTCATGCACCCCATTGGCGAGCCATCGCGTGATTATGCTTGACGGTCATTCACCCCGCCAGTATGCTCCGCTCACATGAGTTCGGTGCACCTGAAAAACATGCGCGTTGCCCGATGGTCGATTTTGATTTGGACGATGCTTTCTTCCGGGGTCTGTCTGGCCGAAGTGACGAATCTGATGTGTCACAACGATTCGGTGCTGCTGGTCAGTCCGCTCATCGGTTGGGACAAAAACGTGTTGAACACCGGGCAAGCCGACACCAGCCCGGAATATGGTGTTTTTGCCATGTATGCGTCGCCGTGGTTCGTCGTGAATAACACGTATTTCTACACCCGCGTCAATGCGTGTTCCGCGCGCGGCGACATTACCTCGCTGAGTCTTTACGGCGATCCGGATGACCGCCTGACATGGTTTTTGGGC
>CAIMWO010000030.1 GCA_903845195.1 uncultured Phycisphaerales bacterium
CACGCCCGGGCAGCGATCTTTGAATACATCGAGGTGTTTTATAAACGTCAACTAAGGCATTCTTCGTTAGTCTATCTGAGCCCCGAAGCGTTCGAGGCCGGCCTCAATTGACCCCAGGCCGCGCCCACCGTTCGTGGGCAAGGTCAGTCTACTGTCTACCCCCCAAAAAAAACTTGCCTCCCCCCAAAACATATTCAACACTTGAATCAGTCATAGTGGAACTGCACCCCAAAAAGTGAGGCTTTCTCATGTACCACATTGGCGTATCGCGCCTGGAAATCACGCGTATCCAGAAAATCATCGCCGAGCTCGATGCTCAGGTCCCCGCCCTCGACGCCGACCGCCGCATCCACCCGCGCATCGATTTCTCCCACCCCATGTGGCTCAACCTCCCCGCCGACCCCGGCTCACCCTGGGTCCGCGTCTACTCCCGCAACCTCTCCACCGGCGGCCTCGCCTTCCTCACCCGCAAACTCGTCTACAACGGCCAATACCTCATCATCGCCCACGAACTCAACGAAAAATGCCCCCAGCTCGTCCTCTGCAAAACCTGCTTCTGCCGCACCGTCGAACTCGACATCATGGAAGTCGGCCTCGCCTTCCAAGCCGTCGAAGCCGACCCCACCAACGTCCGCCGCGTCCCCCCCGACTGGACCAAACTCGTCCTCCAAGGCGACTGGCTCGCCCGCCGCGCCACCCCCAATCCCGCCACCAACTCCCTCTGACCACGGATATAGATTTGAGTCTCGAGTCCTTAGTCTTGAGTCTTGAGTCTTGAGTCTTGAGCGGCCTCCCAACTCCGCCGCGTCCACCTCAGCATCGTGGCAACCTCGTCATCCCCCAATTCTGAATTCAGAACTCTGAATTCTGAATTCCTTCCCCGGCACCCGAACCACGAACCACGAACCACGCCCCTCGTCCAATAATCCATCATCCCCCACGCATCCCCCTTACCCCCCTATAAATACCGACGCATTCACCATTAACACCTCCATCTTTACGACCGATCCATACCCAAGAGCAAGACGAAGGAACCGCCGATGAACGCCAATGAACGCCGATATTCCTCAGAGTTCATCGGGCATCTGCGTTTATCTGCGTCCATCGGCGGTTTCTTTTTAGTTAGTCCCTAAGCACTTAATGAAGTCTTTGTGTTCATTTGTGTTCATTTGTGGCTAATTTACGGTCGTTAGCGATGTAGTGCTGACCACTGACCCGTCCCAGGAGACGCCTCGTGTCACGACAAGTCACCGCCGAGCAACTCTCCCAGGTGCGCGAAATCCTCGCGCAACTCGACCGCCTCCCCACCTCCCCCGAAGCCAACCGCCGCATCCACAACCGCGTCAACGTCCGCCTCCCCCTCGACGTCTACGTCATCCAGGCCAACTCCCGCCCCACCCTCCAGATCTTCTCCCGCAATCTCACCACCTCCGGCATCGGCTGCATCTCCCGCCGCCTCTTCAAAAAAGGCGACCTCCTCGCCATCGAATTCCACATCAGCGGCCCCGTCCCCAAGCTCGTCCTCTCCCGCATCACCTTCTGCCGCTACCTCCGCGCCGGACTCTACGAAGCCGGCGCCGAATTCCTCGAAGCCGTCACCCCCAGCGCCTACCTCGTCGACCGCATCCCCCCGCACTGGGTCCAAATGGCCACCATGCAAAAGAAACCCCCCACCCCCGCCGCCGCATCATCCCACTAACACCGAATTCAGAATTCAGAATTCCCATCCACTGGCCACTGCCCCCACCCATTTCATGTTTCATGTTTCGCGTTTCGCGTTTCGCGTTTCGTGTTTCGCGTTCGGCTCCTCAAGCGTAACGGGAAAGCCATACGACTGTTGGCCCTCATCGCGGGCGATTTCCGTTCGCACGATAAAAACAATCGCCAGCGTCATCCCCGTGAGAGTTCCAAGGACCACGATGGAAACGCTCGCGGCGACAACTACAGCCGGATTTAAAGACTCAAAGAAAAACCTGAGGACTCCCATCACCAACGCTGCAAGGATGGACGCCACACCGCACCCGATGACGCCGCCAATGAAACTGAGCAGCGGAATGAAAATGATGGCCTTGATCATGCGGGCCGTGGTGAAGTTCACAAAACGCTCTCTGTCGCAACGCTATGCGTCCACGGCCCCAACGGGGCCCGCGTCCATAGCCAGGGGCGCGGCAACGCAAGCCCCCGGAAACAACCCCCCAACAACCCCTCAGCCCCAACGGGGCGACCGATCCGATTCCGCTACCGTCGTCGTACCTCAAAGTAGAGCGATACGATCACCACAATCACTCCCACTGTTCCCAGTATCCCGCCCGACCATTGAGTCACAGCCGTCGGATGACTACTGCTCGCCAGCATCGCTCCCATCACGGCCATCACCAGGCCCAACGTGAGTGTTACCCACCGCATCATGACAACCTTACTCCGCCAAATCCGGGGTGCCATGCCCTTGGCACTATCTCGGTGCCAAGAGCATGCCGCCGGCCCCCGCATCATCGTCCCACGCAATCAATCCCATTCTCGTCCAATCCTGCCCAATGATACTGGTCACAATCATTCCTATACATGACGAGCAAAGGCAAACCTCTACTTACGAGGAGCAGTACTAGTACCAGCGGACGGGATTACTTCGCGCGCCTCAATGCGCTGAAGATCCGTTTTCGCATTTCCATAGCGGACCATCCTGAATTCAAAAGTCTTGTCAACCGGATCATCTGTTACGAATGTGTTTGTCGGACTGTGAATGGCAAACACCAGTGTATCGTCCTTTACGGTCGGTCCATCACCTGCCAATTTCCGAATCTTTCTTACTACCACGGCAAATCGAGGATTAACATCAGTCCGAATTGCCTTGCCGTCAAACTCAACCATGGTGACGACCCGAGCCACCTCGCCTTCAAAGCGAAAGACCTCTTTCGCCTCTGGAAGCCCTTGATGAGTTGTCGCGGGACCTGTTGTATTTCCCGTTTCGTTCTCCGCGCTACAGTCTGCATACATGCCCACGACGATGCCAGTGACGCACATCGCCACCCCGTACCATTTCATCCATTTCCTGGACCTACGGAACATGCGCATCTTCTGTCTCCAAATTTCTGAAACCCGGGGTGCCATGCCCTTGGCACAATCTCGGTGCCAAGAGCATGCCGCAAACACCGCATCACTCACTATAAACCACAGAGTTCACGGAGCACACTGAGACCGATCATATCCATGCTTTTCAAATCGTCCCAAACCCCGTGCCCACCGTGGCCCAAAGGGCCATCACTTTTTGTAGCCGTGGCCGTAAGGCCACGGACCTCATCCCCTCAAAATTGCCGAGGCCCAACGGGCCGGCACTCTCGCCCACGTCACCCCCCAATCTTGCCCAACGATTCCCGCGACAATCATTTTTGTACAGGAAGATCAACTCTCCTGCGCAGGGGTTGTTATTGACGTCCCGCATTCGGGGCATCGGTTTTCACTGGCCCGCAGGTCATAGCCGCATTTGACACACTGACCTATTCGCTTGCGTCTCTGCCATCTCCTGTCGCGAATAGCCATCCATTCCCAAACTGCGGGCATCACTAAAGAAAGAGCTGCAGGTAACCACAAAGGAAATTCAACAAGTCGCTCGGTTGTGAAATCATCATCACGATAGACTACGTCAAAGTCACCGAAGCGCCGATCAAAATCATTCTTTCCATCGAGAATGCTCATCGGTCGGCCAGTCGGCGGACCAAGACCTGTTGATGCAATATCGTAGGAAACACCGAGTTCGGGATTGGTAAAGTGACCGCCGTTTTTCCATGCTTTGCGGTAATATGCAATGATTCCTCGCTCTGATCCGATTTCCCAGATTGAAGATCGTGTTTGGTAATCAATGTTATCAACAACCAAATAGCTGCGCATCCATATTCCCATCGCGGTGGTAAAGAGCAGCAGTGATGACAACGTTAGAATATTGAATAGCAGACGTCTCATGGTGAGCACCTTTGCCAGACTCTCAACACGTTGGCGACGACCAAAATCGTCACCCACCCGCTCCGCCTCAACTACCCTTGCCTAACACCAGCATGACGCCGCGCCCGACCCCCCGCAACAACAATTCCCCCTCGCGGCACCGCCAATCTCCGTACCCCCATCTTGCCCCTCCGCACCGCTTTGAAAGCCAATCTCTATAAACCACAGAGCACACCGAGAGCACTGAGAAAATGAGTTGTGTACCTCTGTGCACTCTGTGTCCTCTGTGGTGAAAATTATCTTTTCGTCAGGGCAACCTCACGCCCACTTCTTCCCCGAGAAGAAAGTCCATACGCATCCAACCCTCCTTGAACTCTTCTTGGTGTCTTCGTGTCTTGGTGGTAAAAAAACGTCATATCTTTTAAGTGCCCTAAGAAACCATCTCAAGACTTTTGAAACCGCAGATGAACGCCGTTGAACGCCGATCAGTACCAAAGAATCCAAGGCATCCGCGTTTATCTGCGTTCATCGGCGGTTTCCTTTTGAGAGTCACTAAAGGGCCTTCGTGCTAATCTCACCAACAACCACGACCCACGAACCACGACCCACGACCCAACCCATAACCCCTAACTCATAACCGATAGAATTTCCCCCCCTCCGCCACATGCTCCCGCGCCAACTCCACATAGTGCGCACAATTCTTCCGATTCCATTCCAGCTCCGCATCCCGGATCGGCCGCACCACTTTCGCCGGCACACCCATCGCCACCATCCGGTCCGGCACCACCGTCCCCGGACTCAGCACCGCACCCGCCGCCACCATCGCATCCTCACCCACCACGCAATCCCCCAGCAGCGTCGCCGCCATCCCGATCAGCGCCCCGCGCCCGATCTTCGCATTGTGCACGATCGCCCCATGCCCGATCGTCACATCATCCCCAATCTCCAGCGGCTTGCCCGAGTCGCAGTGCAGTACCGCATTCTCCTGCACGTTCACGCGCTTCCCGATCACGATCGGCGCCACATCCCCGCGCACCGTCACCCCGAACCAGAACGAACAGTCTTCCCCGATCGTCACATCCCCGCAGATCGCCGCGCTGGTCGCCTGGTAATGCTGATCCATCTTTTCCATCCGCGCGTTCGACCGATACTGCGACATCGCCACCCTTTCAAAAAAATCGCTCTCGCAAAAACTCTCCGCGAAGATACCCCCACCCCGTTCCAACTTCCAACTTCTTGCTTCTTGCTTCTTGCTTCTTGCTTCTTCCCAAACCCCTTCACCCACCCATACTATCTTCAATCCGCAACCGTCTGCACCATCCCGATTATTTGATCGCGTCATGTCTCTCGAATCCTCAATCTCACCCCCCGAGAACCCCGAAAAATCATTCAAAATCGCTCAAAAACCACAAAATACCATCTCAAAACACTTCAAAAGCAGTGCAAAATCGCGCCAAAACGATGCAAAATCAGTTCAGAATCGATCCGAATCGGTCTCAAAACACCCCGTGAAATCCCGCCCACCCCTCCCCCCCAAATATACCCACCCCTTAACGGTACGCAAACAGGTAATATATTGTCATAAAAAGACTTACATTTTTCTCATCTATCAATCCCCCACCTTTCTCACTTTTTCCTTCGAAAAACACCCTTTCTTTCGTATAATCACCCCTTCAGTTACTCTTTTTAAGGATTTACCCAAAGATGAGCGTTCACTCGAAAAAACCCCGTTCTGCTGGCTTATCGGTCCTCGTCTACGACCGCGGCCTCCATCCCGAACTCTTTACCGTCGATGCCCGCCGCGCCCGCATCCTCGGCGGCCTCGAAGTCTCCATGTGGCTCCTCTCCGGTGGCGGCCACCTCGTTGCCGTAACTGGTGGTGGTAAAACAGTTTCCGAACTGGCCTGCTTCCCCAGCAAGACCCTCCCGGATCGCGGGCTCGTCGAACGCCTCCCGTGCAAAGGCGACAAGCAATACGAAAAATCCCTCGGCAGCCACTTCCAGTATTACCTCGCCCTCAACGAAGAGCACGTCACCGACGCCCTCTTCGACAACTCCGTCACCGAACTCCTTCGCCTTGCCGAAGAACAGGGCGGCCTCGTTTCCCACAAGAAAAACGAGATCGGCCACACCGAATACCTATCCATCGTCGTCGCCCAGCTTCACCGTCGCGCCGTTCACATCGAAGGCTTCCACCTCCTCGGCGAAGCCCGCGTCCTCGTCCGCACCCAGTCCATCGTCGAACCCGCCGCCAAGAACTGATTTGCCTCCTTGATCTCTCCCAGATAGCCACAAAGGCCCGACGCTCACCCGTCGGGCCTTTTTTTGTTTCGAGCACGTTTCCTACTTGTAACCAACGATGCGGCCAGCACTTGTCGCCTGGCACTCGTCTGCGAGAACCTCCTGCCTCTACTCGCAGCCACTTCGCTACGCTCGAAACGTCCTGAATATACTGGCCCCCCGGCCAGCACGCGGGTATCTTCCCTTAAGCTTTAAGAGTGCGTCAGCCCGCGCTCTTCATTCGTTGAGATTCGGAGATTCACCATGTCCAACCTGGCCGCCCCCCAATACTTCGTCCGCGATGCCGCTGGTAACTCCTACGGCCCAGCCACTTTACAACTCCTCCAGCAATGGATCGCCGAAGGCCGCATCACTCCCCAGATGCAAGTTTCTGTTTCCGGCACGGACCAGTACCGCACCGCCGCAGAAATCCCCGAACTTGCCAACGCCTTCGCCCTCGCCGCCCAGCGCATCTCCCCCAGTGCTCTTGCCCAGGCTACCGCTTCCCCGGTAACTCCCGCCTATAACTACGCACCCGCCAAGAGCCAAGGTATGGCGATCGCCTCCCTCGTCTGCGGCTGCGGCGGTTTTATGTGCGCTATCCTTCCCATTCTCGCCATCATCTTCGGCCACATCGCCCGCGGCCAGATTCGCCGCGAGCCGGAAAGATACAATGGCGCCGGCATGGCACTGGCCGGTCTGATCCTCGGCTATTGCTGGATTGCCCTAATCGCCATTGTCATAGTCATTTACGCACTCATCTTCGTTGTCGTCATCGGTGCCGCCGCCCGTGGCGGCTCCGGCGCTCCCCGCGCCTTCTAACTTCCAGCTTCCAGCTTCTGGCTTCCGCCTAATCATCCGCCGATGACCGCCACACCGCCGCGGCAAAACTCAGCAGCATCGCCGATGCAATCACCATCCATCCCCCAAACCCCACCTTCCAGCGCGTCACCAGCAGCATTATTCCTTCGACGACCCCGATCGGAATCCAACTCGTCACCACCAGCAGCGTCCAGAGGAACACCCCCGTCATACTTGAATCCTGCACTGCATCTTCCGCCAGGTACCATCCCGCCGTCAGTCCCGCCAGCGCTCCCAGCAGCGGCGCGAAAAGCATCAGAGGGCTCCCGTCGACCCGGAACGGCTGTGAGATGAAATACACCGCTACCCACATGATCGCGATGTATCCCATCTTCCGCAGCAACACGCGGGAATACTCCGCAAGCCCCACCCATGGCGTCCATTTGTTCGTCATCTGTCGCATTGCTCCACCAAATTCACCCACCTCCGTCATTTCAACGCTTACTTATCAGTTCCTGCCTCTTCCGCTGTTACAATATTACGCAATGAAGCACTCTTCGTCAGCAATTTTCGCAATACCATCTTCAAGCGGATAAAACGATGCCCTATAGACTTGCCATCTTCGATATGGACGGCACGCTCACCGAAGAACTCCTCGACTTTGCTGCCATCCGCAGCGACCTCGGCCTGCCCGAAAAATGCCCCATCCTCGAAGCCATCGCCACCCTCCCCACGCACCTGCAGCCTGACGCCCATGCCATTCTTCACCGTCACGAAATGTCCGCTGCCGAATCCTGCCGCCTCCACGACGGTGCCGCCGATCTCCTCTCCGCCCTGCATCACCGCGGAATCTTCACGGCGCTCCTCACCCGTAACTCGCGCCACTGCGCGCATCGCATTCTCGAACGTCACAAACTCGTCCTCGACCACATTGCCACCCGTGATGACGCCCCCCACAAACCCCACCCCGACAGCATCCTCAACATCGCCCGAAAATTCGCCGTTCCCGCCTCCCAGACCCTCATGATCGGCGACTACCTTTACGACCTCCAAGCCGCCCACGCTGCCGGCGTCGACTCCGCCCTCCTCTGCCCCGCCGATCCCGACCGGCTTCCTCCCTTCGCCCCGATGGCCACCTACCGCATCCATCACTTGCGGGAACTCTTGCCCATCCTCGCGTCTTGACGATGATGGTATTGACCGTACGAGATTCTTCGCGCCTTCGTGTCTTAGTGTTTAGATCTCCTTCCTCCGGAGCAGCCCGCATGTCTCGCATTGTCCCCATCATCCTCCTCCTTGCCGCCGTCCCCGCCTACGCGCAGACAGTACCCACGACCGCACCCGCCGCTTCAGAACCCGCCGCCACCGCACCTGATGACACATCCTCCGAAGCCCGGGCCATCCTCGACCTGCTCGAAAAACGCGGCGATACCCTCAAAGACTTCCATGGCACACTCGCCTATTCCGTCTATCACGCCAAAACCGATGAAGCCGAAGCCAACGACGGCTACATCGATTACATCAAAGCCCCCACCGGCGGCACGCGCTTCTCCGTCCGCCGCTCTAACATCAAACTCGATGGCAAAATCATGAAGCAAAATCTCGAGCTCGATATGGTCTTCGATGGCCAATGGCTCACCCTCATCGACCCGCTCAAAAAAATCTTCCGCCGCATCCAGGTCGCCCCGCCGGTCGCGCCCGGCCAGCCCGCCCCCAACGTCATGAAGATCGACGGCCCCATCCCCATGCCCATCGGCCAAAAAACCGCCGACGTCATTAAGGAGTTCCAAGTCCAACTTCTCCCCACCAAAGATGAAAACCTCCTGCAGCTCAAACTCACCCCGCGTATCAAAGGCAAATATGACTTCTCCGAACTCGACCTCACCATCGACAGAAGAATGCAGATCCCCGTCAAAATGGTCTCCACCGCCCCCCGCGGCGACGTCACCACCGTCGAATTCCATGACCTCCAAATCAACCAAGACCATGCCAAGATCATCGACGTAAAAACTCCCGACCAAAAAGATGGCTGGACGGTGGAGATTACACCACTGAAACCATGATCTGGACGATTGACATGCTGCGCCGCCGGCTGGTTCTCCTCCTTCTGCTGCTTCTCGTTGTTGCCCTTGGGGTCGAAATCTTGCTTCGTTTCCGTGCGGTGCCCCACACTCACGGCCCGCTTTCCCAGCAAGCCTATGTTTGGCAACGGGCATGGACCGATCCGGTCAGAAACGCCCTAGAACAACATGGCCAAGAATTTTCCCGAATTGTGATCCTTTCCGCACAAGTCTCTTGGGAAAAGCGTCCCACGGGTGAGCCTCATCCGGTCTTGTTCAAAGTGCGGCCCGATTGGGATCGGCTCAAACCAGCCACCGAAGTCGGCCTCGCGATCAGGATCAACGAATTCCACGACCGGTTCGACGGCCCGTCCGCTGAATTTCTCGCCAACCTTGCCGCGGAACTATGCCGGGAGGCTCGTGAGCACGGAATTGCGCCAGCGGAAATTCAGCTTGATTTTGATTGTCCGGCCAGCAAGCTCGCAGGTTATCGCCTGTGGGTCCAGCGGATCAAAGTTGCGATCGCGCCTACGCCGGTGACGATTACGGCGTTGCCCGCATGGCTCGATCGCCGCGATTTTGCGGTGCTCGCGGGAGAGTGCCCATCGTACGTGTTGCAGGTTCACTCGTTGGAGCGCCCGGCACATTTTGCCGATGCCGCCACGCTGTGCGAACTTTCGGCCGCCCGTCTGGCCATCGAAAGAGCCGCCCGGATGGCCGTCCCCTTCCGTGTCGCGCTCCCCACCTACGGCTACGTTCTCGCCTTCGACAGCGCCGGCCAATATCTCGGTCTCGACGCCGAAGGACCAGAACACTCATGGCCCGAAGGTACACAAAAACGCTGGCTGGGAGCGGACGCTGGTGCACTGGCGGATTTCTTGCGAGACATGAAGGCCGATCGGCCGATAGCGCTCAGCGGGATCATTTGGTATCGCCTGCCCGTCGAGTCCGACCAAAACAACTGGCGCTGGCCCACGCTCCAAGCGGTGATGCAGGGCCATCGTCCTACTGCAGTGCTCGCGGTTAGTATCATCCCGGGTGACGCCGGTGTGCTGGAGGTTGTCCTCCGGAACTCCGGTGATGGCGAAATCCGGTCTCCCATCGATGTCACTGTCGAATGGACGAATGCTGAACTGGTCGCTCACGACCCGCTCAATGGTTACGAAGACACACAAGGACCGCCCGATGAACCGCGCCGCAGCCTCCGTTTCCGTGGCAATGCCCAACCCGATGAACGACTCGCCCCCGGCGACTCCAAAACGATCGCCTGGCTTCGTCTCGACCATGACGTGCCGATCCACGCTCAAGCGTTGGCCGCGAATCATTAGTGCGCTGCTGGCCGCAGTTTGTCTGGCCACGCCGCTGGCAAAGGCTTGTGGGCCGTTCTTTCCCAGCGACATCCTGTCCAAAACCGATGACGAGCTCAAAGCGGGTCCGCGTGGAGACTTCGCAGTGGAGTTGGAACGCCTCAAACCGCACTGTACCGCCACGGTGACTGCGATCATTCCCGAAGACAAACAGCGAATTTCCTACTACCTTCCGGACGTGGCATCTTACGGCCCGGCGCAAACGACGGCGGGAGACCTGGCCGATCTGCGGGCGGCGCTTCGGGAAAGTGGTGCCTCTGAAGCTGCGATCACCAAGATGAGCGGGCAACTGGAAACGCTACGGAAAGCCATTCAAACCTACCAGGAATCGTTGCTCAAGTGGGAAGAACGCAGTTGGGACACCACGCGTGGCCCCAAGCCCGAGTTCTCAATAGTCGACATCGGTAATCGTCTGGAGGGTCTGCCCGCCGAATTTGCCGACTACCAGCGTGGTGCCATTGCGTACCATTCGGGGCAGGTCGACGAAGCACGCAAGTCGTGGCTGGCGATTCTTGCGCAGCCGGCTGGGCAGCGCAAGTATCGCTCGACATGGGCTGCGTACATGATTGGCCGCACCTACTCGACGGCGGATCCCACCAAGGCGGTCGAGTATTTTCGCATGACCCGCGAACTGGCCAAGTCAGGTTTCGCCGATACGCTGGGTTTGGCGGCTGCGAGTTTGGGCTGGGAGGCGGCGGCTGAACTAAAACGCGACCATCCCGAACAGGCGCTGGCGCTGTATCTCGATCAGGCGGCTTCCGGTGATCTGACGGCCGGGGCATCACTGGGTCAAGTCGCTTCCGGCTGCCTGGCGGACAAGAAAGCTCCGCTGAATCGTCTGGCCAAGGATGAAATCTCGCGACGGGTCATCACCGCCTGGCTCATCTCGACGGATTACTACAAGCGCTCAGATACGTTGGCCAACGAATACGTACACAACACCCAGCGCTGGCTCAAGGCCATTGAAGGGGCGGACGTCAAAGATGCCGCGGGATTCGATCGCCTCGCTTGGATGGCCTACAAAGCCGGCGATTTTGCCGCTACGAGAAGATTTCTCGACCGTGCCCCCAAAGATACCGGTATCACGTACTGGGTTCGCGCCAAGTTGGCGCTTCGTGAAGGAAAATTGGAGGATGCCGCCAGGTTTCTCGACCAGGCCGCCAAACAATTCCCCGAGACGGAGGAATGGCCCGCCGCCACGGAATCCAAGGATGCCGATCCGCCCATGCATCCGCGCAACCGTATCCGCGGGGAACTGGCCGTACTCAAACTCTCACGCAGCCAATACTCCACGGCGCTCGATCTTCTGCTGAAGGCCGGCTATTGGGACGATGCCGCCTATGTCGCCGAACGCGTCCTCACGCCCAACGAGCTCAAGTCGTTTGTCGACCAGCATGTGGGTAGCTACAAAAAACAGACACATAAGGCCGAGGATGATCGCATCATCACGGACAGCGATCCGGAGCCGGCGATCCGCCATCTCCTCGGTCGGCGTCTGCTGCGGCTCGGTCGTTGGAAGGAAGCTCGTGCCTATTTTCCTGCGGAACTCCAACCCAAGGTGGATGCCTATGTCACGGCCATCCGCACTGGGCACGATGCCAAGCACCCCAACGCCGAGCGCGCCAAGGCGCTGTGGGCAGCAGCCAAACTTGCGCGTTTCAGCGGTCTGGAACTGCTCGCCACGGAGTTGGAGCCCGATGGTGCAAGTGCTGGCGGAAACTGGAGCAGCGGCAAGATCGAGAGTGGCCCCCAGCGCGATAAGGTCGTCAACGTCGTTTCGGCCGATGAACGAAAACGTGCGGAAGTCGTTGAGGTTCCCAACCTCCGTTGGCACTATCGCTACACTGCTCTCGATCACGCCTGGGCTGCGGCCCAACTGATGCCGGACGACACGGATGAACTCGCCCAACTGCTCTGCGAGGCCGGTGCCTTCGTCAAAGCCCAGGACCCCAAAGCCGCCGATCGCTTCTATAAAGCGCTCGTCAATCGCTGCCCCTCCACCGTTCTCGGTCAAGATGCCGCCACCCGCCACTGGTTTCCTCCTGACAAGCCCGACGTGAAAAAGTAGCATCCACTCACCGTCACCTTGGGCCCCTTGGCACAGTTGCTTACTTTCAGACTTGTAACTTGCACCTTGAACCTTGAAACTTAGCAGCTATGAATCGCATCCTCCTCATCCCCTCCATCGCGCTGCTCCTCCTTTTCATCATTGGCTATGCCCTCAGCGGCGGCCACATCGCAACCCCCGCCAACTCCGCCGATCGCCCGATCGTTTTCGCCAATGCCGACGAGGTCAAGACGCTCGACGTCGGAAAAATGTCCTGGGCCAACGACATTCGCACCGCCATGGGACTCTGGGAGGGTCTCGTCGCCTATCATCCCGAAACGCTCGAAATCCTCCCCGGCGTTGCTGAAAAATGGGAAATCACGCCGGACGGAAAAACCTACACCTTTCACCTGCGCTCGAGCGCCCGCTGGTCCAATGGTGATCCTGTCGGCGCGCGCAATTTTCTCTTCGCCTGGAAACGCGTGCTGACTCCTTCCACCGGTGCCGATTACATCAACCTTTTCTATCCCATCGCCGGTGCGGAGGCCTACTCTGCGGCCTTGGGCGGTCCACATCCCGAAACCGCCGACTTCTCCACCGTCGGCATTCATTCGCCCGATGACCACACGCTCATCGTTCAACTCGCCCAGCCCTGCACATACTTTCTCGATCTGTGCGCCTTCCCCCCGTACTACCCGCTGCACGAAGCCGCGATGCAGCCGTTCCTCCTCGATCGGGCAGATCCTTCCAAAGGTTACGACGCCCGCTGGACCCGTCCTCCGCATCTCATCACCAACGGCGCCTTCTTCCTCAAAGATTGGCAATTCAAACGCGAACTCGTTCTCCAACCCAGTCCGTTCTACTGGGATCGCGCCCACGTCAAAGCGACTTCCCTGATCGTCAAAGCCTACGAAGATCCGCGCACCGCGCTGCTGGCCTATCAGGAAGGCCGCGTCGATGCCATGAGCTTCGTTCCCCAGCAGTTCGGCGAAGAACTCTTGGCCCAACAGAACAGTCACAAACGCAACGACATCCACTTCCGTCCCGTCTTCGGCACCTATTACTACATCCTCAACTGCACCCGGCCGCCCCTCACCGATAAACGCGTCCGCAAAGCGCTGGCCCTCGCCATCGACAAAGAACAAATCGTCACTCACATTCTGCGCATGGGTCAGAAAACCGTCACCCAACTCGTTCCGCCTGATTCCATTCCCGGATACGCCAGTCCGGCCGGTCTTTCCATGGATGTCGAAGAAGCCCGTCGCCTCCTCGCCGACGCCGGCTACCCAGACGGCAAAGGCTTCCCCACCCTCGACCTCCTGTATAACAACGAATCCATTCACCTGCAGGTCGCCCAGGCCATCGGCCAGATGTGGAAGAACAATCTCCACATCGAGATCAGCTACCACGGCCTCGAACGCGGTTCCTTCGGCACCGACCGGCGTACCGCCAACTTCACCATCGCCCGGGGCGGCTGGTATGGCGACTATACCGATCCCACCACGTGGCTCGACCTCTTCAAAACCGGCGACGGTAACAACGATGGCCGATTCTCCAGTCCCGCCTATGACGCACTCCTCGAAAAAGCTGCCGCCGAACCCAACCCCCAAAAACGCTTCGCCCTGCTCCACGATGCCGAGCGCCTCCTCGTCGAAGACGAATTTCCGGCTATCCCTCTCTACCAATACTCCGACGGCTACATTTTCGACCCCGATAAAGTCGACAACCTTAACCTCAACGTCCGACTCCTGACGCAGTTCAAATGGCTCTGCCGAAAGTGACTGCATCGGGAACGCCTCCTCCACTTCTCCACTTCTCCGCGTTCCGTTCGTTCTCGCATTGCCCATCACGCACCCACCCCCGATAATCCCTCCATGCTCCGTTTCCTCTTCTGGCGACTCGTCCAATCTCTCGCGGTCCTCTGGATCGTCTACACCGTTACGTTCGTCCTGCTCATGGCCGCCCCCGGCGATCCTTTCATCGGCGATAAGAAACCACCCGAAGCCGTCCGGCACGCACTCGCCAAACGCTATGGCCTCGAATACCTGGAATTTTCGCCCGAGCAGCGCGCCCTACTCACTTCCGGCCAGCGTGCCGCGTACATCGTCGAAGCTTACGCACTCTATCTCGGGAACGCCTTGCACTTCGATCTCGGCCCCACGATCTCTTACGAAAACTGGAGCGTCCGCGACGTCATCGTTACATCGCTTCCGGTCTCCGTCGCCCTCGGCACACTCTCCTTGCTCCTGGCGCTCTGGGGCGGTGTGATTGCCGGCACGCTCGGCGCCATCTTCAAGGGCCGCGCGCCGGACCTCGCCCTGACCGTTCTCACGCTCCTTGGCGTCAGCCTACCCACTTTCGTCACAGGAACTTTTCTCCTGATGTTCTTCGCCGTCGTCATTCCCATCCTGCCTTCCAGCGGCTGGGGCACGCTGGCGCAACTCATCCTGCCCGCGATCACGCTTGCCCTCTTCTTTCTTGCGTACGTTGCACGCCTCACGCGCGTCAGTGTGCTCGACGTCCTCTCCGCCGACTTCATCCGCACCGCCCGTGCCAAGGGTCTTGCGCCTTACCAAGTCATTGGCCATCACGTTCTTTCAAACGCCGGCCTCCCCATCCTCAGCTTCCTCGGTCCCGCCGCCGCCACGGTCCTCACCGGCTCGTTCGTCGTCGAAAAACTTTTCGCCATCCCCGGCCTCGGACAGCATTTCGTGAACGGCTGTCTAAATAACGACATCCCGCTCGTCCTCGGTGCCGTCCTGGTCTACACGGCCCTCATCGTTTTCTTCAATCTCCTCGTCGACATCGCCTACGCCTTCGTCGACCCAAGAGTGTCCCTGTAGTCTTTTCCTGAAAGGCAACGTCCCCGCGCTCGAAGGTGTCGGGACACTCACCTCCCACAACACTCCCAGCCCACCCATCCCATAACTTCTGGATACTTAACTCCATAATTACCAAACACTTCCCATATACCGTGCATTTCATCACAAACACTTTGTGAAAATATTCCCCGTGAACTGTTTCACAAGTCGTTTAAATATCGGTATTTACATTAAATTTGTCTGGACAAACACCCGACCTGATCGACTATAAATAGATATCTAAGACCAGTAAGTCCAGATTAAAGGTTTGCAATGTCCCTACTCTTAGACCATCCCTTCTTCGACGCCATCGGACTCGGCGTCGACGCCAAATCCGTCGGCCTGCCCAAGCCCTCCGACGCCAAGCTCGACGTCCACGAACCCCACGAGAACCCTTGGCAGGACACCGAAGCCCGCGTCGAAAAAATTGTCCACGCGCCGCATGCCCACGGCCCGCTCATCCTCCTCGAGTACCGATCGGGCGATGATCCCGAACTCAACTTCATTCCCAAGACCATTGCCGGTTTCGCGTCGGGCGCTCTGCTCCTTGGCATCTGTCTTAACCTTGGTCTTCTGCTCCTTGTACGCTCCGCTCGCGCCACCATGGATCTCTCTGCCGCCATGGCCTACCGCTCGGTCTTCGTCGTTGGCATCACCGGCGTTGCCGCGTCGCTTCTCCTCGTCGGCCTCAAGGTCCGCGCCGATCATTCCCCGCTCGAACTCCATTCCCGACACTGGCTCAATTCCATCTGCACCGGGGCACTCTTCTCCCTCCTCGTCTGGGGTCCGTGGCTCGCCATCGAGCGCGGCATCCATATCGACCGCTTCATCGTCGCCTTCATTTGGATGCTCCTCTTCTTCTTTCCCATCATCGCCGCCCGCTGGACCGTCGCCCCCGCCAAGCACCCAGATTCCCCGATACCATCGGGGTGGGCCGGCTGATCACCGCAAACAAACTGTGATCGAATTCCCTATGCGTTTGGTTCTCTCCCGCTGGCCACATCGCGGCACGGCAATCTTCCCGTTACACTTACTCAGGACAGCCCTCCGACGCCGTCGCGTGGGCCGACCGACCATTGCCAGTGGGTTCGTGTAGCAAAATTTGTCGCACCATTGCTCGCGGCTTGCCACGCCACGGGCTTATTTTCTTGGAGACCCCCAACATGCAACGCGAAGAACCCGAAGGCATCATCATCGTCTGCGACTTCTGCCGCCGCGATTGGGACGGCCAATCCCCCATGATCGAAGGCCACCACGGCTCCATCATCTGCCTCGACTGCCTCAAGCTCGCCCTGGCCCAGCAAAAAGAAGGCGCAGACAAATACAAATGCACCATGTGCCTCCGGTTCAACATGCCCCCCACGCTCAAACGCTACGCTCCCGCCGACCACCCCGATTCCATCATCTGCCACGAGTGCATCGTCCAAGCCGCCAAGGCCTTCTCCCGCAACCCCGACGTCCCCTGGCAATGGGACGGCGCCGGCATCACATGACCTTTGCTCCTTGAAGAAACGCTGGATTGTCTTATTCACCTCGTGCATACTGCATGGAGCATCGTTGAGTTCAGAGAATGTGAGGCCACCATGCGATTGCCGATCCTGCCAGCCACTTTATTCGTCCTGACCATGGCTACCTTCGCCTCGGCTGAAGGCATCCCGGCTATCACCAAGCCCAGCCAGGACGTCACGCTCAGCTTCTCGCGCCCCGGCCTCGTCATCGACGTGCCCGTTAAGGAAGGCGAAGTCGTCAAAAAAGGCCAGCTCATCGCCCGCCAGGATGATCGCGAAGAACTCGCCGCCCTCGAATCCGACAAATACAAAGCCCTCGACACGACGAAAATCAGCGCCCAGCAGGCCATCCTGGACCAGAAGAAAGTCGATTTCGACAAAATCAAAGCCACCGGCGTGTCCACTCGCTTCGAAGTCGACAACGCCAAACTCGAAGTCACCATCGCCGAGGCCAACCTCAAGATGGCCGTCTTCGAACACGAGCAGGACGGCCGCAAGTATGAGCAGAGCAAAGCCGCCGTCGATCGCCTCCGTCTCAACAGCCCCGTCGACGGCGTGGTCGAAACGCTGATGGTCAAATCCGGCGAAGGCGTCGATCAGCAAACCAAAGTCATGCGTATCGTCAACATCGATCCGCTCTGGGTCGAAGCCCCTGTCAAACTCGTCCAGGCCAAGCAACTCAAGCTCGAACAAGCCGCGGCCGTCACCTTTTCCGATCAGACCACCCGCACGGGCCGGATCATTCACATCGCCAGCGTCGCCGATGCCGCCAGCGATACACTCCTGGTGCGCGTCGAAGTGAAGAATCCCGTCAAGACGCCCGCTGGTGAACGCGTGACCGTGGAATTCTCCAAACCTGCTGCCGCCAACACCGCGCCGGCCGCCGCTCAACCTCGTCTCACCGCGAATGCCCAGGATGCAGCCAAGCCGCAATCCCATCCCAGCGATTCGTCAACTCAACAGGAATCAAGTCAATGAGCAGCTACAACGTGACCATGACGGTAGGGGGGGCAAGTCGCCAGCAAGTCCTCGTCGATGAGCAGGCGCTGGCCCAGCTGCAAGCCGAAATCGGTCGGCGCGGCGCCGAACTCGAGCGTCTCAAGGCCGCGATGGAAACCCTTTCCGCAGTCAATACGCCGGCGCGTTTCATCGCCGCGGCCATGGCCCTGGTCAATGAACTCGCCTCGCGCTGGCAGGCCGAACGCGTCGGTATCGGTTTTCTCCGCGGCCGCTACGTTCGCCTCGCCGCACTCTCCCACACGGAAAAAATCACCCGTCACATGCAGCTCGTCCAGGATATCGAAGCGGCGATGGAGGAATGCCTCGATCAGGATCTCGAAATCCTCTTCCCGGCCGCTGCCGATTCCAGTTACGTCTGCCGTGCCACCCAGGAACTCTCCACCCGTCACGGTCAGAACGCCGTCTGCAGCCTTCCGCTTCGTCGCGACGGCGGCGTGGTTGCCGTGCTCACGCTCGAACGCAAGGTCGATCGCCCCCTGGCCGCCGGCGACGTCGAAACGCTCCGCCTCACCTGCGACCTGTTCACCGCACGCCTCGCCGATCTCTACGAGCAGGATCGCTGGATCGGCGCCAAAGCCGCCAAAGCCACGCGCAACGGAATGGCGTGGATCGTGGGCGCCAAGCACACGTGGCCCAAAGTCGCCGCACTGGCCGTGCTGGGCGTCACCGGCTTTTCACTGCTCGTCCACGGCGATTACAAGATTGAAGCCCCGTTCGTCTTCGAAGCCACCGAAAAACAAATTCTCTCCGCACCTTTTGACGGCCGTCTCGAAACTGTCAACGTCGAGCCCGGTGACAGAGTCCTGTCCGAAGCGACCTCAGGCAAGATAGACGCTCTCGATCGCTCGCCGTTGATCCCACTGTTCCCCAGGCGCCCGGTTTTGGTACTGGCCACTCTCAATACCTACGAGCTTCGCGATCGTCTGATTTCCGCCAAGGCCGAGCATCTTTCCAACACGCAACAGGCGAACATCGCCCGCAAAGAGGGCATCACGCGCGAAGCCGAGGTGCAGATGTACCTGGCCCAGGCCCAGAAAGCCCAGGCCCAGATGGATCTTCTCGAATGGCAGATCGCCCAGGCTTCCGTGAAATCCCCCATCGACGGCATCGTCTTCTCCGGCGATCTAAAACCGAAGATCGGCGTGCAGCTCAAAGTCGGCGAGGAACTCTTCGAGGTCGGTGATCAGGCCCTCTTGCGAGCCGAACTCTCCGTTCCCGAAGACCAGATCACCGAATTGGCCGTCAAACAGACCGGCGAATTGGCCACCACTAGCTATCCCGGCGCAAAGATTCACTTTACGGTCGAGCGACTCGACCCCGTCGCCACCGTCGTGGGTCAGCACAATGTTTACAAGGTCCGCGTCAAACTCGACCCCGCCGACACCCAGCTATGGACGAGGCCCGGCATGGAGGGCGTTGCCAAAGTCCAAGTCGGCAGAGAGCGTTACGCCTGGCTCTGGACCCATCGCCTCGTGAACTGGATTCGTATGAAGCTCTGGGTCTAGCGCCCGAACCTGCGCCTCGGGCATTCCTTCAAGGATTGATAAAACGTTTGTAAAGAGTTAAAGTTCCTGCTTGCAGTCGCCGAAAATTGTCTAACAATCATCTCATGGCGACCGATACGATGCGCATGGATTGTTGCCCGGCCGAGATTCCGGGATAACCCCGACGGATTTTTCAAGGTCCGTCACTTATTATCAGGAGTTGATCATGGCGGTTTTCGATAACTACGCTCCGGCAGTCATCCAAACTCTGCAAACCCGTGGGCTCACCGGCGATTGCCCGATGTGCAAGAAGAATCAGTGGGTTGTCCATGAAGTGCCGGTCAGCGTTCCGGTGTATGAAGTCGGCGGCCAGGTGAAGTTCCCGGGCACCAGCATGCCCATGGCGGCCATGATCTGCCGCAACTGCGGTTTCGCCGCGTTCCACTCGCTGGGCGCCCTGGGCCTCATCAATCAGCCCACGCAGCAGTCCAACGATCAGCAGCAGCCGATCACTCCGCCCGCCGAAGTCAAAGCGGAAAACTGAGCGGATATTCCCGGCTCTTCAGAAACAAAGACGGCACGCATGACCTCCACGGTGATGCGTGCCGTTTCTTTTTGCCGCAATCTTCAACTCGCCAATGTGTCCGTCGGCTTCTTGGCGAACAGACCCAGTTTGTGCTGCCGATAGTAAATCAGCCGCGAAATCACCGTTTCCGGCAGCAGACCGGAGAGCTGGTGCGGATTGCCCCCCAGCGTCACGATCTGCTTGATCAGGCTCGACGAGGTGAATCCAAATTCTTCCCGCGTCATGATGAAGACCGTCTCGACGTTGGCCACCTTGCGGTTGGTCAGCGCGATGCGGAACTCGTAATCCAGATCGCTCATATTGCGCAGGCCGCGGAGGATTGCCGCGGCGCGCTTGCGCTTGACGAAATGCACCGTCAAACCGGTATAGGCTTCGACCGTCACATTGCGGAAGGGCTTGACGAGTTTGCGGATCAGCGCCAGCCGCTCGTCCAGCGGGAAGAGTTGCTCCTTCTGCGGGTTTTCTCCGATAGCGACGATCAGATGATCGAAGATTTTCCGGCCGCGATCGACGATATCCAGATGGCCCAGCGTAATGGGGTCGAAGGTGCCGGGGAAGATGCCGGTATTTCCGCGTTTTCCAGTCACGTGAACCTCGAGGACAGGTTGCAGGATGTTTTCGGACGCTCCGTAGTCGCTGAAACGGAGCTTCCTGTAGAGGAGTGTAGAGCCGGAACGCCGCAGAACGCAAGATTGAGCGCGCTTTTTTCCCAAAGGCCGATTGACTTGCGGAGAAATGCGCGTATCGTACCGGCGTCTGAGCCCCTGCCTCATCCTACGATGAGGTGCCGGGATGGTTTGGGAAACACATTTGTTGCATGGGCACTCTCGCCATGGGCACCGATAAAAATGCCCGCTCACGCAGGAGAAGCAAGTTATGTTGGTCAAAGACAAGCAAATCCTCTCGCTGATTCCGGGTTCGGACACCGCGCTGCTGCGGGCCGGCCTCGCTGACGCCGTGGCGGTGGCCCGTATTCTTCGTGCTGCAGGCATCGAAACCTCAATGATTCGCGATGGCGGGCAGGCCCTGCTGACTGTTGCCGAAGAATCCGCCGCCTCCGCACTCATTCTTCTAGCGAAGCGCAAAAAGGATGTTGAGGACGAAGAAGAATTGGACGATGAGGAGGAGGAAGACGCCGACGAAGAGGACGACCTCGAAGACGACGACGATGAAGACTTCGACGACGAAGACGAATTCGAAGAAGAATTCGACGATGACGAACTCGACGAAGATGACGATGACATCTTCTACGACGATGACGATGACGAATAATCGTTGACCAGGCATGGGCTCCACGTTGGGACCGGCAGGCCAACGAGGAGGAGCCCATGAGCCATCAGACCTCCCGTAAACTTGAATCCGCTCCAGCGCACCCCGCTTCCATACATGATCAGGATATTGAATCCTTGACGGGTGAAGAGGTTGCGCCGGAAGTTTCCACCACAGATACCGATAAGACAGGGCACGGCGAACGCCGGCGTGCGTCGGCTCCGCCGATCGACGGCGTCGAGCACCGCAAGAACGTCGTCGACCGCCGCACCGGGCTCGAACGCCGCGTGCTGGACATGGGCACGCCCACCGGCCTGGAACGTCGACGCGGGCCTGGCCGCCGCCGCTCCGATGATCGCCGCTCTGCTGAAGAAGGCGAGATGACCGACGAGCAGTTCGAATTCGTGATGGCCGTGGATACGTACAAACGCCTCAACGACCGTCCCTTCCCCACGTGGACGGAAGTCCTTGAGATCGTCAAACAGCTCGGATACCGCAAGGTGACGGCCAGCACGATCAGCCTGCCCAACAACAACGGTCGGGCCACACAGGCCTAAACCATTTCTCGGGATTTTGGGCTCGCGGATTCCCCGCCGCGCGGATGCTCGTGGGTCACGGCAAAGTGCTCCGCATCCGTGCAATCAATGTGTACGCTGAAAAACGTCTCGTGCTTCCGTTTCGCCGGATGCAGCATCATCGAATGCTTTTGCACCAGCGGCCAGATCACTTCGCGATCCGATTTTGGAATGTTTAATTTTTCGACGATGATCGGATCGATCCATTCCAACTGTCCCTCGTTCATCGCCGTGGCCGGAAAATTGAGCGGCCGCGTCACTTCAAAGCAGAACATCAGCCAGTGCGTTGCCGTTTCCGCAGCATGTTCGTAGCCGCGCTCGGACACGATACCCAGCAGATGGATATCGTCGAGCGTCAGCGTCACGCTGATTTCTTCCTGAATTTCGCGCAGCGCACAGGCGTATGGCGACTCGCCCAGGTCCTGCTCCAGCTTGCCGCCGATCGGCGAGTACAGATCCTTATTCGGCGCCTTCTTGCGATGCAGTAACAACAACTGCCCCGCATCATTGAACACATACACCAGCACTGCGATCTTGTAGGGAATGGTCATTCGTCGCCTCGTGGGACTGCTTGCGATCAGTTGGTCTCGTCCTTTGCCGGTCCGCGCTTTTGAATCAATAGTTGCATACGCGATTCCATCCCGCGGATGCGATCCATCGGTACATGCTGGGCGTCCGCCTGCACGATTGCCTTTTGAATGGCTACCACCGCCTCCTCGTACCGTTTGGCGATGGCGTACGTCTCCGCCTCCAGTTCCAGATAAGTGATGTCCATCTCGTCGGTGATCAGCACGGCCTTTTCGATGTTTTCCACGGCTCGAGGCACATCGCGCACGCGGGCGTCAGCCGAGGTCGACTGCAATTCCGCCATCGCCGCCAGCGCCTCGGCAGACAGTGGATTCACATACAAGGCCGCGCCGAAACAGGCCAGCGCTTCCCGATCCAGATGCAGCGACACGCACAGATACCCCTTCTGGAGTTTGGCGATCCACAGGCTCGGATCATTGGCGATGGCTTTGTTGAAACACGCCAGCGCTTCCTGATCGCGGCCCTTCTCAGACTGAAGCACTCTCCCCAGATTATGCCAGGCCATCGCGAATTTTGGATCGTGCGACACCGACAGCCGAAATTGCTGCTCCGCCAGAACGTATTTCCCCGCGCGGAAGTACAGGCTTCCGAGATTGTTGTAAAAGTCCGGTGATTCGGGTTTCAGTTTGATCGCCTGCTGATACGCGGCGATGGCCCCGTCCGCATCGCCCGCCGCCAGTCGCACGGTGCCGAGAAGATCCCACGCCGAGGCATAGCCCGGATAGAGCGTCAGGGATTGTTCGAGAAGCGACTGGGCCTCTTTCGCATCGCCGCCCTGCGAAAGCTGGCTGGCCAGTGTCGTCTGGAGCATCGCGGTATCCCGCGCCGTTTCCGGATTGTCCCGGTAGGCTGGTCCAAGCGTGGCGCTCTTGGCCAACCCGTCGCGCAAGATGGTTTCCGCGGCCTCAGACTGCCCCAGGCGGGCGTAGACGATGCCCAACGCGTTGTACGCCGAGAGTTGCGTGGGCCGCAACGCCAGCGTCTTGCGGTATAACCGTTCGCACTCCGGCAGATCCTCCGGACCGTGCGTGTTCCAAAGCACCTCCGCGAGATTTTCATAAGCCATCCAGCAGCCGTCATTCTTGGCGATCGTGTCGCGCCACAGCGTTTCCGTATTCTGGTAAATCCGGCATTGCGTCGCCGACAGGTACACCAGCACAGCGATCAACGGCACCGCGGCAAACGCGCCGCTGAGCCGCGAGATGCGCGTTTCCTCCGCATTCCTTCGCCGCATCAGCCACGCGCCCGCGGCAATCACCAGCACGATGATGCCGATCGATGCCGCATACTGAAAATGATCCGCCACGAAGGAGTAACGCATCGGGTAATAATTGACGAATCCGAGCGCCGGAAACAGCAATACGACGAATAGCATCGCCGCGACAGCCGGCCCGCGACCCACACGCTTTCGCAAGAGTAGCAACAGCGCCAACACCGCCACCACGGCTGCGGGAAACATCCACTGCAGCGCATCGCCCGCGTCGATCGCCCAGCGCGGATAGATGAATGTCAGCCGCAGCGGAGCCACAAGCTTCTCCGCATAAAACGCCACCGATCGACCCGCGATCAGAATCCGATCGGCAAACGTCAACGCATAGTCCGGCCCGCGCGCCCCGATGTAAGCATGTTCCACGTAGCGCGTCAGCAGGCCCATGGCCAGCGAAAACGCCAGCATCGGTCCCAGCGCCCGCACATCACGCCCCACGATTCGTCCGCGTTTCCACCAGGTGACCACCAGCAGCGCCGCCGGCAGCATCACCGTGACTGTCTTGCTCAGCATCGCAGCCAGGAATAATACCCACACCAGCAGATATAACCCGCGAGATCCTCGATCAGCTTTCTCGTCTTGCGCACGGTCCAGCCGTGCCCATCGCACATACGTGTATGCTGCCGCCAGAAAGAAAAGCAGCGATAACGTGTTCTTCCGCTCCGTGATCCACGCGACGGATTCCACCTGGACCGGATGCACCGCGAACACCACCGCGGCCAAGTACGCCACGCCGCTTCCCAACCCCAGTCTTCGCAACAGCGCCCACAGCAGCAACGCCGAGCACGCATGCAACGCCACGTTCGTCAGGTGATAGCCCCGGGTATTTGCCCCCCAAAGCTGGTATTCCACCCAGAACGTCGTAAATGTCAGCGGATAATACTGCGGCGTCGCGGCAGTCACGGTGGGATCGAGAATCGATTCCGGCCCCCAGGTCCAGATGCGCTCCAGCCCGGCCGCATCCCGCAGCGATGGATTATCCATCACGTGGACACGGTCGTCCCAGATGGTTCCCGCCTGGCCGCGGACCACGGGCCAGTAAGCTGCGGTCAACAATCCGAGCAGCACGAGAACGCCAGCGATGACAGAAGTACGTTTCGCCATAGTTTCCAGAACAAAGGTCAAGAACCCACCATTGTAACCGGAATTTTCCTGAAAAGTGATGCCCCGCGCTCTCAATCCCCTTCATATGCCACCGGGTTTAATTACGTGCATTGTGCCCCATCATGCCGCTACAATTCTTCGGTCCTGATGGCGGAAATCATATGCACAATCGTTTGTTTGCCTGCATCGTCGTATTCGCCGCGGTGTTGTTGTGCATCTCCCGATTCTCCGAAGCACAGTTGCGACCTCCGGGCGTCTTGCCTCCGCTCCGCCCCAAGATCGATCCCGCTTCGATCACCGATGAACAGGTTCTCACCTCGGTCAACAAGGGCGTTGATTTCCTCCTGACCGCCGTCGATGCGCAGGTCAAAGTGGTTCTCGAAGCTGAAGACCCCAAAAGAGGTATGCGACCTCCTCCTGTTGTCGACGAGCGTGCCTACGGAGAAATTATCCTTGCAACGTATACGCTGCTCCATATTGGCCAGCAGATCGACGACCCGCGGCTCCGATTCAATTCTCCGCAGATGACACCGCTGGTCCATTTACTTACCAAGTTGAATATCGACTTCAACTACGCCACGGCCCGGCAGGCTTGCGCTCTGGCCCAGTTACCCCCCAAACCCGAGTACAAGAGAGCCCTCGCCCTCGTCACCGAAAAACTCGTCAACGGCGTCGGGAAAGAAGGCGGCTACACCTATAAGCTGACACACGACAATTACGTACAGAGCATGTTGAAATGGGATAATTCCAACTCCCAATACGGACTCCTCGGCGTCTGGGCCGCAGCCGACTGGGGACTTGAAACCTCCAACGGATATTGGCAAAAAATCGATCAGTTCTGGCGCCGCGTCCAGTGTCTTGACGGCGGCTGGGACTACCTCGACGGTTCCATGAAATCCTACCCCTCCATGACCGCCGCCGGCGTCGCCAGCCTTTACGTCACCACTGAGTACATCGATCGCACCCCGCGCCGGGAGCCTCACGCCGACGGTAACCTCGATCGCGGGCTCGCCGCACTCATCAAGACATTCGACCCCGACGCAAATAACCTCTATTACCTCTATGCCGTCGAGCGCGTCGGCCTCGCCAGCGGCCTGAAATTCTTCAACAAGACCAACTGGTATCGAGCTGCCGCTGCCAACGTTCTGTCCCTGCAGAACCCGGACGGCTCCTTCAGTTCCACCTTCATCGGCGCCACGCCCACCGTCAATACCAGCTACGCGCTCCTCTTTCTTATCCGCGGCCGCGCGCCGGTCGTCATGAACAAACTCCAGTACAACGGCGCCTGGAACGTCCGCCCCCGAGACTCCGCCAACCTCACCCGCTTTTTCGCCAAGAGTTTTGAAAAACACATCAACTGGCAGATCGTCGGCATCGACAACCCCGTCGCCGAATGGCTCGACGCACCCATCCTTCTCATTACCTTCAACCGTGAACCCGCCTTCACCAACGAGGAAGTCTCCCGCCTCCGCGAATTCGTCAATTCCGGCGGCATTATTTTTTCCGTTGCCGAACAGGACCGCCAAGCAACGACGGACGCCGTGAAGCGCTGTGCTGCCAAAGTCGCCGGCGACCAATATGAAATGCGCATCCTCCCGAAAGACCATCCGCTCTTTTCCATTGAAACCAAGTTTAAGATGCCGCCCACCATCTGGGGTCTCAGCAACGGCGTCCGCGAACTCTGGGTGCACGTTCCGACCGATTACGCCGCCTCCTGGCAATCCCGCTCCCATCTGCGGACCGAAGCGTGGGATATCCCCACGAATCTACTTCTATGCCACCGGCAAGGGAAGCCTTCGCTCCAAGCTTCAATCGCTGGTGGTCCCGGAGCCCACCGAAGAGCCACGCCGCAAAATCGGCATGGCCCGCCTCCAATACGCCGGCAACTGGGACCCCGAACCCGGCGCGTGGATGCGCATGAGCAAACTCATGCGTACCCGCTACCACACCGCTCTCGACCTCGACTACGTCAAGATCAATCGCCTTAATGCCGAGTCCTCGGCGTTCACCGTCGCTCACCTCACGGGCACGTCCAAATGCTCGTTCACCGATCTGCAGGTCGCCGAACTTCGCAAATTCATCGACAACGGCGGCACGCTGCTGATCGACTCCGCCGGTGGCAGCCGCGCATTTACAGACAGCGCCAAGACACTCCTCAGCCAGGCCTGGCCTGACGCAGCTCTCGTCACACTTCCACCCGAACACGAGCTCTACACGCCGTTCGTGGTCGGCGCGGATACCGTTCCCGTCGAGTACCGAAAATTCTGGATTCTTACCCATGGCCCTTGCAGTCTTTTCCGCGTTCAGGCCCTGACCGTCGGCAAGCGCCTCGCCGTCTTCTTCAGCGCTGATGACATCTCCAGCGGCTTGCTTGGCACTAGCACTTGGGGCATCGATGGCTACGCCCCGGCCTGCGCCGAAGCGCTGGCGCGCAATCTCGTCCTCTGGTCCGTGAAAGATAATCCTGCCGAACACGTGCCCGTGACTACTGCTCCCGCCAGCCAACCGGCAACCTCGCCCGCCACAGAGCCCGCCAGCCAACCCGCAACATCTCCGGACACTCAGCCCGCGCTCCCACCCGCCACCGCACCTGCCACTGCCCCCTCTTCCGCTCCGACGCCGGATCACGATCCCCCGCCGCCGCCTCCTTGACCCTGAGAGTTAAGCGAAACTGTTCGTTATATTGATGGACAGGACATTCCGCGTTTACCTGTAGGATAAATTGAAATATTCAGCACCTCGATATCGTTATCGCTGATTGCTGGTCCTGCCGGCCGGGCGGTCTTGTGACCTCCGGACCATCTGAGCAGACTTGGTTCCGAAAAGGAGTGCAAATATGGCGACTTCCTCACGTACCCTCAGATCCACTTTGATCGCGTTGATCGCCTTGGCTGCCCTTGGCCTGGCGTTGACGACGCTCCACGCCGAAGACGCCGCCAAGGCGCCGCGCCTGGTGATCAAGAAGGCCCTCTACGGCGATCTGCCCGACGGCACCAAGATCGACGTCACCAAGAAGGTGGCTGAAATGGTGAAGGACGACACCCTCTCCGTCGCCGCCACCAACGAAAACTTCACCGACCCCATCGAAGGCACCGCAAAGAAACTCCAGGTCGATTACACCTTCGACGGCAAGGAGAAATCCAAGACCGTCAACGAAAACGAAACGCTCACGATCTCCAATACCGGTGAGTGATTTCCCGTCCGGAATCTGATCCCAACCCAAGCCCCGGTCCCGCAAGGTCCGGGGCTTTCTGTTTGGTTTGTCGCACATCTCAAACAAATGGGCGTGGTGAGAGCCGGAACGCGGAGTCGCGGAGATCGCGGAGTAAGCGCGGAGCGGGTCGAGGGTTGGCTCGGCATTTTCTTGAGATTCTTCGCGTCGTCTCCGCGAACTCCGCGCCTCCGCGTCCCGTCATTTTCGGAAGAATGTTTTGTTTTCTATTTCCGCTTGAACTGCCGCTCCAGGTCCCCGATCGACAGCCGCAGTGTGGTCGGCCGGCCATGCGGGCAGTTGCTCGAGCGATCGACCTGCTGCTTCCTCGCCAGCAGTGCCGCGATCTCTTCCTGCGACAGCGGATACCCCGCCTTTACTGCCGCCTTGCACGAAGCCATGTCCAGCACCTCGTGCAGCAACTCCTCGCGATTCAGTTTGCTGCCCAACTCCAGCAACTTGTCCAACAGATCCCGCAGAAATTCCCGCGGCGATACTTTCGATAGCAACGACGGAAACGTCTGCACCGCCACCGATTGCGCATCAAACTCCGTCACTTCCATTCCCAGATCCAGCAACAGCGGCTGCACCGCATCCAGTGCCGCTCTTTGCCGCGGCGTTATCGGCAGCACTTCCGGAATCAGCAGCCGCTGCCCCTCCAGCGGCCCCCGCGTCGCCCGTGCAAACAGTTCTTCATAGATGATCCGCTCGTGCAGCGCGTGCTGATCGACGATCACCATCCCGTCGGGCGTCTCCGCCACCAGATACGTATTGTGCAACTGCACGAACCGTCCGAATGCTGCGGGATCATCGGCATGTATGGGTTCTGTCGCCGCCGGCTCCGCCGCTGGCGCAGCAAATTCTGATCCCTGGGTTCCGGTTCTTGAATCCTCGGCCGCCAAAGGCGCAGGAGAAAGCGGTACGCTGGGTTCGGCGCCAAACGCGATCCGCGTCTGCATCGGCGTCGTCTGCTTGAAAAAGTCTGCGATGATCTGCCGCGTCTCGCTCACATCCGGCCGCGATAATCCCGATCCCGCCGTCCCGCTCGATGGCGGTAGGGGGGAGGTCGGTGCGTCAAACCGATTGGCGGTCCGCACCTGTGGCGTCAGATCGCTGGCCAGCAGCTTTTCCCGCAACGCCGCCAGCAGCACACGATAGACGCTCCCCGAGTCGCGGAACCGCACTTCCGTCTTCTGCGGATGCACGTTCACATCAAAACCCGCCGGGTCCATCTCCACAAACAGAATCGCCACCGGCTGCGACGCCGGTTCGATCAGTCCGCGATACGCCTCTTTCAAGGCATGCAGCAGCGAACGCTCCCGGATGAACCGCCCATTGAGAAAAATGTACTGGTACTTCGCCGTCGGCCGCGCCAGCGCTGGCTGCCCCGCAAATCCGTGAATCCGCACGTCGCGCTCGGCAAAATCAATCGGAATCAACTGCTCGTGCAATTCCCGCCCCAGCGCCTCCGAAACGCGCACCTGCGCATCGCTCGTCGCAGGCAACTCAAGCACGTTCTTCCCATTGTGCGCCAGCGTAATCGCCACCTGGGGATTCGGCAGGGCGCTTCGCAGCACCATCTCGTGGATGTGCCCGAATTCCGTCGCATCCGTCCGCATGAACTTTCGCCGGGCCGGCACGGAATAAAATAAATCCCGCACTTCAATGCTCGTCCCCGGCGCCGCCGCACAGGGTACCGCCGGAGAGATCACCGAATCTCGCACCTCCAGCCGCACCGCCTGCGGCCGATCGTGCGTCCGCGTCACCATCGTCGCATGGCTCACCGAGGCGATCGACGCCAGCGCCTCGCCGCGAAATCCCATCGTGTGGATCGCAAACAAATCTTCCGTCGACTCAATCTTGCTCGTGGCATGCTGGGCAAACGCCAGCGGCGCTTCCTCCGGGGAAATGCCGCAACCGTTGTCCGCGACACGGATCAGCGTCCGTCCGCCGTCCTCAATCGCAATGTTGATGACCGTCGCTCCCGCGTCGATCGCGTTCTCCAGCAGTTCCTTCACCACCGATGCCGGGCGCTCCACCACCTCCCCTGCTGCAATTTTGTTGATCAATGCTTCGGGAAGCACATGAATGGTTCGCCGCTGGCCGGACGGAGTACTGCTCTCTGAAACAGTCGTTGTGCGCTCGCTCATGCCCCCATGATACCCCAAATTCGGGGAGGCATCTTCTCCCAATCCTCTGTGCGGATCACATTGCCGAATCACCGCGCGCAGTTCGCGAATTTTCCATCCACCCGAATAGGGGGGCTACAAAAATGAATGCAGCCATAACCGTCCATTGCAATAAGCAATTGCCTCAAGAGATCGCCTCAAAACTGAAAACTGGAAGATTGACGCGGCAGAATTGTTTTTTGGGGGTAAACTTTAAGTGCTTTGAGGAGCAACTCCTGCGCATGCGGCGCTGGTTCGCCGCGACGATTAACGACTATTAACAATTGACACTCACGCGCGTCAGGACTATCTTCGACACTTCGTATGTGGGACCGGTTGCACAAGGCCGGCAAACACATATCTCCTTCGCGATGGGTTGAACCGATCGCGATCTTGTGCCGGTGAGCTCCGTTCACCGAAACGTTTTCAAACACCGATTCACGCCGTGAATCGGTCTCGCTGGGCGGCAGGATGTCGCCACGAGACCCGCCGGCGGTCCGACGCTCGCCCTCCCACCAGTGGCGGATTGATCCCCGCACACACCAGGATTCGGGACGACGCGTCCGAGGAGCAAGTATGCCCACGCTCGACGCTGCCTCTCATGCGCAAAGCGTTTGGAAGGAAGTTCTCGAATACCTCTCGCGCCTCCACTCCCCGTGGGTGCGCCAGTGGTTCGGAGAACTTGTTCCGCTCGAGTTTGCCGGCGGTGTCTTGAGTGTCCGCGCCGCCACCACCATCCAGCAGCAATATCTCACCGGAAAGTGCCGCGATGTCTTCAATGAAGCCGTCCAGGCCGTCACCGGAAATCTCGTAACCGTCTCCTTCATCACCGGCGCCAACGCCGGCGGCGGCCTCGCCCGCTTCGGCGACTCCTACGATGACGTCATTCTCTCCCCGGACTACGTCTTTGATAACTTCGTCACCGGCCCCTGCAACCGCCTGGCCCATTCCGCCAGCGTCGCCGTCGCCGAAAAACCCGGCCGCGCCTACAACCCCATGTTCATCCACGGCGGCTGCGGCCTCGGCAAGACGCATCTCCTGCAGGCCACCTGCCAGGACATCCTCCGCCGCGCGCCCGATTGCCGCATCCTCTATCTCTCCTGCGACACCTTCATCAATCACTTCATGGACTGCGTGCAGAACGGCGACATGAGCGAATTCCGCTACCGTTACCGCCACGTCGATGTCCTGGTGATCGATGACATCCACTTCCTCACCCGCCGCGATCGCACCCAGGAAGAATTCTTCCATACTTTCAACACGCTCTTCCAGGCCAATAAGCAGATCATCCTCTCGTCCGACGCCCCGCCCAATGAAATCCCCGACCTCGAAGACCGCCTCGTCTCCCGCTTCAATTCCGGCCTGGTGGCGCGCGTCGACAAGCCCTGCTATGAAACCCGCATCGCCATCGTCGCCAAGAAAGCCAAGCTCCGCGGCATCACCCTCCCCGAGACCGTCGTCCAGTACATCGCCCGCCGCGTGGAATCCAACACCCGCGAACTCGAAGGCGCCATCACCAAGATCCAGGGCTACGCCATGCTCAACGGCGGCAAATATGACATGGACGTCGCCCGCTCGGCCCTCGGCGACATCATCCCCGCTTCCGAACGCGTCGTCACCGTCCAGCAAATCGTCGACGCCGTCACCAAGTTCTACAACGTGCGTCTCGCCGATCTGCAATCCAAGAAACGCCACAAATCCATCGCCCTGCCGCGCCAAGTCTGCATGTTCCTGGCCCGCCAGAAGACCCGCTACTCGCTGGAAGAAATCGGCGGCTACTTCGGCGGCCGCGACCACACCACCGTCATGCACGCCATCCGCACCATCACCGACCACCGCAACACCGACCCCACCTTCGCCGCCCAACTCGAACGCATCGAAGGCACCCTCATCCCCGCCCAGGCGCAATCGGCGTGATATCTATGGTTTTCATGCTTGTTTCACCCAGGGTCCAGCGGGTAGACTCAATTCATGGGCACAAAGCAACTACTAACTGCAATCCTTGATCTGAAACCGCTCGATCGCGAGAAATTGCTGCGCGCTGTACAAGATCGAGTTTCGGACGACAGAGCTGCATCCGATGAGTCGCCGGAGTTTATCGCCGATCTCGACCGTCGCTATAACCGCTGGGTTAAGAATCCATCGATGGGGACACCATGGGAGCAAGTGAACCAGGAAATGAAGGCGCTGATCCAGAAACTCCACAACGACCGTGGCAAGTCGAAATCGACAGCGTCGCGAAAATCGAACTCGCGACGGCAATCCTCAATTACGAGCTAAAGTCCGATGGTCTCGGCGAGCGGTTCCGCGTCGACGTCGAATCAATGATCGTACAGATTGCCGGAAACCCGTTCCTATATCAGCGTGTAACGCGCATCCATCGGCGTGCCGTAATGCACGTTTTTCCCTACACGATCTATTTTGCAGTTCACAAGAAGTCGCGCCGAATCCTGGTTCTCAATATCCATCACGCGAAGCGGCATCCGAAATACTGGCGCCGCAATAAGCCGCGCTGGCGTCAATAGGCCCGTTCGAGTCTACGTTTCAGATTAGGCGGAATTTCCCGTGCTTTATCGCTGTTCCGTCGGCACATAATGCTTATTCACCGGCCCGACGTAAATCTGCCGCGGACGCGCGATCTTCGATGTCGGATCGTCATGCTGTTCCTTCCAATGGGCAATCCAACCCGGCAGCCGCCCGATCGCAAACATCACCGTGAACATGTTCGTCGGAATCCCGATCGCCCGCATGATGATCCCGCTGTAAAAGTCCACATTCGGATACAGCTTGCGATCGATGAAATACTGGTCCTTGAGCGCCAGTTCTTCCAGTTTCCGCGCGATATCCAGCAGCGGATCCTTCACTTTGAGCTTCTTGAGCAGCTTTTCGCAAACGCTCTGCAGCATCTTGGCCCGTGGATCGTAATTCTTGTACACGCGATGCCCGAAGCCCATCAGCCGCACGCCGCTGGCCTTCTGCTTGGCGATTTCGATGTATTTTTCTGCCGTCAGACCGCCTGAATGGATCTGCTCCAGCATCTCCAGCACTTCCACGTTCGCCCCGCCATGGAGCGGCCCCCACAGTGCGCACACGCCCGCGGCGCAACTCGCAAACAGGTTCGCCTTGCTGCTGCCCACCATTCGCACCGTGCTGGTCGAGCAATTCTGCTCGTGATCCGCATGCAAAATGAAAATCAAATTCATCGCCGTTTCGATTTCCTGATCGACCACCAGGTCGTCGTACGGCATCGAGAACATCATGTGCAGCAGGTTCGCGCAGTACCGCAATTTGGGATTGGCATACACGTACGGCAACCCATTCACGCGCCGATACGTGAAAGCCGCAATCGTCCGGATCTTGCTGATCAACCGCGCCGCAGCCTCTTCCAATACCTCTTCATCTTTCAGCGAGAAAAATTCCGGGTGAAAACATCCCAGAGTGTTGATCATGGCCGAGGTGATCGCCATCGGCGGCGCCGTGATCGGAAACCCTTCAAACGTGTGCTTCATCGCCTCATGCAGATGTGCATTGGCCGTCAAACGCGAACGGAATCGCAGCAGTTCATCCTTCTTCGGCAGCCTGCCGAAGATCAGCAACCAGGAAACTTCGATGAAATCCGCATTCTTTCCGAACTCTTCGATCGGAATTCCGCGGTAGCGCAAGATCCCCTTGTCGCCGTCGATATACGTGATCGCGCTTTGGCATGAACCGGTATTGCCGTAGCCCTGATCGAGCGTGATCAGCCCGGACTCGGCACGCAGTTTAGAAATATCCACCCCGCGCTCCCCTTCCGTTCCTTCCACCAGTGGGTAGGTCAGTGTTTTTCCATCCACCACGATCTGCACTGTGTTGGGCATGATGATTCCCGATCCTTTCTACCAGACGGTGATTGTGAGGACGCGTTAGTTTACCACACATTTGCTCCTTGCGAACTCCCGCGGCGTGCGTTGCAGGCACTTCACCCCCAAATCCAATTGATCATTATGGTGCGCGTGCTGACGTTGTTCCGCTGCCATGCCGGGCGCGAACAACCGGCACGTCCCGCAAATTTATCTTCTTGCTTACCCAAATTGTTTCAGTAACATGACGTGCGCCATTTCTGCTTTTCGGTAACCAGCAGCCATATCGGGAATGTCTTCATGCTTCGTCCCCGGCGCGCCATACTTACCGCCATGCTGATCGGCATTCCGATCGGCGCCGGTCTGTTTACCTTCCGCTATGCCGAGGGACTGGCCTACATGTCCAACGATCCCAGGGCCTGCGTCAACTGCCACATCATGAACGATGAATACAACGCCTGGGCTAAGTCCGGTCATCATCACGTCGCCGTTTGCAACGATTGCCACACGCCGCACGACCTCATCGGCAAGTACACCACCAAGGCCATCAACGGGTGGAACCACTCCCGCGCCTTTACACTGCAGGACTTCCACGATCCTATTCAGATCACCCCGCGCAACGCCCGCATCCTGCAGGAGAATTGCATCCGCTGCCACCAGTCCATGGTGCAGGATACGTTGCTCCGCGAAGACTCTCATGGCGGCGGCGCCAGTTGTGTGCATTGCCATCGCAATGTCGGCCACGGGCCGACGCACTAGTCCGAGTTGTCCCATTCTTCCGGCAAGGAGATTGCCATGCCTCAAAATTCACCCACGCCCGGCGTTCACTGGGGACGATTCCTCCTTGTCGCCTTCCTTTCCGCACTGGTCACCGCCGGTGTCCTCGCTTTGCTCACCAACATCTTTCAGCGCAAGCAGGAAGCCAAGAATCTTTACGTCCGTTTCGTCGATGTTTCTGAAGAAACCACCGATCCCGCGGTCTGGGGCAAGAATTGGCCGCGCGAGTATGACTCCTACCTCAAGACGCGTGAGGTCACGCGCACGCGTTTTGGCGGCCACGGCGGCGGCGAAACGCTTCCCGTCGAAAAGTCCGAGCGCAATCCCTGGCTGACCCGTGCCTTTGCCGGATACGCCTTTGCCATCGATTACCGCGATCGCCGCGGACATGCCTACATGCTCGCAGATCAGGAGCAGACTCGCCGCGTCACCGAACGCCCCCAGCCCGGTTCGTGCCTCCACTGCCATTCATCGATCATTCCCACCTATCGCCGCCTCGGCGACGGCGACGTGATGAAAGGCTTCGAGCTCACCGGCAAAATGTCCTACGGCCAGGCCCACGACGAAATTATCAAGACCGGCTCCATGAACCCTGTCGGCACGGGCGTCGGCAATACGGAATTCCAGCATGTTGCGGGCGCGCATCCTGTGGCCTGCGTCGATTGCCACAGTCCGACAAACATGCAACTGCGCGTCACCCGTCCGGGATTTATCCGCGGTATCGCGGCCTATCAGTCCTCCCTCGGCAAGAAAGATTACGATCCCAATCGCGACGCCACCCGCCAGGAAATGCGCACTTACGTCTGTGCGCAATGCCACGTCGAATACTATTGCGGACCGAAGACCACGCTCTTTTTTCCCTGGAGCAACGGACTCCGCGTTGAGCAGATCGAGGAACACTACGACAATTTCAAGTTCGACGATGGCCACCGCTTTTACGACTGGAAGCATGCCGAGACCGGTGCGGAACTGCTCAAGGCCCAGCACCCGGAGTTCGAAATGTTCAATCAGGGCGTTCATAGCCGCGCCGGCGTGGCCTGCGCAGATTGCCATATGCCTTATGAGCGCCAAGGCGCCATGAAAGTTTCAGATCACTGGGTTCGCTCGCCGCTGGTCAACATCGCCCGCTCGTGCCAGCCCTGCCACGCCGGTACCAGTGAGGATGAAATCAAATCGCGCGTCGAGCGGATCCAGGAACGGCATTTCAATCTGCTGACCCGCGCCGGCACGGCGCTGATCGACATGCTCGATACCGTCAAGTCCCTTCGCGCCCCATGGAACGATGCACATCGTCCCGCCGCTGAGGCTGCGGCAAAAGAGAAGCTTTCCAAGGATGAAGCCTTCGCCAAGCTTTCACCCGATGAGCAGGCCAAGAAGCTCACGGCTACCGCGCAGTCCATTCTCAATGACAATTGGTCGACCTTCGTTTACTCAGATCCGCAGCTCAAGGCGATTGCCGAGCTTCACCGTAAAGCGCAATGGCGGCTTGATTTCGTCGCTGCGGAAAACTCCATGGGCTTCCACGCCCCGCAGGAAGGCGCGCGCATCCTGGGCGAAGCTATCGACTACTCGCGCCAAGCCCAGCTTGCCGCGCAAAAACTCCTGGACGCGCCCGCGCTGACGGAATCTTCCAAGACCGCACATTAGTTGGAATGGGATGTCGCACAGCCGATGACAGACAGAGCCTAATGCTTCTGCAGTTCCCCCACCGCTGTCTCCACACTGTCGGCCATCGGAACGATCACCTTCAAGTTCACCATGTCCAACACCGTTTTCACGGCCGGCAACACCGCCGCAATGCGGATCTGTCCCCCGCCACGGCGGACTTCCTGGGCGAACTTAATGACCAGCGCAATGCCTTGGCTGGCAATGTACTTGACCCCGCCAAAATCCAGCACCACGGCCTGGGGCTTCTGCGTGGAAATTTCCGCCATGGCCGATGCCATCCCCTCGCTGTCCATCGTGTCAATCTCCCCCTCCAGACTCGCGACCAACACGCCTTTGTCCCAACGGGTTCGCACTTTCATCAGATACTCCTTACTGGGTGCTATTTCTGCCATCGGCTGTTATCCGTGTTGCCGAGAGGTTCTTCCTTTGCGACTGCCCATCCCCTTTTCCAGTTATGCCATCTCTCCCGCACCCTTCATCGGCCAGTCGCTCACTTTATCGTGCATTATTTCACATTGAGATATCGTCAATAGTCGCCGGCATTGTGCAGCTTCAGGACCAGCGTCCGTTTCCGCCGATAACGACTGACGCCGGGTACCCACGATCATGTGTTGTGGCCCGCGATCGCGTTCTCGTCTTCCGGCAGTCTGATCGCCTCTTTCATCAGCGGATCGACCGTCATATGCCGGTACAGCGCCTCGTACCGGTCTACCATCGTCTGGACGCGGAATTGGCCATAGACATCGGCCCGTGCCCGGTCGGTCAGCGGCCAACGCAACGTGGAATCCGCCATGAACTCCTCCACGCGCGATGCAATCGACCGCGGTTTGATCTCCTTGGCCAGCAGACCGCTGTGTCCATGCTCGATCAGCTCGCTGACGCATTCCACCGGAGTGCCGATGACCGGCAATCCGGCCGCCATGGCCTGCAGAATACTCCCCGTTTCGATCGGACCATCCGCAGTGATCAGGCAGATGTCCGCTGCATGAGCCAGCGTCCGCCAGGGAATTTCATGTGGCGCCACGATCAGCATATTCTCGTTGGGCATCGAACTGATGAGCCGTTCCAGCCCCTGGTCGATCCCCCGCGCGGGTTCTCGCACGATCGCGCGTGTGTGCGGAAACAATTGTTCGATAATGGCCGCCACCCATAGCCCAAAATCGTGCCTTGAGTGTTCCCCTTCTCCTCCCAGAAGCAACAAAGGTCCATCCTCGGCCTTGATGCCTAATGCCTTTCGAATCGCCCCCGGCCCGCCTTCCGGCAGTTTCGTTGCCGCCATCGATACTCCCGGTCGGATGCGCACCACCCGCTGGTGCGGCCAGCCGCCGGCCAACAGGGCCCGCTCAATGGATGAGGATGCCGCGGCATAGGCCCACGCCTTGCGTTCACCAGCCGCACGCAGCACCTTCAGATGAGCAGGCGATGGCACATTCGCCAAAGTTGCTGCCCGCCCGCCCCGGAACGCACTTGCAGCCGTTCCCGCCACGATGGCTGATGTCCCCCATGCATGAATAATTGTCGGTTGGAAGGTTCTCACGGCCTTTCGCACCGCCCGCCACCCGCTGGGATCGGCCCATCCCATGGAATGTGCCGGCCGCATCGACGATTGGACGCCGGCGAGTTCCGCCAACTCGCGCGTCCGCTGGTGTCCCAGCACCAAGACCAGGTGCTCCGCCCCGGCCGCCGTCCGCCCCGTCAGCGTTGCGAGCATCGACAGGGCTTCTTCCGTCGTGGTTGCATCCAGAATATGCAGTATCCGCTGGGTCATCACCGCGAAGTATACCCGCATCTTTCAGACATCACGATGTACCGGTAGCCATGCAAAGCGAAGAACCAATAGTGTCTGGCAGCCCCACCCCTCAGCCGAGTCGCCGCCGACCCCCATTCCCCTCACGTTGAAAAACGACCCCCAAATCCGATGCCCCGGCTCTCCGCCAGCCGAAACGCATGCGCCACCGCTAGCAACACCTGAGGCTTGTCGACGTTCCCGTCAATATCGTAAGAAAGCTTGCATACACGGGCCAGACCGCCGCTCGGCGTTGCCCGCATCACCCATGGCGGCAGCAGGAAGCATTTCCGGTGCGCCAGCGTCTCCAGAAAATCCATGTCACTGACAGACTTCTCAATAAACCCGTCGGCAATTGCACGAAGGTCATTCAGAGACAACTCGTTGACTAAGGTAATAAACCGCATACCAGGGACCCTCTCTCGCTGGTCCCCTCCTCGAGGACGCAACCACACCACCAAAGCCCACTCGCCGGGGCCAACATCCCAGGCCTCAGTCATTTATGTACAGACATTCTCTGGTCCGGAATACCCTGCTTTCCGGTTCCGTCGTATGTCGAGTGTTCAGTTGATCCGAAACACCCCTGCCTGCATAAACTGACTACTTCAATCTACATCATGGTTAGGGGTTTGCAAATTTTCGTTAACAGAAGTCCATTTTTTTTGGCAACGCCAGCCAGATTATCGAACGTCACCTGCGATAACACAGCGAAAATGCAGGATTTTCGAGCATGCGTTAAGTGGCAAAAAATTTCCTATTTTTTTTGACCTGGAAAGGCCATTGGCGACCAACGGGCTCGAACCCCTCCCACAGTGAGTGAAATACCCCACAAATCGCGCAAGTCTTGCGCCGCTTGCGACCTATCTCAGCATTCCTACTTACAGTGGACGATGCCCAAATAACCGACGGCTGAGTTATGGCGCCGGGTTCGGCGGCGTCGGTCCTGCCGTGGGGGGTGCCTGCTTGCCCCGCTGGTATTGCACCACCAGGCCGTTGAGCGTTTCGATGAGTTGTGGAACCCGCGATGCCGCCAGATAGACCCGCGCGGAAACCGCGGCATGGGGGAAAAAGCTTGTGATGAAATCGATCGAGAACTCCGCCGGCGTATGCCCGACGATAAACGCATTCGCATATACCCCCGAAAGCAGATCTTCGGGAATCTTCAGGTCGTCATAAATCTCTTGCGGCAGACGCGGACGTTCCGACTGTCCCTTGGGCAGCACCGGCGGGGCGCCGTAGCTGTTCTCGTAACGCTGCAGCGAGTCTTTCAGGATCCCCAGAAACTGCTCCGCCACCTGCGGCGCCATCACGACGCGCGCCGTCAGTTGTGCTGGCCGCGCCAAAAATTGGAGAAAGTCCACGACGAACTCATTCTGCCCGTAAAACGCCAGGAATCCGGTGGCCGTCGTCCCCCGCGCAAGTTTTTCCGGTACCCGCGCCGAAGTCGGGGAATGCGAGATCCGCTGCGTCGATCCTTGACCCGAAGGCGGAACTTGTGGCGGCTGAGAAGGATCAGGCGGGTTGGACATATCGGCGTTCCTTGCAAGACGACCACCTCACGCTAACCGCAGCCGCGAATCGTTGCAACGGCGCATCGCACGATCTCACAAAAGAAAGCTTGATCTACCGCCAACTACCCTATAACAGGGAGCCATTAAACACATTTTCGTAGCTTTCTCAGTCTATTTCTTCGATTCTTGGCCGCCCACTGAACTCACGGTTAAGTTACTGTGCTTCTGTTGGCCGGATCAACAGGTCCTGCTTCTCGTAACGACGGAGAATGGACAGCGGCAGGGCTTGCCTGATCTGCTCGGCAGTGAGCTTGCGGTGAAGGTCATCGACGGAAAGAACCGGGGTGTTGGCGATGGCCAGGATGAGATCGCCTTCTTCAAGTCCGGCCTGCTGGGCCGGGCTGTTCGGTTCGATGCCGGCCACCAGGATCGCGGTGGTTTGATCCAGCTTCCAGAAACGCACCAGCCGCCGTGGGATCGGCACGTTCTGGCCCATCACGCCGATATACGAGCGGGAGATTTTGCCGTGACGGATCAGTTGCCCGGCCACGTACTTGGCCGTGTTGATGGGAATGGCAAAGCAGAGGCCTTGTGCGGGCAGGATGACGGCCGTGTTGATCCCGACCACGCGGCCGCGGGAATCCACCAGCGGCCCGCCGGAGTTACCCGGATTGAGCGCGGCATCCGTTTGAATGATGTTGTCGATCAGCCGGCCCGATTGCGAACGGAAGGATCGCCCCGTGGCGGAAACGACGCCCGCGGTGACTGTTGCCTGAAAGCCCAGCGGGTTGCCGATGGCGATCACGAGCTGGCCGGGCAAAAGCCCTGCGGAATCTCCCAGTTCGGCGGCGGTGAAAGAGGCGCTGTCCGCACTGTGCAGCCGCAGCACGGCAAGATCGGAATGGGGGTCTTCGCCGAGCAGGGTGGCGCCGAGCTCGCGACCATCCGCAAGCAGTACGCGGATTTGCCAGGCGCCGTGTGCGACATGCGAGTTGGTCAGCACCAGCCCGTCAGGAGTAAAAATGACGCCGGAACCCCCTCCGGAACGGGTGCGAGGCGGCTCCCCGGGTGCGGCTTGGGTGGTTCGCACATGAATGCTGACGACCGCGGGCGCGACTTTCGCGACGGCCGAGGTGACAGCTTGCGAGTAAGCGTCGAGCAGTTCACCATCGGACGCGACGGGCGATGCCATGGAAGAAGCGACTGGTTCGTGGGGCGAATCGCTCGAAGTGCCTGCCGAAGAAGATTCATCGGCGTGTAGAGGTATCAAACGCATATCAGGCCTCCTTGGTGTATAGACCTTGATCGATACTAGGCGCGCCTTCCGAAAAGGCAAACCCGCGCGGATCGCCCGGCGGTTGCATCGCCATGGGCTTGGCTTAACATGGTGGGCTTTCGCAAGGTCTTTGCTCACGGAGAAACTCATGGCAGTTGCAGACAGCGTCAAGAAGATCGTCCTGGCCTATTCGGGCGGCCTGGATACGTCGGTCATCCTCCCGTGGCTCAAGGAAAATTATCCCGGCTGCAAAGTGATCGCCTTTGCCGCCGAACTCGGCCAGGGTGATGAACTGGAAGGCATCAAGAAAAAGGCCCTGGCCAGCGGGGCCGACAAGTGCATCGTCAAAGACCTGCGGCAGGAATTTGCCGAGCAATATTGCTTCCCCATGCTCAAGTCCGGCGCGATCTACGAAGGCAGCTACCTGCTCGGCACCTCGATCGCCCGGCCGCTGATTGCCAAGTACCAGGTGACCACCGCACTAGCGGAAGGCGCCGATGCCGTCGCCCACGGCGCCACGGGCAAGGGAAACGATCAGGTGCGCTTTGAGCTCACCTACATGGCCCTGGCGCCGCATCTGAAGATCATCGCCCCGTGGAAGGATGACCGCTTCACCCTGCGCAGCCGCGAGGCCGCCATCGAATACGCCAAAGAAAAGGGCGTACCGATCGCCCAGACCGTCAAAAAGATCTATTCGCGGGATCGCAACCTCTGGCACATCAGCCACGAGGGTGCCGACCTCGAAAATCCATGGAACGAACCCAAGGATGATCTCTGGACGATGAGCGTGCCGATCTCCAAGACGCCCAGCAAGCCCGAATATCTCGAAATCGCCTTCGAAGCCGGCATCCCCGTCGCCGTCGACGGCAAGAAACTTAAGGGGCACGAACTGATTGCCCTGCTCAACGAAATCGGCGGCGTCCACGGCGTCGGCCAGACCGACCTGGTCGAGAACCGCCTCGTCGGCATGAAGAGCCGCGGCGCTTACGAAACACCCGGCGGCACCATCCTCTACACCGCGCTGACCGGCCTGGAACATCTGACGATCGAACGCGACACGCTCCACTACAAGCAGCAGATGGCCCTCAAATACGCCGACCTCGTCTACTACGGCCAGTGGTTCCATCCGCTGCGCGAAGCCATGGACGTCTTCTTCAACGACGTGCAGAAAAACACCACCGGCACCGTTCGCATCAAACTCTTCAAGGGTCGCGCCACCGTCGCCGGCGCCGCCTCCCCCAGAAGCCTCTACCAGGAAAAGCTGGCCAGCTTCACCATGGGCGCCGAGTATGATGGCAAGGATGCCATCGGTTTCATCAAGCTCTTCGGCTTGCCGATGAAGGTGCACTCCATCGTCAATAAACGGAAAGGCTGATTGTTGAAAAAGTCGTGGATCATCGTCGGTGTGGTTTTGCTGCTGTGCGTCCTGGGCGTCGCGGCATGGAGCGTGATTCACGGCGGATTTTTGAAGACCGACGAAGTAGTCATTGCTCCTCCCGTTGATATTCCTGCGCTGCAAAAGGCCGCCGATGCCGGTGACGGCGACGCCATGGATCGCCTCGGCCTGGCGTATATGAAAGGTCAGGAGGTAGAAAAAAACGAGGCCAAGGCGGTAGCTCTGTTTCGCAAGGCGACCGAACAAGGCAACGTCGACGCGATGCGAAACCTCGGTAACGCATGCCTGAACGGGCGCGGCATTGGGCAGAATCCGGACTTGGGCATCGAGTGGTTGCGCACCGCCGCCGCCAGCGGCAGCGCGGAAGCCATGTGCAATCTGGGGTTCGCCTATCTGGAGGGGGATGTTGTCACCAAGGACGAAACTGAGGGTGTCCGCTGGCTGCAGGAAGCCGCGCGCCATGGCAACGATTATGCCCGCAAGAAACTCGAAGACCGCGGCGTGAAGTGGTGAACGCCATCACCTACCGCAGGCGGCCTGGATCTACTGGCTTTCCAGCAGTGCGAGAGCAGGCTGAATGTAGCTCCATTGGTCGACACCCGGGCCCGCATTGACGAACAACTTGAGCGCCGCCGGCGATGAACGGAATTCAACGTGGCCGTCGCTGAAGGCCATATTCCAGCCAAAGTTGGGCTTATGGGAAATATCATTGTCCTTACGCCAGCACAGGATGTTGTCGATCACGAGGCATTCGTTGCGCGGAATATCTTGCCGCCTGTGGTACTTGGGGAAAGAGTTGTTCATATTTGTATCGGACGTGTGAGGGTTGTAGTTGTACGAGCCGAAGATGCTTATAGATCCGGTGATGGGCAGCTTCAGCCACAGGTCTGGTGAGGGGTATTGCCACTCCCGCCAGGTGGCGCTGGGACAATAGAACACCCTGGGGCTGAGGGTGTATTTCTTCTCATAGAGAATTGCGTGATTGATCGGCCCTTGCATCCCGCCGGGAGAGAACTCGCAGACCAGGGTTGTCCACGGGCCGTAATAGGGCGGTTCCCACCCCCAGCCGAAATTGAACCAATCTTTGTCTTTGAGGCCATTGTAGAAGGGCGGAATGCGCTCACCGACACTATCGGTGGCGTAGGACGCAATGCCGATCCCGATCTGTTTGAGGTTGGAGGCGCACACCGAAACGCGAGCGCGCTCCCTGGCACGACTCAGTACCGGGATCACCACCGCCATGAGCAGCACGATGATGCCGATAACGACCAGCACTTCCATGAGCGTAAATGCACGGACAGAGAATGTGCGCAAGGTTCTTTTCATCTTCCTGTTACTCCGACCTGTGCCTTAAACCCATGCCCCGCGGCCTGTTGGAAATGTCGTCTTATCCGGATCCCACTTAAATCTCGCGCGCGGTACGGCGCATGTTAGGTTGCGCACTTTCACGGAAGCGGCGATGCTTAAGCCTCTGCAAGGAGGCGTCTATGAAAGTGGATTGGAAAGACCCGGGCGATGCGGATCGTC
>CAIMWO010000031.1 GCA_903845195.1 uncultured Phycisphaerales bacterium
AGGTGCGATTTTTGAGGGGGCGGGTTGACTCGGTGATGTGATTCGCGGAGAATTAGTGGGATATCGCGGGGTAGAGCAGCCTGGTAGCTCGTCGGGCTCATAACCCGGAGGTCGGAGGTTCGAATCCTCCCCCCGCTACTTCTTATCTGACAAGGACTTACGACACAAATCGTGAGTCCTTTTTTTTGCCAAATGTAGTAAAATGTAGTAAAAATTACCGCCACTATTGCGAATCAGCCCGTCAAGTGCCCTGCGCGCCGACTCCATTTCGAGTCGCTGATGGAACAATTTTCTGCGCCGATGGGACGCACAATCGCAGGCCAACGCTAGCGCGTTGCCGGCTTCTTGAACCACTCTCCTACAACCTTCGATTGCGAGGCGATCCGGTGCCGTTCGCTGCCGCGTAGTCGGTAAGCTTCTATCGTTTGAGACGCACATGGAGTTGATGATCGCATTACCAGTGGCGAGGGATCTGCAAGTTCGCACTGCAACCGCCGAGATCCTCAGTGCCATACCTGCAACATCTGGTTCCTCACGTCGCAACCACCACGCCGCCTGTGGCGCCCACCGATGATGCTAGAGAGTTCCTCGGCAGAGGCAGGCATTAACTGAATGTGATGGGTTTCCTTGCGGACGGCGCCGTGTGCCGCGGCCCATGCTTACACAGCTTGCGCTCCCGTGGCATAATGACTACACGTGAGTTCGTTCGCATCTTGGCCCGTTCCTTCCGGCGCTGCAGCAAGGAGCCCATCATGAACAAGGTCACCGTTCTTTCCTGCTGGCTGTTACTGATTCCCGGGATTGCACAGGCCGAACCCCCGGCTACGCAGCCCGTGCCGCCGCCGGTACTCCGGGAAACCGAGCCCGTGCGCATCGTCGCCGCCCTGACGCCCGCGGCCAAGGCGCTGGAGAAAGCGGGTCTCAAGAGCGACAACGCAAGTCTACTGGCCTACCTGGCGCAAGAGAGCGACCCGACCAATCCGCAGATGAAGAAAGTCGCTGAACTGGTGCGGCAACTGGGCGATACCAGTTGGGAGGTCCGCGAGGACGCGACCAAGCAGCTCAAAGCGATGGGTTCTGTCGCGCGGGATGCACTGGAAAAAGCCGCGACCGACACTGATCCTGAAGTGACAACGCGAGTCAAGGATATTTTGGAACATCTCGAGGGACCTTCCCGGATGAGCCTGGTGCTGCAAACCATGATTGAACGCAAAACTCCGGGTGCCGTGCGGATACTGCTGGAGCGGTTGCCCGGCATGGACGCTCCGGTCCAGGAGGTGGGTCGACAGGCACTGGCGGCTTGTGCCGGTCCCGAAGACGTCCCGATCCTGCGCCAGACGCTAAAGAATGACCATTTGGAGCCGGAACTGCGTGCGGCCATCCTGACCACGCTGTTTGAGACGAGTCTGGAAGCTGATCCGGTACTCTTGAAGTCCTGCCTCGCTGACCCGTCGAAAGTGATCCGCCGGGCGGGTCTGTATGCACTGTACAAAGCGCCGGCGTTGAACGAGAGTTTTGTGCCGCCGCTGGTCAAGTTGCTGGCCGACGAAGATATCGACCTGGCCGGCCGGGCTGCAGGATTCCTGGCCAAGATCGGGGATCCCGCGTCCGCAGAACCCTTGCTGGCCGTCTTGCATCGCAGCAAGGACTACTCGTTTCGCCACAGCGTCATTGATGCCTTGATACAGGTAAAGGGACGGGGCATGGCCGGTCCGTTGGCCGAGTTGCTCAGTGAGCCCGACTTCAATTCGCGCACCACGGTGCTGGGGGCGCTGGGAAGAATTTTCGCCCCGCAAGCTGCCGAGGCGGTGATTGGCGTGCTGGGAGATTCCAATAACCAGGTGCGCAGCCAGGCGTGCTTACTCCTGGCGACCTACGCCGATGCCAGGGCCGTCGAGCCGCTGTGCCGCATCGTCACCAGTGATAAGGATCCAGGTGTTCGGCGGGCGGCGGCATACGCATTGGGGCGCATCGGTGACACCAAGGCTGTCGATTCGCTCATCGAACTGGTCACGACCGACAACTATCCTGCCGGCGCAAGCAGCACGCTGGCCCCACGGACCGGAAACAATGGATCGCCGATCACGCCGGAGGACGATGCCGCGCTCTATAAGCGTGAGGCCCGGGAGACGGCGTTGATTTCGCTCTGCGTGATTGGAGGCCCAAAGGCCGTCGAAGCCCTATTCCGGGCCACGGGGCCGTCGCAGGCGCCGACAGTGCGCGGCAAGGCGCTGGAACTATTGGCCGAGATGGGCGACCCGCGGGCTGCCGACCTGGTGATAGAGGGCCTATCCAACAGCGACAGCTTCATCGCGTCGTCCGCGGTGCGGGCCTGTGCGTTTGTCGATGATCCGCGACTCCTGCCGGCGCTGATCAAGCTCGTCAACAGCAATCGCAATGCCCATATTCCTGTAGTGGCGCATGGCCTGGGTGGCGGCTTCAGCTCGAGCGGCTTCAACGACGAGACCGCCATGCGTGAGCAGGCCATGAAGCTGTTGAAGGACCGCTGGCCGAAAGAGGCCCGCCCCGTATTGCTCGAGCGGCTGAAGGATTCCGAGGGGTTTATCGCCGGGCGGGCGGCCGAATGGCTGGCCGAAGCACACGATCGTACCGCCATACCGGAGTTGATCACCCTGCTGGAGAAGGGCGGACGCTCATATGCCCCGGCAGCCGCCGCCACGGCACTGTGCAAGTTGAAGGTCAAGGCCGCCTTTGAGCCAAGTCTGGAACTCCTGGAGCCGTGGCAGGACGATGCACTGGCGGCGGCGCTGGGGGATCTTGCCGCAGAAGGTTTTGTAGATGAGCTCGAGGCGGAACTGAGGAATCCCAAGGGGCATCGGGCCGCGGCCCTGAACGTGGCTGCCCACGTTCCGCGGCCGGAGCTGGCTGATGTCATCTTGCCCCTGCTGGATGACCACGTACCCTATGTTCACGATGCGGTCCTCAGAGCGCTCGGGGAGTTGAAGAATCCCCACGCCGTAGCGCCACTCGTCCAGCGGCTGAAGGGCATATTGGCGGTTGGGCCGTCAGGCAATGGTCAGGCCGCCGGCGCCGCGCGCCGCTCGTACGATCCAGGGATTCCGATACGCCCACTGGCCATCGCGTTAGGAAAGCTCGGCGACAAATCGGCGGTGGAACCCCTGTTGCAGGCACTGGTCCGGTTACAGAACGATCAGCAAACAACGGTATGCATCGCCCGGGCGCTGGGGCGGTTGGGCGATAACCGGGCCTTTGAGCCATTGGTGCAGGTCGTTCGTCGGTATCCCGACGCCGCGGAGGGATTGGCGCTGCTGGGTAACCCGCAGGCGCTGCCGTATCTGCAAGCGGCCGCGGACGCTTCCAGTTCCAACCTGGTCGTCGCCAAGGCGATCTTCAAACTTGATCCGGCGGCCAGCGTGGACGCCCTCGACAAAGTTTTGCGGAACTTTCGCAGTAACTTCGACGTCCCGCGCGTGGAAGCGGTGGAATTGCTGGCACAGGTAGGCAACGATCGCGCCCTGGAATCCATCCGCTTTGCGCTGCGGGACGACGGCGTTGCCGTCCGCCAGGCGGCGCGCAAGGCCTTGGCCGCACACCAAGTGCCGGCCACGGCGCCAAACGCGGCACCCGGACAGCGCCCGTAACAGCCGTCGCATCAGGGCGCTTTCAGCAGTTCTTCCAGGGGAACATAATAAAGCGTCCCGCCGCTGGCGAAGTAGAAGTGTTTGCTGTTGATGATCCACGGCCCGCGGAGGCTGTAGCCGTAATTGCGTGTCGTGAACCGCCGGTCCACGCGATACGGGCCGAATACGCTGTCCTTGCTTTCGGAAACCAAACGCACCACCGATTGGTCCGTCGTCAGCCAGACGATTCCCGGGCGCTCTTGAACCAGGTGGACGAACGTTTCATGTAACGCGTCATTGAGATCCAGGTGCTGCCGCCGGCCGTCCTTGAGTTGCACGAGCACATCGCGCTGGCGGATGTGCCAGATGCCGCCGGTCTCATCCGTGCCGATGTCGCCGCCCCACAAAGTGCCTTCCCATGTGACCCACTTGCTGCCGTCCCACATGCGGAAGGCGGGAAAATCCTCGGCCTTGGCTTTTTCGTCGGCGTCGGCGCGGACCAGCTTCTCTTTCATCTGGTCGATGGCTGGCTCGGTAAGGACCATGCCGGAACGGTAGTACGGCAGGTTGGTCAGGTCGTACCAACACCAACCGAAGGGGAAATCCCGCTGCGTGACCAGGTCGAGCTTGGGATGACCGTCAGCGCATCCGGCCCAGGAAAGCTGGCGGCAGTCTTTGTCGTAAGTCAGGATTCTCTTGTTGTCCGCGTCGATCCCGAAAACCCGCTCGATGTCGCAGTCCTGCCACTGACCCCCGCTATAGAGGCCATTGAAATACTTCATACCGGAGCCGTTGATAGACTGTTCGTTGTACGATTCCTTGAGCCAGAAATCGTTCCCCAAACGCAGGAGATAGGGGCCGTTCCACATGAAAGAGGCGCAATACGGCGTGGCCTCGGGCATCAGGTTTACCATCTGCTCATAGTGTTCGGAGATCAGGTCCTGAATCCGCCGCGCTTCGATGATCGATTCGCCCAGGTGCAGGCGAACGGGCTGGTCACCGTAGGACAATACCATCACGGCGTGCTCCTTGAGCGGGAACAACACCGCCCCCTCGGCAAATCGCGGCGCCAGCGTCGTGACCGCGCTGCCCGCGGCATACGCCAGTTGGCACTGGAGCGGACCAGTTCGCCGAATCATCCACAGCCGGCCGTCCAGGCCGGGAACGATCCCCAAATCCGGTTCATGGTTCAAGTCCTGGCTGATGTCGTTGATCAGAGGCCGGCCCGGCAAAAGGGAAGCCTTGCGCTGTCCGGTAGGGTTGAACCAGAAGTAGAGCGTGGAGGGATTGGTGTTCGTGGGCTTATCGACGCGCAGACAATACTGCCCATCTTTGACGGCCACGACGCGTGTCGACCGGTTTTCCGCAAACTTCCCCAGCGCGAAGAGGTCTCGGAAGCGCAGCGTCTTGAGATCCAGTTCGAAAACACACTGGCTGTCTCGACCGATGATCTGCCCGTCCGGCGTCTCCAGTTGCAGTTGGAAGAATCGGTCCGGCCGGGGGAAGTTGATGCGGCGCAATTCTGTTCCGCCATCAGTGCACAGTAGGAAATCCTCGCCCTGGACCTGGCCCTCCTGCCACGGCCGGTAAAACTGCATGCCTCCGCGGGCCTGGAACAGGAAGTCGAGGGCTTCAAATCCTCCCAGATTGGCCGGGACCAGACGGGCTGAAGGGGCGGGCTGGAATTTGCGCAGCACGGTCTTCAGACGCAGCCTCTGCTCAGGATCATTGGATGCGTCGAGAGCCTTCTGCAGGCTGTCGATGCCCGCTTTGCCCGCCAGCTCAAGCCCCCGCAAAGCTGCCACGCGCACCTGGTAGGAATCGTCGGCGAGTTGGTCGATGCACTTGGCGAGCGCCGCCGCGTCTGCCGGTTTCCCCTGGATCGGCTCCAGACGCCACAGGCGATTGCTCGTGCCCAACAACAAGTGGCCTTCATGCTGGCCGAGGAAGGTCGCCTGCTGGGTAGAGACGATGCCCGTATCCCAGAGGGCTCCGTCTGTGTAGGCGAGGAGCGAACACTGGGCGTCCGGTCCAGAGGTCTCAAAGTCACGAGCGATATACACGGCCTTCCCCACCCGCCGGAAGAGTAGGTTCTGCTGTTGGGTCATCGGGAAATCGCCCAGGCCGGAGGGAATGTCCATGTCCTTCCAGCCGTGCTGGTCGTAGAGGTGCAGTTTCTTCCTGCCCGCGGCGAAAATCACCCCGCCCGTATCGACGTAGAGGTCAATTCCGGTGACGCCATGCACCCGTGGAAAAGGAATCGCATGGTGCGAGTAATACCCTTCGATCTGCTGCGTCTGAAGTTTTCCGCCCTCAATCCACGTGAGCGTTGTCCGGTCACCTTCGTACCGCCACCACGCACGGCCATCCAAGTCGACCATCATCTCCGTGTAGGGCCTATCAGACGACTGGCCGGGAATCCCACGGAATGGGTCATTGATCTCCACGGGGTAAACCATTTTAGCCTGCTTCTCGGCCGCCTCGGGATTTCTCGGGGTCGGCAGCAGCGTCCAAATCTTCCCACTCTGATCCTGGACGACTTTCGTGCCGCGGTCGAAGACGAAGACCTCCTCGCCATCCTGGTCCAACATCGGAAGCCCTGCCGGAAGTATGTCTCGACCCGGTGCATCGCGGGTAGATGCTGGACTCGTCGGTGTATTTTCGGAAACCATACTGACTTTGAGTGTAGCGCTGATTGTGGCCGGCCGGTGCTGGTACGGACGGACGAGCGTGCCCGTAATCGTCATCGTGTGATCCACCAGCACGCCATGGTCGAGGTTGTACTTCACCTGGCCGGCTTTCTTGAGGCACGTCTGGTCCGGCACATCCAGGCCGATGACGCAGTGTACGTCGATGGTCGCAATGCGCCCCTGCGGTGTGCCGATCACCGATACCAGCGTGCAGAGGATCTCCTCATCGATCGCCTCCGCCGGATAGATGGGCAGGTCTCCGAAACTCCGAAGTATGCGGTGATAGGACCACTTGTCACCGACGGCGACCTTCGCCGGCGGCAGGTAGACCGTGGGCTCTTCGACGATCTGGCGGACCCAGTCGTCCTTACGGGCATGCTCCGCGATTACGGCCGGGTGAGTGACGTATTGGGGAGACTGATTCTTGTCCAACTCTGCCGAACCCCGATGGTTGCTCAGCTTGCCGGAGGCGCCCAGGTCGGCCTGGAAGAGGAGCAGGAATTGCCAGTTGTCACTCTTGTAGGTGCTCGGCAGTTCGTTCGGAGCTAGGCAATCCACTTGGAAATGCCGGCCGGAATCTCCGCCGCGCTGCACGATACGGCCGATCCGGGCGGTCAGCACGTTGGGAGCATTCACGTCGCGCCGGACCGTGGCCGTCACCACCTGCCGGATATCCATGATCCGATCGTCCGGGCTGTACTCGCCGGTCGTGGCTTCCAGATGGCAGATTTGTTGTATTTGGTATGGTTGGCCCAGTTCATAGGGAAGCTGGAAGTGGAATTTCTCGGCCCGGTCGGCTTCCGTAGCGGCAGGGAGACTCTGTGCTTCCGCTTTCGAGGATGCAAGGATGGCGCTGAAGCCGAAGATAGCGGCAGCGACTCGCAGGACGAAGAGTGAACGACAGTATCGATTCATCAGGGGTGCCTCCTCTTGAGATTGGACATGAGTATACCTGCTGGAATCGGAGACGTAGAGCGAGCATACCCCATCACGAACATGGTCTTGGTGGGCGAAAAATAGGGCACCACCAATCACCCCACGATACGGTGCACCCGGCGCGCATTCGCCGGGACGTTCAGGCTATGCACCATGGGTCAACTTTTCTTTGTAACCTTTGCCGGACTTCTCGGCGATCAAGCGGCGGGCCGCGTGGGCTGCGATGTTAGCATCGGCGAAGATTTTCGTTTGGGTCTGGCCTTGCGTTCCGATACGCCCAAAACGGACGGTGAGGGTATTGTCCTTGACGACCACTTCCCAGAACTTGTCACTGGAACCCGCGACGAATTCAAAATACCGTGGCGCAGTGCTAGGCTCCGCGCTCGGTGCCGGTTCCGATGGATTCGGTGGAGGCACCGTGTCCTCGTCTTCGTCTGCAGTTTCGGCATCGAGTTCCGCCCACGCGTCATCGCCTGCGTCTTCTGGCTCGAGTGCCTGCAAGGCATCCCGACCTAGCTCGATCATCTGTATCAAGCGTTCCAATACGGCCGGTCGATCCTGATACCAGTCGCGGCAGAGCACATGGGCGACCTGCCATCCGAACGCGCTGAGCAATTGGGGGCGCAGCATTTCGCGTTCCAATAGGTCATCCTGCTGATAGTGCGCCTCCGTGTCGACCAGGACGCCCAGGCGGTATCCCAATTCACCGTGCCGCCGTGCCGCGATATCGCAACGAAAATGGGACATCCCAACACCCGTATCGATGGCATAGCCGCGATGTTTGAGCGCAGTCGCGATTTGCTCCACCACCACGCTCGGTCGCGTGTCCCCCTGTTCCTCCAGCTCACCCCAAACCGCCAGCTCCCGAAGGATGCGGTGCGAACCTGGGGTATCGCCCACCGAACATGCAGCGGCATACTGCAAATAGGTCTTGAGACAATTTGCCCCGTCGTTGTAGTCGTTGGTGATGGCGATGTGACGGATGGAACTGACAACGGCCATGTGATGCTTGGCACGGGAGAAGGCGACGTTGAGACGTTTTTCGCCTCCGCTTTGGTTGATGGGGCCGAAATTCATCCGCATTTTTCCAGCAGGATCGTTGCCGTAGCAGACGCTCAGGATGATCACGTCGCGTTCATCGCCCTGGATATTCTCCAGATTCTTGATGAGCAGGCCGGCGTATTGACCTTCGATCTGGCGTTCGTATTCGGCCTCCAGCCGCTCACCGAAAGACTTATCCTCTTCGGCCAGACGTGACAGTGCCGATTCGATTTCCGTCTGCTGCGCCTCAGAGAAAGCCACGATGCCGACACTGGGATGTTCGTCATCGTGCAGGAGGCCGCGTACCAGGTGAGCGATGTACTGCGCTTCCGTGGCATTCCGCCGGCTGTCATACACCCCACGCGCCATGAGATGAAAACTCACCGGTCGATCGAGCAGCTGATCGACATTCGCTGTGCCGTCTTCCGGATTCTCCGCCAGGATCTCCGGTCGTGCCGTGACAGCCGTCTGCGTTTCCGGAACGGTCAGGAGTTTCCCGTCGTAGAAGGCCCAGTTGGAAAAACTGATCAGGGACTCCGAACGGCTGCGGTAATGCCAGCCCAGCATACGCGAGCTCAGGTTCTTGGCGGCATGGTTCAGGAAGCTGTTACTGGAAAGATCGTATTCATAGGTCTGGCCGTTTTCGCTGAGCAGCAGGCCTTCTTCATCGGCGCTATCCGTCTTGGCCGAGAAGAAGTCGGTCGGCGGCAATTGCATCTCGTCACCGACTACAATCGCCTGTTGCGCTCGAAAAATCGCCGGCACGGCTTCTTCCAGCGTAATCTGACTCGCTTCGTCGAAGATCACCACGTCGAACTGATCCACCCGCAAAGGAAGGGTGTCGCAGACGCTCAGAGGACTCATCAGCCATACGGGTTTGAGATCACTGATCACCAGTCCGGAGTCGCCGGCCACCAGGTCGCGAATGGACTTGTGCCGCATCACCTTGCCGAATTCGTGTTCCAGCTCACGCCGCCCTCGGCTGTAAGCAGCCTTGAATTCCTTCTGCTCGGACGTGAGCCCGCCGGCCGGTTTGGCGGAGAGGCGCAGGTGTTCGATGAACCCTTGCCGGGCCTTCTCCAGAACGGCCGACGCATTGACCTCGTGCCATTTCTGGGAGAGCCTCGCCAGACGCTGCACGTGAGCATCCCGTACGCTGCCGGTGAATCGATTGAGCACGCGATCGGAACGGAAAAGATCGTCGATGCAGCGGTTGAGGATGGCCGCCTCGAGCCCGCGCGTGTTCAAAGGCAAAGTCCGGAACGCACACGCCAGCTTCGGCGGTAGGTGTCCTAGCTGCTCCAGGCAAAACAGGAAATCCGGCAGCATCTCCAGCGAATGTTCGAGGGTCTGGAGATCTTTCTGGAGTTCCTCCAGCGGCTTGGCGGAAATATCTTCCAGGAATCCCTGGCATGCGGCTTCCAACTGGCGTGCCGTGCTAGCCAGCCCGGCCAACTTGGCGACGATCGCGCTGGCGCCCTCCGACGCGAGGAGTGACGCATGCAGAGGAAGCGATGCTGGCGGCATCCGTTCCAGCCATCGCTGGGCCTCTTGTACCTGCTGGGCAATCGTCTCGAGTGAATCCGTAACGCCCAGGGAAGCACGTGTATCCTGATCGGCTTGCGCCAGCGCCGCCGTAGCCTTGTATTCTTTGTCCAAGGCCATGAGAACCTGCGACCACCGAGGTTTGATGGCATGGGCCGCAAAGTGATAGCGGCTGCGAAGGACTTTCCGCAAACGCCACCATGACGGCTTGAGCATCGCCAGGAAACGACCCTCGACTGCCTGCGCCTGCTCAATGGCCAGCAGCACTTCGTCTTCCGGCAACTTGTTACGCCAATGCTTGGTGGCCTCCTGGGCCTGTACCAGCGCTGCCTGTAATGAACGCCGCTTCTTGTTCGCTTGCGCGTACCGGTCCGCCAAGGCGCTGCGTTCATCCAGCAAGCCCATCAGTTTGCGACTGGCCAGGGATTCCATCCGGCAGGCGTAATCCATCAGAACAAGGGCCTCCGACAGGCATCCCCAATAGCGCGCATCGGCGCCGGAAGCCAACAAGCCGGACACGAGTGATGCCAGGAGTTCTTGCACCGTCCTCAAGTGAGCCGTGACCCACTGTGTCGGGCGTTCCTGCTGATTCACTTTGGGGCTCAAGAATCGCAACGGGTGGCACGCCAGCACGCCATCGGTCTTCAGATCGGCGAGTGCTGATGCCAGGTGCTCGATTGTCTCGCTGTTCGCGACCCACTCGATGTAATCGGGAAGGGTTTCTTTCAGTTCGGGACTCAGGGATGCCGCTTCACTGGATAGATCGATGGCGCGATCCAGCAGTTCGCGTACCTTGAGCCCGGCCGTCGCCGGCGTGGCCAGCATCGCCTGGTTGAAGGCTTCGAGCGGTTCGAGGTCGTCACGCAGAGCCTTGAGCAGATTGAGTCGCCGTCGGTGCCAAGCCTTGGGCTTGGTTTGTTGGTCGGCCACCAATCCTTCGTACGTGGTCTTAAGATCGGCAATAAATTCTTTCTTGTCGGTCTGTGAATCGTGGATCAGGCAACACAGCTGATGCAGCTCCTGTTGTTTGAGACGCGCGTACACCACATCGATGGCCGCCCGTTTCTCGCATACGAAGAGCACCTTTTTCCCCCGCATAACGTAGTCGGCAATGAGGTTGGTAATGGTTTGCGATTTTCCGGTGCCGGGAGGCCCCTGGATGATGTAACTCGTCCCCAGCCGTGCCAGGCCGATGGCCGTAGCCTGGGTTGGATCGCAGGAGACAATGTGATATCGCTCCTCCAGCGGCAGCGCCTGCGGCTCTTCCGTTTCCACGGGGCGTGGCACCAGCGAGAAGATTGCGTCAAAGGCCGGATTCTCGATCCCGTCGGCCGCCAACTCCGTGTAGTCGCGTACCAGGGTCATTTTCCGGTAGCGGAAATTTCCCAGTGTCAGACGGCAGAGATCAAAATCCCAGTGGAAGGGGTTGTCGTCGGCATCCTCCCGGAGCGCATAGAACTGCCGTTCCTTTTCGGAAGTCGGTACGTCATCGCCTGACGGCACCATGTACTGCCGAGGCGCCGGCTTCTCCTGTACGATCTCGCGCAAATGGGTAGGTCTCGGACGAATTCGCGACTTGAAGATCGCCAGCCCGAGTGGGTGGAAATTCGCCGGGTCGTAGCTGTAATCGACATCCAGAAAGCTGCGAACACCACGGCCCGAAAGACGGGCGCTGCGGCGATAGCGATCCAGCCGGCGCTTGGCCAGATCGTGAATAAGATCGATCCGCGGCCGATCCACCTTGGTGGTCGTCACACCCGGTTCGCTGGCCGTCACCTTGGCCGACAACTCCTCGTATAGCTGATCGAGCGTCGTTTCCGACAGATCGATCGTGACCGGCAGGTCAATATCGTAAAGCTGCTTGAACAGGTGGCGAACTACTGGATTGAGCTCTGCCTCGGTGGTCAGGGGCTGCAGAAAGTAGCTGTCCCGCACCCCCTTCTTCTTGACGAGCTTCACCGGCAGCAGCACCAGCGGCGAATCGTATTGTTCCGGAGGCGTGGCCTTGATGTTGGCCCAGCGCAGGAAACATAGCGCCAGACGCAGTTGCTCAAAGCCGAACTCTGCCGCGTCGCGCGCGGCTTCCGCTTTCAGGCGATCAAGCACGCTCGGAAGATAGACTTGTTCAGTGAAGTTGAGATAGTGGTTCAGGGCGACGGGCTCACCAGCGGAGACCATCTTGGCGAACTCGCCGCGCCAGGTAAGGATCTGCTCGGGTCGGATGCTGGCAGCATCAAAAGAGAGGGGGACCGAGGCGTGTGTCAGATTAACGGCCTGCAGCGCTGCCTTGAAATGCAGCAGGCGATTCCGTCGCGAGACCTCGAAGAGCCGTTCCTGCAGCTTGCTCAGGATGACCTGCTTCTTCGCCCCGGCCGAATCACTGCTGGCCAGATCGAAGTGGAAATCGACGGCTTGATCGCGGTAGTGTTCGAGATTGTGGATCAGCGTAGGCAGATCCTGTGGCCGCTGGTGCCGGCTCAATTCCGTCATCCGTACAATGGCCTTGGCCAGCACGGGGTGGAGCTGGGCATTGATGCGGAAAAGGTTTCGCCGGTTGGTGACGAATGTCTGCAGGTCTTCCGGTTGATTCAGATCCAGGCTGCAGGTGAGGCTGGCCAGCAGCATGCCCAGGCTGAACACGTCCGACAGCGGATCGTGATGACCAATCTGGTGTTCCCAGCACACGTATCCCGGCAGGAACACCGGCTTGCTGATTTCCTGGTCACGCACACCAATCTGTAAATTGGCCAGGGCCTCGGGTCCGGCATCAACATCCACCACGCGTTTGTGCGTCGAAAGCACCTCGACGGCTCCCAGCGGCCGGTCGAGGAGGCGGATCTTGGCCGTGTTCTGCAACGGCGTCTTGGCCGATGCATCCGGGAACCATAGTTTCACGCCTTCGACTTGCAGCGCCGCAACACCGTCCAGCGGCGCCACCTTGCCGGCCCCGTGGGTCTGAGCCACCTGCCGGGCCAGAGGAATGAAACTGGCCAGAGCGTCTTCGGTGGAGAAGCCGCCGAGCTCAAAACGCGAAAGCAGAAATTCATGAAAGGTGGCCATGTTTACGTCGCCGCCTCCTGCGCCTTGGCCACGATGGCACTGGCTTCGGCGTCCAACGCCTCGAGCTGTTTCTTTCGGAGGTTGAGTTCCTTGGTCGCCAGCTGACGAAACCTGTCGCCCAGACCCAGTTCGTCGCTCAGGAGCAATGCTGCGGCCAGCGGCGCGTCCTCCAGATCGCGGTCCGCCGTCGCGAAATCCAGGAGCACATAACAGTAATAGTCCCGAAGTTTGTCCGTGACGCCGGCGAGATCCTCCGCTAATTCCTCATCGATGGCCGAGGCTGGCGCAAAGTCGTCAAAGAACAGTCGTGCATGGGCGAGCTGGGCCTCGGTGTGCAGCCAACTCGGCCGCAGAAAACGACCCACGAGACGGCGGGTCATGGCGGCAACCCGCTGTTGGCCGAGGAGATCGAGATCCTCAAGCGACAAAGCCCCTTCGATCACCTGGGCGATTTCGTCGCCCGCCGATTGGGGATTCCCCACCCATAATTGAAGCGCACGAGCCCGTATAAAGGTCTCAGGATGGGTCACGCCCTCCGTTCGCGGATGACCCTTAGCAAAGATTTCATCGGTCTGTCGCAGATAGCTCTCGGCCGCAACATCCGTGGTGCCGGTTTCGATCCGGACCAGCGCTGTGATCGTGGACGCCAGATCCTTGGTCGCCTGATATGCGGCGCGGTCACAAAGAACTTCAGTATAGAGCCCCAGCAGCCGGGCGCTGGCCTGATGTGCCGGCTGGGCCTGCGCATCGTTGCACATGGCCGAGAGCATCTGCGTGGCGACCAGGTATTCGTGCCAGCGGTCTAGCAGGGCAAAATGCATGAGTTCATGGCCGAGAACGCATTTCAGTTCTACGGGAGTGAGGGTCGTGAGTAACGGCCCGACAAAGACGATGTGGGCTTCGCCCGGCATGTACGCCAGTGACGCGTTCAACGCGCCGCCGCCTGACGATTGGTAGAAGGTCACGGGGCAGGAAAGATTGAGTGCGGATGCCACTTCGTCGAACGCTGCGTACAGCGTCGGATTCGCATCACGTTCGATGCGGTAAGTGGCTTTGAGGAGGTCCAGTTTTACAGCCTCGTTATTCTGTGCGCGCAGACGATCAGTGGAAAACCAGTTCCACAGTTCTGCTTCCTGAGCCTGCAGATGAAGCACCAGTTCCGTGTGGTAGCGCAGAGGCTCTAGTGGGAGGATCGAAACTGTGGTCTCATCGTCGTTGTCTCGTGTCATGTTTGCGGTCCTTGCTCTGTTGCTGCTGGGCACGATTGTCGGTCAGGGTTCAGATCCTCAATAGAATAGTAGATAGCGGTGAATTGTGCACGAATGCCTGAGCATACCTACGCCCCGACCTCGCGAGGACGGGTGACGGTTCCGGTCCACCGAGGAATCGGTGGCGTTGCCAGCATCGCTCCAGCGGCGAAATGCCAAGTCAAGCATCATATCGCCAGCGCTGAGGACCGGTGGTTGTGGTTGGAGACGAGAGCCGTTCAAATCGACTACGCTCTCTTCGACCCTGCTAGAGCCATCGTTTAAGTAATGTCGCCGAGACCGCAGACTCTCTGAAACCCCACGGATTCCATAAAAACAGCTCATGGACTATAAGGGTGGGGGTAGCTCTCCCTTATAATAGAGTATATGGGCACCGCTTTTCCCTGGTGCCCTGTGCACTCGCGGAGACACGATCATGCCCACTCAATTGCTCAACGCCGTGGCCCAGTTAGTGTACACCAAGTATGACCCTCGTAACTTCCCCGAAGACGTAACGCGTGAGGTGTTCGAGCACTTGGTGCAAACCCCCGGCCTCATGGCGCAGTACCAAGACTGCCTCCTGCGTGGTATCGGAAGCAACACGTTGCACAAAAATATCGGCCAGCGGGTTAAGGAGCGTCTCGGCGCTGAGAGCTGTGGCTATGGCAAGTGTAATCCCGCCAAAGCCCTCATCACTGGTTACACCAAACTCCGCCCGCACCCCAAGACTACGCTACCTGCCCCCAGCCAGAAAGTCGTCACCCCCGTCGGCGTGAGTCCCCAGCAGAAGACCACCTCCTGCTGCTTCCCCTTCGGTCAGCCGCTCCAGGAACTCCGGCAGGACGACCGAAGTCCCAAGAAGGTCTTTGTACTCGGCGTCTACGCCAGTGCCGTTCACGCCCGCTGGATTGGCCCAGATGGCCGCGACGCAGTGCGGGCGCTGGCGGTGGCCAGTGAGCCGTATATCTTTTGGCGAGGCGAGGGGGCCGATGCCCTCATCAGCCGTATTTCGATCCCTTCTGCAGCAGGCCGTCTGGTTCCGGCCGATCCTCAGTTCAACGGTCCATCCGGCAGCGCGTTAGACGAAAAGTTCCTCCGGCCTCTGGGCCTCACCCGTGATCAGGCCTGGCTGAGCGATCTGGTGCCCCACAGCTGTGCCAACGAAAGTCAGGCCAAAGCGATCCAGCGCGTCTATCTGCCCCTGGCCGCACAGCACGGCCTGCCAATCCCCTCAATTCCCTCAGTGCCCGAAGAACTGGCCGATGCGCCACGCCGGGCAGCGATCCTGGAGGAATTGCGGGAATCGCAGGCGAGTGTTCTCATACTACTGGGCGATCAGCCCATCCGCTGGTTCCTGCGGTTCTTCGACTCACGCTGGTCGAGACTCTCGGATTTCGGCGCCTACGGCCGCTTGCACGCGACGAAGATCGATGGGAAGGACTGGCAGGTGCTGCCCCTGGTCCATCCACGTCAGGCGGGGCGGCTGGGGTTCTCGTCGGCGCACTGGTTTGAGGAACACGAGCGGTGGGCCAAGACCGCGGCGGGCGAGCTGTTGCCATGATGCGGCAAGGGGCGGTCTCAGGACTGGCGGTAGGACGCCGAAAGAGCCCAAGGCGTGGTAGGTGGGACGGCCCGTGCGACGGCTCAAAATCTCACTCCGCCGTGCTGCGCTTGGCACTCACTGACGAGCATAACTGAACCGTGAAGCGTGTAGATACATTAGCCCGTTCAGATCCTCCCACCGCTAGCGGTGTCGGGCTGTCCTTCCCTTTATGGACGTGGAATCGCGTAAGCTTGGCAAGCCATTATTCAGCGGTTGCCACGGGCACTTCCTTCGAATTCTGCCGAATCTACTGCCATCTCACCCACCAGTAAGAAACACTGCGTCATCTACTGAAAGTACTCTCGGCGCACCACTTCCTGCATGCGTTCGACCTCATTATCGGTGAGTTCGGAGAACTGCGAAGCACGCTTGTTCGCCGACAGTTTTCCTCCGTTGTTTACGCACAACCGGATGAACAGGTCGATCGCCTTGTCGGGCATGTCTACAATGGCCTGCAGCCCGCTCTTGCTGGCGTCGTAGTGTTGGAGGAATCTGAGTTCTTCCGCCAGATCCGTTTCAATCGCACGCTGAACGAAGCCAAAGAGCGCTTCGGTCTGCGTTGTCATATCCAAATAGCGGTAGTACCGGCCCGAATCGGTCGTGACCGTCAGGTGACCGTCGTCACTGAGGATGTAATCGAGCAGTGGCAGGAGTTCCCTTGAGAACGCTTCCAGCGCCGCGTCATAAGCGGCTGGATCCTGCAGCATGGTTGCAGAGACCGGGAAGATCACGCCGGTCGGTGTGTACTTGCGCCGTGCCAGGATGTTGTGGATCAGAAATCGATGGATGCGACCATTGCCATCCTCGAAGGGATGCATGTAGACGAAGCCAAACGCCACCGCGGCGGCGTGCACCACCGGATGCACGCGCGCGGCACCCAGACGTGCGTGGGAAGAGTACATACCCTCCATCAAGCTTTCCAAGTCCTCATGCTTGGGGGCCACGTAATGCACACGTTCACGCTGGTAGGCCTGCGATTCGCCCACGTAGTTCTGGATGTGGCGGTAGTCGGCCTCGGCATACCGCGGATCAACAATCCGGTTCTGCAGGTTGATGAGCGGGGCCTTGGCGAAGAAATCGTCTCTCTCCGCCACATGCAATAGGGCCACAAAACGCTCGACACGTGAGGCATCTAAGGCTACCGACTCGATCTCAAAGGAAGACTTCGTCTCCTTCGTGTAGAGATAGCTAAGGGCGCGGCGCAGAACCTCGCGAGGAAAGGCCGACAAAACCTCCTGGCATTTTGCGGGCAGGTCCATCTTCTCGAAGGCACGCAGGGCCTCGGTGCGGCGTACCATGGGGCAGAACCGCACGTCACCCAAGAGGTTATCGTTGATATAGTGGCGGCGCACCTGAACCGGATCGGCAGTGCAGTACTCGCTGGCTTCAAGCAAGTCCACGTAGCTGCCCGTGGCGATGTCCTCCAGCGGGAGCCGCCGGCCCGTCAGGAGTTCATAGAGATACCAGAGGCGACGGGCGTATTTGCCGGTTGGCTTTCGGCGGATGTATGCCAGAAGATCCTCGGGTTCTGCGTGCTCAAACACCGCAGCCAAAGTGGTCAGATTGGTGCCGTCATATTTGAGGGCGAACTCGAGTTCCTCCCCCAAAGAGCCGTCCGTGGCGTAGGACGCAGGGAAGATGTCGAGGGTGGACCCTGCTTCGACACGCGTCTGCCGCATGCCAGCCACCATCGAACGGTGCCAGTTCGGCATAACTTGGAGGCCAAAACGTGCGATCAGGGCCTCGTAGCCGACAGCCTGCGACGCTATATTTTTAGTGGCCATTCAGAAATCATCCGCAAAAACTTCTTTAACGAATCAAAAACACATAAAAATCGCGTCTCTGTGTGATAAATCTTATTACAGAATATCGTGCTAATAGGCAGTTGGCTACAGAAATCGTTGCGAAGCACGTAAAACTACTCGAATATGATCTATCGACGTTAAAAATCTCTTTTGCGTATAACTCGTGTTATTGACCAGACCTAAGCGGCGACCGCCATGAGCAGCTGCTCACAATTCCTAGCAGAGCGAGTAACCCGCTGGCCTTCGCGACGTTGTGTCCGTGAGTTTCCTGTGGGCGTCCTAGCGTGTCTGAAACGACTGGGTGTGCCGGCAATCGATTGGCCGTCGTGCAGAATCGACCGGGCGTGAACCACGACACGGCCAGGGAAGTCGGCGGCGGCGTCGATAGTGTAGAAAACAATGGGGTCAACCGCTCGAAGGGGTGAGGGAAAAGCCCCGCGGACACGAGGACAGAGCCTAGGTCCGGGTGGGTGGGACGGCACGTGCAAAGGCTCGACGCCTTGCTCCGCCATGGTGCGCTTGTTGCTCACTGACGAGCATAACTAAACCGTGAAACGCGTGTCGGCTCGTTAACCTGCTCAAGCCATACCGCCGCTACTTCTTATCTGATAAATGTTTACGATCAAATTATAGGCCATTTTTGTTATGCCAAATGTAGTAAAATTACCACCATTTTTGCGAATCAGTCCGTCGCTTCCGGTGTCTACCGACTCCATTTCGACTCGCGGACTCGCTAGTTTTCTGCGCCAATGGGACGCGCAATCGCAGGCGAACTCTAACGCGTTGCCGGCTTTTTGAACCGCTCCCATGCAGCCTTCGTTTGCGCCACGATCAGGCGCCGCTCGATGGCCGCATAGCGTGCTTTCGCCTTGTGAATCAACGGAGAGGGAAGGGCTTGCCAAAAGCGCAGCGCGACCCGTATCTGGTGGTCCAGTGCCGGGATCGGTAAGCGCTTCTCCACCAACGCGCTCAGGTAATCAAAGGGAATAGCCTGTTTAGAATCCCGTAGCGCCGCGGCCGTCGCCGTGTAGACTGGCAGGGGGCACCGCAGCGGCCGGGATGCTTCCCGTCGTTCCGTAAGCTCTTGCCTGCCGTCCGTGGTATCGACCCGGTAATGCTCCGGCCTCGTGCCTCTGCGACGGAGGCGCGGCTGATCTTGTTGCTCGACGTACGCGTTGAGTAGCTCGATATTGCGCAGGATCCCGCCTGACACCGCACCAGTCTCCGGGTACGACGTGAGCAACTCCGCGAGCAGCCGCCGCATTTCCTGTATGACGGCAAGGGGGTCTGGAGGCCTTCGACGCATTGGGCAATTCCGTTCTCGTTGCGGGTGTCTCGGTCTTCTTTTATTCGACGGACCATCGGCTGGCAACTGGGAACTTCCTACAGGGTCAATGTCACTTATTTTAATTGACATAAGGGGCATTTGCGCTACACTGCGGTTGGCTAGTGGCCCCGCAAGCAACGGCCTCGTGCTTCTTTATGTGTGGATCTCTTCACTGTGGAGTGGCCCGCGTCCGAGAAGAACGCCGCAATTAGTGTGAATGCCTAATTTTTGAAGTTTGAAATGCCGACAAGAGCGATATGACATCCAGTCACACAGCCGCGACTCTCGAGTCCTTTTGTCAGAGAAATAAATATGAAAACCTTCACCGGAGCCAGCGATGCCGGCCCCTATCCATTGAACGCTATTTTTAGTGACCCGATCCCTGTAACGATGCGAGCGCTTCGTGCCGGTAAGGCCTCCCCCTCCAGACTGAAGATCGTGGATATGCCGGAGTTGGTCAGTATCAAACGTCTCGCCGCTCATTTCGACGCCCATCGCGCGTCGGTGCGACGGTGGCTGGATGAGGCAGGGATTCAGCCCGTCGCCCTGGGAAATGGGCGTAAGGGCGCGATTCGGTATCGGATGTCTGAGGTCAAGGGGTGGATTGAGAGTCGCCCCAATGTGAGGTAATCATGGCCAGTATCTACAAACGACAGAAAGCATATTGGGTTTCCTATATGGTGGGCGGAAGAAACGTCTGCCGATCACTGGGCACCGCAAATGCCCGTGAGGCGGAAGAACTCAAACGGAAGTATGAGGCGCTTAACGCGAACGGGCTTCTGCCCCAGCCCTCCAACACGCCAATCGGGCCATTCTTGCAGTCGCTGTGCGCATTTTGGCGCCAAACCCGTGGCGGAAAGAGTGCCGAGAATGATATCGGGCGATTGCGGCGTATCTTCGGGCCGTGCTGTGAGGCGTTGAAGCTTCGCTCCCACACTCCCCATAGCTTCCGCACCCGACGATACGAAATACTAAGTGCTGCGGACGCTCGATCAGGACGCTATCTACCCGTCCGCAAACTCGAGGATCTGACCCCCGAGGCGATCGCACGATACCTCGAGCGACGCGTGGTTCACGATGGCATCGTTGGTAAGACGGCCAATCACCTGCGAATTGTTCTGAGCGGGGTGTTTGCATATGCCCGGAAATACCACGGCTACCGGTGCCCGCACCCTGACTATCTCAATCCCATCCAGGGAGTCGAAAGATTCCCGGAAAAGCAGCCCGTGATCAAATACCTTTCGGCGACCGACATCATCGTCCAATTGGAGGCCCTCTCGGATCAACCGGAGATTCGGGCGATGGTGGCAGTCTACATCTATGCAGGGCTGCGGCGGTCGGAAGCTCTCTGGCTGACGCCCAATGATGTTGATCTTGAGGAGCGGGTCATTCGCGTACGCAAGAAAGAAGTTGAAAAGAGTCGATGGCAACCGAAGACGGGCATCGATCGGGTTGTACCGATTGGCTCAAAACTGCTGGCCGAGCTTCAGGTCTACCTCCCACGCCAGCATGGGACGTGGTTCTTCACGTCGCCGGATGGCCAGCGGTGGGATCCCGACAACTTCTCCCGCTACCTTCGCGACCTTAACAAGGCATTGGGCCATACCTGGAACTGCAAAGAATTTCGGCACACATTCGGCAGTCAGCTCGCACAAAAGGGCCGGAGCCTTTTTAAGATCAGCGCCATGATGGGCAATAGTCCTGAAATCTGTCGCAAGTATTACGCCGCGCTTGTGCCTCACGAGATGCACGACGACGTGGAGTTTTGATCGGACACCTCAGGCGGTCTGGTGCAAGCCGGCTAGCTCGCCCTTCATGTCTCCTCGCCGCAACAAGCTGCTCGCGAGTGGGCGGCTAACGCCTGAGATTTCCTAGTCTGCCGCTTGTTTTCCGGCTCAGCCCCAGGATTGAAGTGGTGAGTGGGGTTGCGGAGCAGGGCAATCGCATTCTCTATGATTGGACTGTTGCAGGGCTTAGGTCTGGTCCGATGGCTATTTTCCCGGGAAAGAGTGCCGGGAGAAGGAGCCATGGATGGGCCATTCGATTGCGAGAGCTTTTGGCAGTCCGAAGGATCCGCGGGACAAGAGCGGGCGGCGGCATTCCCTGCCGGCGCTGGTGAACATTGCGATTTGCGCGGTCATCTGCGGGTCGGAAGGATGTGCCGACATCGCCGAGTTCGGCCAGTTGCACCTGAAACTCAAACCCGAGGCCGCCTGCCACGCCCGCTTGGGCGGCTAGCCGCAAGCCCTCGGGTGGGGTCGCCGCGTGGCCCACCCTGGCCTCCCGGCAATAACTTGCGACATGCCGCTACATTCGTATACTCGCGGCATGGCCAACAAGATCAAATTTGCCGATCCGAACCGGGATATTAGCGATCAGTTCACTGACAGTCTTCAGCGGGTTGCTGATGATCCACGCGCGACAATTCTCGTGGGCCCCGGCTTCATTGAAGCGATGGTGTCGGCGTTGCTTGAAGCGCGGTGTAAGAACAAATCGCGGATCAACGAAAACGGGCGAGAATTCACCCATTCTGTGAAGCTAATTGTCCTCAACGAAATGGGCGTCATACCGGACGTGCTGCATGAACGACTTCATCATCTGCGGAAGCTCCGAAATGACGCCGCGCACCAGCCGTTATTTGTAACCGATGACGCCAAGATCACGGAGATGGCTAAGGACGTGTCACACCAGGGTCACTTCAAACTCTATAAATCTCCGCTGTTTTCCTTCATGACGCAGTGCCTTCACGAATTGTGGCAACTTGATTACGATTTTTTTGAAGCGCTGTTTGCCCCACGCGGTCGCGAACATCGCTTGAAGATCATCGAGGCAAATGCCCGCACCAACGCAGCCAGAAGCAAAGCGGTACGTTCGACCAGGTAATGTTTGTGCGGCAGTGGCGTAAGACGCATCGTGCGGGCTCTCTCATTGCCTGCTCTGACCTCACGCCGCTTTACGGTAGTGATTCTTGATTAGGCCCCCCGAGTCCACTCTTGGCCTCTTTAACGATCTTACTAGCAGGACTTTTCTAGCTACCAGTTGGGCCTCGTCGAAGCTCGCCAGCGACACTCCCAGCAGGCAGGTCGATTTCAGCTGCCTCCTCGAACACATCTCCGCATGGCTCGGACGATTTCCACATCATCATTGACATTGATGACGAGTTCCTCAGAGGCAGCCGACTGAGGCGATTTGTAGGCCCATTTGCCGTTACCACGCTCTGTGTCCAAGAGCCACACCACGGGCTCGCCACTCGCCGGCCCAGATCGAAAAAGCAACCAGGGACTCAAACTGATCATCACTAGCCGCTCGTCCTGACAGACAAGATTGATCTCATGATCAACCGTATCCGGGCGTTGGGTTAGCGGGAATTGCCGGGACACTCGGTCCATCAGCGGATTGTCGCCACACAGGCGGCGGAACGTCACCGTCACATTCTGCTGAGTGGGGCTGACCTTCTCCTGAAACCACGTGGGATAGTCCTCGCAATAAGCCAGAAGCGAGCTTAGCTGCTGAAATAGTGCCCGTATCTCCTCATGCACTCCAGTGCGGGCGGACATCCCAAGGCTACTCAAGCCATGCCCATGGTATCGGTTACGTAATTCCACCACTCGCCCCAACGGCCCGTTGAGTTGCTCAGGGGATATTGCCGTGATCCTGTTGCACAGCTTCGCGAGGGATTGCGGAACGCGCTTCTTAACGATCTCCATCAATCGCCGTCTCGCCTCGACGTTGAATGTGACCCAATGACCAAGGCTGGGAATGAATTTTCCAGTGCCGGGACCACTCTTGCCTTTGAGTGTCTCATCAAACCGCGAGAAATCGCTGAGCGCAACGGGGCTGCCTAGTTGGTGGAGCACGGACATCATGAGGGCCAGGTCGTACCGCACGAGAACCTCGCTCATGACCATCAGTTGTTTGATGCGCTCTGCGATCTCCTGCTCCAACTCGTACTTGCGATAGGGGATCGCCAGGATCGACGGTTTGGTGCTGGGCGACGATCGCAAGTCAACACCACCAGCCAACAAGGCCGTCAAGCGCATCATCCTTTCTCGTATGTGGTCCTGTAGCATGCAGAATTCGACCAAAGTAAACGGCGGACAAATCGACTCATGGTCACTATCCTCCCACATCTGGTAAAACTGCCTCAGCGTGCCTTTGAAGTCTCCGAACAGATCCTCGCGGCCATGCGCGGCTTCGTCCAATGCACGCCAGATGCCATCCATCTGTCGCAATATCCGCCGTCGTTCTTCCTCGTTTGGCCACGGAACCTCAAACTCGCGGATGTGTCGTGCACTGATCCGTGGTTCTAACAAGCTGCCAGAAGCGTGGGCGTCGATACGTGCCTCAACGTGCTGGTCCGCAAAGATAGATAATAAGAACGCGGGGTCATCACATGTTATGCGTAGTACGCGCTCCGCCGTGCCTTGCTCTGGTGCGGCGAGCATGAGAGTGCCGCCATGGATTCCGTCAAGTGGCATCCAGCAAGTCTTGGGTTCCGGCGTGCTAGAGGGCCACGCGGCGAGTTCGTGCAATTCACAGAACTCGTCCATCCGCAGCAACGGGAATCGGTCATAGCCGGCAAAGTGGTTGAGAGGGACTTCCTCGCGGGCACGGTCATGCACGTGCCAGTCGTAGCTGAGCATCAGGTCGTCACGTTCCCAGACGATATCATCCTCCGTGCGGGGTGCATGGCCGTAGACGATTTTGAGCAGGGACGCGACGTAATCGGCCGATCGGAGTTGGTCCGCCGAGTGGGTTGAGAAGAACCGGGTATGAACGTGGAGTCGGGGAGACGGCGCAAGGCAAGCAAGGGTCAGCGGCGTGCCATCCATGGACCAACCCAACAGATAAGTGGGCACAAGCTGAATGCACTGATTAGTCCACATTTCCCCAGGCTTCGCTTCGGGAATGCCGATCTTGAACTGCTGGGAGCTTTCGCGGAGGCTGTCGCGGAGGCTGTCGCGGAATCGCTCGTCGAAACGTCTTTCTTCCCGGAAGCACTCATTGTAGTAGCGTAGCAGTTCTCCCGAGTGCGTTGCCTCCAACTCCGAGTCAGGACAGACAGCCAACACGCCACCACCGGGAGGGAGCAATCCAGATAGAAGCAGCGCCCCGCTGGTATTGCTTCGGAGTAGCCTCTTGGGAATCCGCAACTTCTCAAAGTCGGCATACTTGGTCTGAAAGTCCTCCGGCATGTCCGGCGATTGCCAGCGGCCAACTTCAAGCACCGAAGGAAGGGGTAATTGCTTGGCCACGTCTACTTCGGCAGGTAATACCAGGTAGAACGCAAAACCTTGCCACCCAAAGCGCTCCCAGATCTGCTCCAGGAGTGTTCGCAGGTTTGTCGTTGCGTCCAATGCAAAGTTTGCTGAGGGAGGAAAACCGGATTCATCGTCCGGCGATTCCGAACACAGCTCGCTCAAAGCAGGGGCAAATTCTGCGAGTTCTTCATCAGTTGGACCGACAACTACCACGCGCTCAAACGTCATCTCCTTGTCCTGCCGCGCAATGAAGAACGAATTCAGAATGGGCAGGGCCGATGCCATAACTTGTTGTCTTGTAATCATGGTGTTTATCGTAAGGGCGGAGCGGCTTCGCGTACAACGAGCCGAGGAATAGGACGCGTGACGTAAAGCTGCAGGGAGACGCTGGTGAGCACGCCCGCCAAGACTTACGACTTGGTTGCGGACGAGATGCTGGTGTTGGCTCCAGGTGTCCGCCACACGGGGAAACCCTCGGCGGCAAGACCACCACCAAACGTCGCTACTTTATCTCCAGCCTCCCCGGCGATGACCCTTAGACTTTGGCCGCGGCGATCCGCGGCCATTGGGGCATGGAAAACCCCCTGCACTGGACCCTTGATGTGGTGTTCCGCGACGATGCCAGTCGGGTCCATGCCGGTCACGGAGCCGAAAACCTCTCCCGCCTCCACCGTGCCGCCTTGAACATGCTCCAACGCGAGGCCACCCGCAAGACCTCGATCCGCGCCAAGCGCCTCCGCGCCGACTGGGACCCCAACTACCTGCTCCTCATCCTTCAAACTTGAGAATACGATTGCCCTGGGTTGCGGAGTGGCTCACGCCGACCTTCCTGGACTACTTGCTCGACGATGTCGAGTTTGCGGGGATGGGTATAAGAGCCACATTTACAGGAACCCGGCAACCACACGTTCCAGAACTGCCAGTGGATGTGGCCCAAGGGTGAAGCAACTGCTAGGAAAAGGACCTCGTAAGGCTCGTGTGAACGACTGTAAGGCCACATTCGCTCATTCTTTTGTACTGTGTTGCAGAAGTCACTGTATCTGCTGCAGTGACTTCTGCAACGATCTCGAGACGAATGGTGGTCTCGCTAAGCACGGCCCAGAAAGCAGTGCTGACGATGCCATTGCACGTATTCGCGCCCGGGCCATTGGTCTCGGCTCTTCGGCAGGCGAAGATGGCATCCCTCATATGCAGCCAGCTCCCGGCCATCAGGACTCATCTCAGCGAAGTGGCCGCGCGCAACTAGTACACGCAGATCTTCGTCAATCGTCCATAGTCCTTCATCGAAGAGCCAGTGGGCGTTCTTGCAGAGCGCAATCCCATTACGTGGGTCATTGTTGCGTGAATCCGCAAACTGGTGAATGTGGGCAGCATCCACGATACTTCCGGCATCGATCGTCAACAGGCGATACCCGGTGAGTGCACAGGTGTAGTCGTATTTGGCGACGACTTGCAGGCGGAATCTCGCCTCTCGGCCTGGGGCGAGGGCCAGCGGATCGTCCACCTGGGCGTCATGCTCTATCTGCTCGTCGTCCGGTACATCGCGGCCAATGATGGCGTAGAGTGCCGCCCGCTCACCTGAAGTGAAATACTTGGCAATCAGCAGGCGCCGGGCGCGATCTCGGGCCACCGGATCAGCCATGAGCGCCCGGAAAGCCGGAGAGAAGGCGGAGAACACACTCAAACGACTGTCTGGCGAGGGCGTTCCGTCGGCCAATAGAGGGTGCCATATGCCATCTCCAGCAAGATGGTGGAATGGCAAACGAATATCGGGCCGTTGGCGGCGTCTATGCGCAACCACGGTCCAGTACGTGCAGAATCGAAACGCCAGCTCTGGAGTCAGCGGTAGTGGGTCAGGAATATACTGTTCCTCCGCCATGTCGAGGATGGTTAGTAGCAGCAGTGGCTTGTGGGGGGCAGGGTCGCCCGAAGCTCGATCGACGCGCAGGTTGGCCAGTGATCCGAGCAGATCTGAGAAGAACTCTCTCGGGGAAGTCGCCATGGTGCCTCAACCTAGAGCGCGTCTGACGGGATAGGGGGACTTCCGCCCGCTAACGGCGGCGGATTGCCTCGTGACGACGCATTGCTGCCATTGTCGTCACAAGGGCGCGAAGCAGCAGGAGGGGTCGAGGTGCCAATCGCCTCTCTTGGTGGCTCTTCGTCCTTTTCTGCTGTGGGTGTTTCCGTCTTGGGGGCAGGCGGGATAAGCCCCTCGGGTTTCACATACGTCCCGCTGAACCAAGTGAGATAGATAGTCTCGCGATCTTCTCTTATGCCGACCTTGAATTCCTTCAGCTTGGCGCGAAATTCTGGTTTCGAAAGATAGCACCTAAGCTCCCCGAGTACTCGAGGAGGCAAAATGTTATTTGTTTCGCTGCAAAACAGCTTTTCGCTGCCGACGCCAAGCGCCCAAAGTGGTCCATCGTCAGCCTTGGCGTTGTCGTTCTCCATCACATCACACACGCCAAGCTTGTCGAACGTTTTTTTGTCGGGAACATGATAAAGCTCGGCCTTTCGCATTCGAAGATGCGACGAAACATCGTCAGTACCTACCGAGAGTAGGTCCGCTGCGTACCTCATCTGTACCTTCTCGGCTTCCTGAGTGCGCAGACGACCCCACTTCTTAAAGTATCTGGCGCCTGGAGCGAGTTCCATCCAGGGCACCAAAGAAGGGGTCTGAAGGCTCCAACAAAGCCAGCTCAATTTCCCTTCTGGGTCTAGCATAAGAGGCGTGGCGACCAGGTTACCAGCCGATGAAGGGGGGCGAGTGGTTTGGATTTTGCCATTTAATAGAAGGATTGTGCATACTTTGGGAGCAATCTTTCCATCTTCATGACGGAGTTCAAGATCGCATTCTGGCGTAATGACGAGGAAGTAGTTCTCCCCATCCCCCAGGAGCGTGTAGATGTCACCGAACCCGATAGGCGAGTTGAGAGCATAGTTACTTTGATCATAGAGAAGTTTGGAATGTATTCGGTGCAGGGAATGGCTCCCGAGTCCTTCAGGGACCATCATCTGTGCCTTCTCAAGTGTATCCATAAACTGTTCGAGACTAGCCCGTACGTCGCCGTCGTTACGCAGTTCGGCACTCAGTAGCCCGCTGAAGAGCCCCAGCAAGTGGTCCGCCAGTTTTGCGCGTTGCTGCGTGTCTCCTCCGGTAAGTCGTGCGGCAAATGGGTTAAAGTCCGCCGGAAGCAGTCCGCAGGTTTCGGATGCAACGCGGTCAACAGTCTTCCTCGCCGCTTTCCGCAACCCGCGTACGTGATCGAAATACGCTTGGCCCATCGGTAGAGAAGTGACCAAATCGTACAAAAGGAACATGAATTGACTGCGTGCATCTAGTGTAGACTTTTCCATGTACCGAAAATTGGAGCGGAGATAACCACCTCCTTCGCGTGCAACCATCTCCCACTGCGCTTCGCCAGGCCGGTCGGCAACGCTGCGAGACATTAGGATGGCTGCCGGGGGCTCGCCATTCTCTCGTGCCCACACTTGCCCAATTAGTTCCCCAAGAAGTGCCGACGCGTCTTTGCCAGCCGTATCCGGCTGCTCAGGTTGAAGACGGTAGTCTATGAAGTATAACTTCTCGTCTCTGGGGACAGTGGCGTCCAGTCGCCAATGTCGCAATGGAGTGATGTTGAGTTCCCGCAGGTAACCTTCTAGCAGACGTAACGCAGGCTCAGCCCGGGGCGGGGCCGTCATAAGGGATACTGCTGTCACGTCCTTCGATAGCACTACCAGCCGTTCAATCTCTCGAACTGCCAAGTCGTCGGGATATGCATCCACATTGCCCGTCGTTTTCGCGACTTCTGCAACGATCTTCTCGTACAGTGAAGGCGCTTCGGCCCGCGCGTATTCGACTAACAGTACCCAATCGGTTGGGCTGACGCCGGGAGCAAAGGCGTCATCAATGATAACCGCCCGTGTTATCTTGAGGTCGTCTAGGCCAGCCGCTACTAGTTCTTTCACATCCTTTTGTTTCGGGGCCATTTCCCGATCGCGCTTTGCGGGCACTGCGTCGTCACTTCCAGATGTAGTCATATGCTTATCTCCAGTCTCTATTCCGCCCGCACTCGACCTTCGGCATTGCTGGCCTCGTGTAGGATGTTGTCTACTTCACCGAGCACTCGCCAAAATCCAACACAAAGGTTGGGAGCCGTTTCCACTTATTGAACTCTCTGCCATTCAGCGACAGCTTGATCCGATTGAACTCGCAGAGTTCTTTGCTCAAGTACAGTCCCAAGCCACGTCCGCCAGATCGCCGTGAGTGGAATCGTTCGAAAATCCACTCTGCATCGGCGGGCGATATTCCAACACCAGTGTCACTAAAAGTTACGATCCGGGCTCGAGCGTCCAGGAACACTCGAATCTCTGAGGGAAGGGCGGTTACGGGGTGCTTTGAGCGCGTATCATCGAGCCAGTAGATTGAATTGCGGAAGAGATTATCGAAGACTTGCCGCACATGTCCTTCAACAGCATCCACCTGGAATGTTGCGCCCTCTATTGCCTTAGGTGCGATCACCAGAGTGATCTTGTGCCTCTCGAGCCTTGCTCGGTAGTAGTCGCCCACGTGCTCCAGCAGGGAGCGGAGGTCAAACTCGCTTCTTCGTCGGCGATGTTTCGCCGGGCCGGGTTTGATGGCTGAGATTTGAGTTCGAAGCGACTTGAAAACCGCACGCAGATGCGAAAGTGTTCGCCCCAACTTCGATTCGCGCCCAGACTGGGTGACCGCGTCGTCTGTATCGCTAATTGCGTGGTCGATACTGGCTTCAAGATCGTGTGCGAAATTCTCTGCCGCCATGCCTGTGGCAGCCAGTTCTAGCACTTCAACCCGATTCTCCTCCCTGTCCTCAAGGGCTTTTTGAGCGGCGTCGATTACCAGGCGAACGGCAGCCACCGAGTCCCCTAGGGATTTTCGGGCAGCTGCTATCTCGTGGTCGTCTTCGTCGGCTGCCGCCTCGATCAACTGCTCTACAGCGGCCTCGAACGCTTCTTGTGCTTCCATCGAACGTTCGTGAAGCGCTGCGAGATCCGCTTCGCTCGGGCGGGTCTGTGTGTCAAGTTCCATTACAAACGTACGAATGAGGCTCTTCATGAAAATATAGAAAGTCTTGGCGGCCTCGTTATCCATAAGCCCTTCGCGGTTAGCCTGATCGCGAAGTTGGGGATTATCGGCTCGCGAGATCCTCACGCATCCTACGACTTGTATGCGGTTCACCCGAAAACCTTGCCCTCGCAAAGCGGTAGTGTCGAGGTCAAGCCAGTCATCAAAAGTCTTATTGATCTCTCGCACGACCGCTTCGCCCTTAGCTGCTGGTAAGGAGATCTGACCGTAGGGCATTACTCGCACCCCATCTCGGTAGATCTTCAGGCCTCCCGACCATTCGTCGAGCCACTCTTTCAATTCCTGCCGTGTGGCGAGGCCAGGGACGGCAGCAAGGCGTCTACGGTTATAGTGATATAATTCGAACTGAAACGGACCGATTTCAGCTAGTGCACGATCAGTGAGCCCGCCAAAATCCGCCGACGAGAACTCGCGGCGCGACTCCTTGCGTATGCCTGACTCAGTGGTAAACCAAAAGTCGACATGAACTGAGAACCTTTTCGATGCATCAATCTCAACGCGGCCCTTCATGCCGTTCTGCGATGCTTTCAAGAATCCCTGCCCAATAAGGGGAATCGTGATTTCTTGTCCATTCCACACTAAGCGTACGCGGCGGAGGCGTTCCTCGCGAAAAGGGTCGATGAATTTCGAAAGAAACCTTTGGCCCACCTCGACAGTTTTCTGATAGTCCCAGCGTGCTCTTAGGCTCGAAATGACCACAATCGTTCCTGCATCATCAGGGCTCCCATCCCATGAGAAAGAGGACATGTCGACGGGGATCTCCTGCGCCGGCACTATTGATTCGGGGCCAAACAGCCGCCAGTCAATCGTAAGTGCGTGCGCACAACTATCTCGGGCCTGGTGAGTGCGTATCTTGGCATCGTCTCCGAGACGCATCATTGAGAGTCTTCCGATCCCTTTTTCACCAGTCGGTACAGTGTCACCTTCGTACTCCTCGCCAGATTCCACGTGACGTTTGTGCTGGGAATAACGGTGCGTGGTACCAATGGTCAGGAAATATGTCTCGAGCTCCTGTTTGCTCATTCCACGGCCATGGTCTGTGATCGTGATCGAGTTTACTGCACCGATCGCACGGACAAGCTCGTCGGCCGTGCCGCTTTCGGGTAATAGCTGATCAAAACATGCCAGAGTGGCATCAGTGAACAGGGCTTCCTCCCTGCCTTCAACTCTCAACTGGCGAAGTACATTAAGTGCTTGCGATTTTTTAAACTGTCCGTTCGCGGCCGCCGCAAGCGGACGAACGCGTTCTTGAGCAGTCTTGACAGCGGCAACTTCAGCCCGATAGGTCACTTCAACGTCAACTACAGCTGGTTTTTTGGACTTGGGTGTCGCATCAAAACCGTTCTTAACGAGCTCATAGACGGCTACGTCGTCAGAACTGATCAGTTCCGCGCCCAAGTGTTCCAGAACCCTCGCCGCAAAATTAAAATAGGCCTTTGCCATAGGTCTCCGTCGAATAACAAATCTTGGCCTTGTTAATCTGCATATCGTCTGCAGTGCTCAGCAAGCGGAACTCCGGACATCTGCGCACGTTCTTGCCGAAGCCTCCTCTTTTATCGGCTGTTGACAGCGATTATGTAGAGCCCGACCAGACCAACGGTACACGCCCGATCACCACAGATCGAGATGCAACTGTGGCGATGCCCGCTACCACGCTCCCAGAGCGTTGCGGGATTCAGCGACTGGGTCATACCTAGCCGCACGCTGCGTGCCCAACCTCCTGCGGATCTTCGAGCGGTTCTGATACGACAGCTTTATCGCAAGGGCTCTGGCAGGACTCATTCTTGTCCCAAATCCACTGGGGGTCAATTAATCCGTTGATGGCGAGGGGGTTATTGCAGCGGCGGATATTGAAAGTATTCCAAAGGAACAAGAACCGGGCTTCAGCGGCAGGCGATTCTTCGGCGCGTTTAGCGTCTTCCGATCTTCCTGTTAGCCGTCGAGTGCAAAGAAGATCTGGCAACGCTGGAACGCATGCATTCTTCCGACGAGCAACGCTACGAATGGCATCAGTCTCGCAGGCCTGGAGAAGTTGTTCTATCGCACTACGTGGGTTTGGTTTATACTTCTTTTGATCAAGATCCCACCTGGATCTTGCCAAACGTTCGTGGGAGTTGACATCGTAAACGACGGCATTTCTCTGGGAGAAGCTCCATGTCGTTAGATACTCAGCAATTCGGGATCAGTCGATTCTGGCTTTCGGTCGCACTGGCGGAGCTCCCCTCCCGGCCGGACATATTCGGCAGCTCGCAGCTCAAAGCTGCCAGGAAGTGCTTCCTTGCCGGCGGTAATCAGCTAAAGGCCATACGGAGCTGGTTGACGAACGCCGACATCGTGAAGTCTGCGGGGAGGCAAGTGCTGCTGACGAAACTGGGGGAACTCGTCTCGACCAAGGACCGGCGTGGGCGCGATCCTTGGACTTGGTGGTTGTTCCACATTCATCTCTGCGCAAACCGCGAAGCCTACCCCTATTGCACTTTCTTCACGCAGCTCGACGCAGATGGTGGCGGCTGGATGACCATTGATGAGGTGATTGAGTTTCTCACGAAGACGCTCAAGGAGTCAGCCGTCGCCGTCGAACGCGGTTCCGTGGAAAGCTATTTTCGCGGCGTCGAACTAGCCTTTCGACCTGGGGCATCATTGTACGGTCTTGGCTTGATCGAATGGCGCGAGGACAATGCTGGCGGCCAGCGACTTCGTCGTCGTCTGGCAAAGCCACCCCTCTTTGTGGTTGCATATGCGGCTCTCGCTTTCCAACAGGCGTTTTTCGAGAACCAAGTCACGATTGAAATGAGGGTCCTGCTACAGAAAGGGCTCGCGCGGGCACTCGGTCTTCGCGATGCCGATGTACGGGAGACACTGTCGCACCTTAACCAGGATGCGGGGCTTTCTCGCATTATGCAATATAAACAGGTGGCCAATTTGGACTCCATGCAGTTCGTGGAACCAAGTGAGCTTGTACTACGGAGGCTCGCAGCTCAAGCGTATGCGCAGGGGGAGATACAGTGGCAGTAGACTCTTTCGCAGAAAGTCTGCAGCGACTTCTGTACACGCAGCTCGCACCTCAACTTCGCTATCGCGCCCTGCTCATACAGTGCACTGACCTAGGCGTTCTCCGAGTCATCGAGGAAAAGGTTTCGGGCGCTCTTTTGGCAGACGGCAGGATCTTCACCGTTGTCCAAGCGCAGACGCAGTTCGACGCGATTGGAGCCAAACCATGTCGACAGCTCATCGATGATCTTGAGAAACTGTGGACGAAGCAGCACCTTCTGCTGACTGGCCCACTCCATTTTCTAGATTTTTGGCCCCCGCCCGCACGAAGCGCTTTCTGGTCGCATTTTGCGACAGTCACAAGTAGTCCTGGAATTATCATCTTTGATGTCCCTCGCGACATCGACACAGAAGATATTTTTAAGGTAATGGGAAAGATACCTGGCACCGATGCCCGTTACCTCAAGTCCCGGCTAGCTGCAACACAGGATGGGCTTGTATGAGTACCCTAAGCGAAATCGTTCAAGTGTCCCACGACGAACGCCCGTTCGTGGAGTTCGAGTCCTCATTGGACAACGACCAGGTGGTTTCTGGCTACATACCCGTCAAGTCCACACTTGACGTGTTGGAGTTTCTAGCTGACTCGCTCGCCATGCACAGCCCAAGTGGACGAGCCGTTATCTGCTTCGGGGCATACGGGTCCGGTAAGAGCCGACTCTGCGCTGTCCTCGCGCGTCTCTTCCGTGATGGAATGGATGCGCCAGCACTCCTCCCGGTATGGAAACGTTTGCGGGCTCGTGGCCAGCTCAGTAGGCTGGAGTCCTTCCGTAAGAGCTTGCTTCCAGCGGGCCGGAATTGGCGGCCTTGGCTCGTAGTGCCGATGTATGCTGATGCTGGCGGTGGAACGATTAGCGCGGCCATGATCAGTGCCCTAACCAAGGCAGTTCGTCGGGCGGGACTCGATGACCGTGTACTCGGAACGACAATTTTTCAGGAGGCAGGCAGACGTCTCCGCGAGATTCTTGCATCTGGCAAGCAGTATGTCCCTGCGCCAGGCTCAGTACACGCAACGGGTGAACAGCTGATAAGGGCAATCGAACAACAGCTTGATGAGACCGCGCTCGCAGAGTTCTGTGCGTTTCACAAAATCGCGACCTTGGGCGTGGACTTTAGAGACCTGATCCGCTCGACAGGCGGCGTGGCGGTTGAGGCGCATGACGTCTTCAACCAGGTTTCGCAAAACATACAGCAACATGGTTACGAAGGTATATTGGTCCTCTGGGATGAGATGGGATTCGCGATTGAACAACTCCTAACTGGCGCCAAGAATGCTTCCCGGAACCTCGGGCAGGAAGCGATGTCGCTACAGAATTTTGTGGAGCGGACATGCGCGACAAATGAATTAGGAAAGCGAGTGATCTTCTTGGGTTTTACTCACGTGGGTATCACTGAGTACGCGACACGTGCAAACTTGGGGGAGCAAGATCAGAACAGGCTCGCCACCGTTTCGGACCGCTTTAGACAGCCAAATATCAATATTCGATTGAGTGTAACGGAAACCGAGGGCTACCATTTGGTCGCTGGTATGATGCGGCGTACCCCGGATGGGGATCGCATCCTTCAGAACCCAGCCCCAAAACTCCAGCGTATCGCCGACAGAATGCCGCGGTTTTCCAAGAACTGGGAGTCCATCCCTCCAGAAGTCTGTTACAACGATATTGTTGCGCCCTGTTACCCGCTTCATCCGACAACAGTGATGGTGCTCCTACTTCTTTCTGACCAGATCGCGCAAGCAAACCGAACTACCTTCTACTACCTCCAAAATCGAGAGGAGGGTGGTCTGTCCCGGCTCCTTACTGAGCGCACCCTGCCGGCGACCGCCGATATTGGCGGTTCGGAATTGGTTCGCATCAATGATCTGTTCCACTTCTTTGAGCAGCCCTTGCGGAGCCGTGAGGCACGCCTCATGGAACAGTTCGATGACGCTCTTGTCCGAATTCCCGATCCGACAGTGCTAGAGCTCGCAGTCCTGCGCACCGTCCTAATCTTAGGTGTGGCACGAGTTCAGCCAGCAACCACTGCATTTCTCGGCTTCGCGATGTGTGACGCCCAGCCGAACGAGCCTGGGGCGCAAGTCCTCCACGATGCGCTAAAACGTTTGAGTGATGCTGGGTCGCTGTGGCACAATGCTGCAACGGAAGTGTGGGGATTTGTGGGGACTGGAACGGTAAGAACTGAGATCGAGCGTGAAATCGACGACGAAAGAGATCTTATCACGACCGCTTCTTCCACAGTTCTCTTCCGCAATAATTCCGAAATCCATCGTGAAATTGCAGATTTCCTGGGCGACTTTGACTTGGACCCTAGTCCCTCGGGGATTATCCGGCGTGTTTCGGTCAAGGTGCTTGATGTTGCGCGAGGGGCCGATGCGATCGAAGAAGTTAACCCGGCAAGTGTGGGCGAAGGGGCTGACTGGCGATCCGCGTTGATCTACCTCGTTATTCCGGAGTCACCACAGGTCCTTCAGTATTGGCGAGAACGTGCTTCGGAGTGCACAGAGCCGACGGTGTACTTCGTGTTTCCACAGGGACCAGTCGAAATTAGTCCAGCAGTTCGCGACCTAATCGCAGTACGACGGGTGTTGAGCCGAAAAGACCAAGCCGATCATGCCTTCAGGGTGCTGGAGGCAAAGCTCACTCGGCTTCGACAGGACCTTCGCCGCGAATTCGCGCAGCACTTCGGAAATGCTGGACTTAGATCTGGTACTGAGGTGGTGCAAGCCGGACCTGATCGTAAACTGGTCTCGGTCGAGTCTTGGAATGACCTACTCCCAAGCATCGCAGCTGCGCTGGAAACTGCATTCAATCAGCAGATACGTGTACGGTGTGGAACGTACAACGAGTGGCAAAGTCGAGCCGCTTGGGGTGCGATCGAGCATGTCGTAGAGAACATCTTGGATTCTGAAGATAATCCAACACTCCGGGATGAGTACCTAGGGTTCGCCGAGAAATCACAAGAGGCCGCGATCGTCGATGGGGTATTGGTCGAGAACGGCTTCTACCGACACAACGCTCTTACGGATAAGTGGGAGTTCACTCCTATAAAAGACCTAGCGGCCGCAGTACAGGAGGTCGCAGGGCATCTCCAGAGTGGCACAAGTGATAAGGAGTTTGAGAAACTCTACTCCACGCTTGTAGACCCGCCCTTCGGTATTCCTAACGGAGTCGTCCCCATCTTGGTTGCATTGGTTTTGCGATCAGATACTGCAAGAATCGGCGTCTACTACCGTAGTGCTCGACAGCTCGAGAGGGTCAAGAGCCGGCTGGCTGAAGCGATCGTTGACATGGCGAAGCAGCCTACGCGGTACGTGACCCGATTCAACAAGCTATCGCCGAAGCAAAGGATCGCTTTTAGAGCCATCGGACCTGAGATGGGCGTCGCTCCCCCGGAGAAAGATGATCGACGGGATAGCTTTGACAGCTTCTGCGGGCGAGTTCGTGATGAGTTGATCGCCTGGGCAGGACCACTTCCCGAAGACGTTGTAAACGGGACCGAGTTCTCTGAGGCCCAGCGGAAATTTCTGAAGCTGCTTCGCGGTGGCGTGCCTCCTCAATCTCCAGTGCTTGCTGAAGCAATCTTGGCTGTGATTGCAGAAGACAAAGGCACGCACGCTGAACTGGACTCCGCCGGATCAGAAACGCGTGACTTTCCGGAGGCCGTCAGGGCCTGGCGAGAACTGCGAGAACGGATTGATCGCTATATCGATGGCGTGAAAGCATCGGTGCAGCGACAGATCACGGAGTTGGCAGGTGGTCGCATGGACGGCGACCAGACTACGAAACAGCGATTCGTATCAGCGCTTAAGCCGCTCCAGGATCTTGGCCTAGCGGGAAACCCCATTTCGAAAATAGTGGAAAAGCTCAATGAGGCCAGTAGCACAAATGATGTCGCGCTCGAAGTCGCGTCCGCAATCGTTCAGAAAGACATCTCTAAACTTACTTCCGAAGACATGGGAGTGGCTACAGGGATGCTGAAGATGGTTGGTCTCATGAATGAGCTCAACCGCAAATGCTCAGTCATACTTCCGTCGGGCGACAGGCGAGAGTTGCCCATCGTTCCAGAATCAAGACCTTTGGATGAGATTCGGCAATCTCTTACCCATTGGCGAGCCGAATATGATCTTTCTGATGATCAGCTTGCGAGCGTCATCGTGAGGCTGATCTACGTTCAGCCGTCGCCGCCCGTGTCAACTGGGGATCACGATGCGGACGCTGTTGGGAGTGTGGAGCCAGCAAAGGACTCCCTGGAGCGGATTGTCGTTTCCTCATCTGACGTGAATGAGGTGAAATCCGTTGAGGATCCTGAAACACCCGTTGGCGCCGGTGAAGGCGAGGCGTGAACGTGCAGACTGAAACCCGCGTTACTCTGATCTTCGACCCGTTCGACATCTACGCTTCGGGCGGCGTGAGAGTCACCGAACTCGAGGATGAGGAAAGGGCCTTTCGAGAGATTGACTGCCGGTTGCAGACGCAATCTCAAGACGAGATGGGTGAGCCTCTTACTGTGGTTGTGGGACAATCGGCAATTCAACACTTCAGAACCTATCGCGGCATTAGAGGCGTTCGGGTGGAGGACTTCACGCCGCTTCGGCGCGTCCACGAGATTGTGGGGCAGGCGCCCCCCGAATGGCTCACAGACGAAAACGTATATCAATGGGGTATGTTAAGCCTTAGGCCACCGGAACCTCCCTTCTTGGGGAGTTGGGAAGCAACTGTTGCCGACTGGCTGGCCCCCAATGTCGCCGGGTCGAAGTCATTGGATAGTTGGATACGTGCGCTATCGCAGTCGCCAAGCATTCCAGGGATCATGAAGTGCGAGCCTGTCATTCGATGGTTTGTGCAACAGTTCGGGAGCTTGGGCCGTACATTTGGGTTGTCGGCCGACGAGATTGATGAGCTGTCCGACATGCTCACGTCGGCAGAGTCGCCCTCGGCATTTGCGCGCACATGGGCTCGAAGGGCTGCGCTAGCACCACTCTTGGACTCGGCAGTTAGCAATCCTCTACATAGCCCCAACATAGACGTGCTATCGCCGAAGATGCGGTTCCTGATGAAGAGACTGCCCATCCTCTTTCCATTGCCAACAATCATCAGCGGAGACGTGTGCCGTCTGTTCCGCGATGCTGTTCGGAAGGCTCGAATCCGCGACGCAGGGCAATTGGAAGCCGCTATTCTGCGCCTCAATGCCGTTTGGGAGGGAATCACGGAAGAGATTCGTGACTGGCTAGATGTTTCGCCTCGTGGGCTATCGCAAAAGGCTGCAGAGCATCTTGAGAAGTTGCCTGGATTCGCCGACTCGCCTGAACTGCAGGAAATAGTGGGAGAGCATCGTCCGCCAGAGGGGGCCCCCCGGTGGGAGGGTTTGAATGACAACTTTGACGGCTGGGTTTCTTCGTACGCGCGTTGGATCAGAAACGCATTCAATCGCCGTGAACTACCTTCAATAGAAGATGATCCATCCACCGGCTTTTCGCGGTGGCTCAAGGACAACTATACCGTAAGCTTTAGTCATCCAGAGCGTAGCTATTTGACCGTTGCTGGCACGATTCGATCGGCACTTCGTGAGGGTCGAACGGTTCTTCTAGTGCTCATCGATGCGATGGCCGTGCATGTCCTTGATCACTTCCGTGTAGCGATGTCAAAGGCGCTTGGCGAGGAGCCAACACGTGTGACTTATGTGTTTGCACCGATACCAACCGTCACCGAAGTATGTAAGGCCTCGATCGCGTCGGGCATATTTCCTGACCAGTGCACCGGAGATCTCCGCGCCGATGTGGCCAAGGCATACGGCCTTCAAGACCAGCAGCTGCAGGTCGCCGCAAACTGGGCGGATGCACAACGGTCGCGAATCCTACAGGAGACGAAGCTGCTTGTTTATCGTGACAACAGAGTTGATGATCAGCTCGCGATGGCAGGCAATTATCGAGAACTTGTCCATGAGTGCCGTAACATCGCGGATCGCGTGTCTTCGCTATTGCGACGCCTAGTCGATGATTGCCGCTGTATAAACGGGAGCACCCCCCTCGGAGTTATTCCCGCCGATCATGGTTTCACCTACGGCCCCGGAGCTCTAGGGGGATCTGGCCACGAGGGGTCAGACCAGCGGCACTTCTATCGATGCCAGGCTCTCAGCTCAACCGAACGGCGTCCGCCAGCTGACGAACACCTCACTTTTCTTGATAAGAATGTGTTTCGTACACGAAACGACTATGTGGCCGCTCGAAGTCGCTCGTGGGGCTCAGATACATTGAGCGGATGGGTGATGTCACATGGAGGATTGTTGCCCGAGGAAGTCATAATCCCCCTCGTGGAATGGTACGGCAAGGACGCCCAGATACCTTGGCCTACGATTGACATTGTTGGTGATGCCTATCGTGAGCGTGGCGAGTGGCTACTGAAGACTAAATTGCGCAATCTTCACGCAGTGCCCGTCCCGGGAGGCGAGATTACCATCGGAGTGCGCGGAGCAATGAAGCGAGTCGGCATCCAATTCTCACGACTGCAGCCCGGGCAGACGGTAGTGTTGGATCTCAAGCTACCAGAAGCCAATCCTGAGATGATCGAGGAGTTGACCGTCGAGACCACAACCGAGATGCATTGGCGTGATTCACAACCTGTGCAGCTAGACCGCAACTACTCCGTGAGTGCCGCTCGACAGCTGGCCGAGCGCACTACCAGCCAAGATGCATTTGAGTCGATGTTCTGAGGAGTGAATACTGTATGGCTGCGAGCGCATTTGACAACAAGATTCGTGAAGTATTTGGAGACTTCGCGATCGATAAGGGGCTACTTCGGCGCCTGGGCGTCTCTGGCGATGATCGGCACGTTCCATCTTACGTGATGGACTGGATCGTGACCTACTCGTCAAAAGCGTCACCGACGACTACCTCCCTCCAGCAGGAGGTGACGCAATTCGTTCAACGGCATCTCCCCCCAAAGGGAGAGAAGGAGCGGGTGAAGTTCCGTCTAGGCCAAGGAGAGGTCATCACCTTACTTGATGCGGTGTCGGTTTCGGTAAAGCTGGGAGCAGAGGTGGAGTACTCTGCAGCGATCCCTTGCCTAGACGAGACCAAGGCCTTCATTGACGCATCAGTAATTGAGCAGAACGAGGGGCTCTTGCAGGGAAGTAGTTGGGGCGCCGTCAAACTGAAATATGACAGTGATGAAACACGCGGAGGTATTCGCGTCGTCGACTTCAAACCGATGCAGGCTGGTAGAGTATCAATCGAAGCCTACTTCGAGTGCCGTAAGGCATTCACAGTTGAGGAGTGGCTGGATTTGATCGTGCGAACGATGGGATACGAGCCGACTGCCTATTCAGAGTCGGAGAAATTGTGGCTGATTTGTCGGCTGATTCCAATCGTGCACAATCGCGTAAACATGATGGAACTTGCTCCACCGGGATCGGGTAAGTCCTATGTGTTCAACAACATTAGCCGGCACGTCTGGCTGACTGCAGCAGAGATTAGTCCCGCGGTCCTATTCTACAACCGAGCGCGCCGCACGCCCGGGTTGCTTACGCGTTACGACCTGGTAGTCCTTGATGAGGCTCAGTCCATCCGGTTCACCAACGGGGCAGATATTCAGGCCCAATTGAAGGGGTACCTTGAACAAGGCGTTTACTCGCGAGGTGATGTCACCGCGACCGCCGAGTGTGGGTTGATGCTCCTAGCCAACATTGAGCTACAGGGAGACGGTGAGAGCACCTACTACAATGGCAAGCCAAAGTTCCGACCACGTGATCGAGACTACATACGACGTTTGTCTCCTGTGTTTCTGGAATCACCACTGCTCGACCGGTTTCACGGCATCCTACCAGGATGGGAGATCCCGCCATTTCAGACAGACCAACAGGCAACGGGGCTCGGACTGAAGGCGGATTACTTTGCAGAGGTCTGCCACGCATTACGCGGGGCGGCGCACATTTCCCAAGCTATTCGGGCAAAGCTCAGGTTGAGCGGTGGGAAACGGGACTGTACTGCAGTTGAGCGTCTCGCAAGTGGGCTTGCCAAACTCCTGCTGATCGATCCTGACCATCCCCGATTCAAGGAATTGGTACTTCGACCGGCCGAGGAAATGCGACGCCTCGCTCGGACTCAGCTGAATGCGCTGGATCCAGAGGGCTATCCTGCCAGCCTGCAGATACTCCATCTCGGACAGGAGGGAAGCAAAGCAAGCGTTGGGCGGGTAGGTCGATATGATCTTCTCGAAGAGATTGGGCATGGAGGGATGGCCCGAGTGTACCGTGCATTAGACACAAAGACCGGAACGGTAGTTGCGCTGAAGCGCGTGGAAAGTGCAGGGGCTCCGGTTAATGCAGCTGCTATCTCTCGGGAGATTGCGATTTATCAGCGACTCAAGGAGGTAGCCAATCGCAACGTTCTGGCCGTGAAGGACGTGTTCCATGAGGCTGGAGTGTACGCCCTTATCACTGAATTCGCAGATGGTGGAAGCCTTTGGGACATATGCAACCCAGAGGGCGAAGATTCCCCTCGCTCACTTGACGAACGCACGGTAAAGCACATCGCGATAGAACTGCTGAATGGTCTGACGGCACTTCACGAACATGGCATTGTGCACCGTGACATCAAGCCTCAAAACGTACTTCGCTGCGACGACACCTGGAAAATAGCCGACTTCGGAATTAGTAAGTTCTTGGATACTCCGGTTACTGGTTATACCTTCCAAGGAGCACACACCGCGCCATGGGCACCGCCTGAGCAAATAGAGGGCGCGCAAGCGCATCCTTCTGCCGATGTCTATGCGTGCGGGCGAGTTTTGTGTTTCCTTCTAACAGGGAGCACAAAGCGGGAGGCGCTTTTGTCGGTTGCCTCTCACTGGCAAAAACTACTGCAGGACTGCGTTAACCTAAACGCCGAGAAGCGGCCATCCGCAAAGGCCCTAATGCAGTCCATCCAAGAAGTTCAATGCTAACTAGTCTCCACATGAAGTTAGTCTAAGTGTGGCAGAATGAGCAAGGCAAGTTATCGTCGTCCTCGTCTTGTCCCAGAATCTCTAGCAGCGGCCTGTTAGGCTTGTCCTTCTTGGCCGCTAGCAAAGCGTCTTGCTGTTTTGCCTTAATCTCTGCGACGCGCTCTGGCCGCGCCAGTTCCTCGAGTGACTCCCGTTCAGTCCAGGTATAACGTTCACCGTTCACAGGATTGGTCTTTTCGTATTGTTTGGCCTTTTCATACAAGTCCGGATGTCGCTCGAGCAGCCCGACCCACTCGTTCTTACGCTGATAGAAGCAGAAGAAGCAGCCCGAACGTGTCCGCCAATCGTAGTAGGTCGGGAAGCCGATACCGCTCTCGTCCAAAATGCGATGTACGTCCTGGAGTGTCATTCCATCATCCCGGAATGGGTAGACAGGATGAATGTTGGGCTTTGAGGTGATGTAGCCCCCCCGATCTTCGTCTGCCCGGATGCCCACATACATCATAACTTCATCAGTCCCGACGAACTTCTCAAAGGGCTTGATCTTGAGGACCTTGGTGCACCACCGCATCCTCGACGAGGGGAGGTACCCCCCATAAACCTTGAGCCAATGGTCAAAACCGCGATCATCGCGAAGGCGTACAATCTTCTTCCCCAGAAATGCCTCGAGTCGCCCTAGGTACTCGTAAGTTTCAGCAAGCTCCTTATCGGTATCACAGAACACATATTCCATGTCAGAGATCTTATCTCGCATATATATAGCGAGCGCCGTGCTGTCCTTTCCCCCGGAGAGCGACAGAATGTGACGGATGTTGGGCATAAGAGTCCTTTCGTTTGCAGCACCAGGTATATTGTAGCGACAGCCTCATCGCGGCCACATCATTCTGCAAGTAATTCACGGGTGACGCGTGCGAGGGCTGCAACTGCAATGTCACGAGTTCCTTTGTCAGCAGCGTCGCCCAAGGCCCGACGAATGTCGGCCTCAAGTCGGTCCAAGACCTTGCGGCTGTCTCGCGGAATTCGCACAACCCGCTCCAGTTCCTCCGCGCCTCGAGTTGTAATCCCGACTCGAATGGTATCGGTTTCTGGCTCCAAGAAGGCACCCTTGTGGTACGCGAGCGCTTCAAGGTGACCAAAGAGGCGCGAGACTTTCGAAAGCGCTACCTCGAATCTGGCCCGATCATGGTCCCGCCACATGGGCGGCGGTTTTTCACCCAAGAGTGCGGCGACCGATTCGAGCCAACTCGTATTGTCCAGTTCGGACGCCGCCGCTCGAACGGCGAAGGTCTTTACCGAGGGCTCAACAACCCAGTTTCGGAGATGCTCAGCCCTTCGCTGCAATTCCGGCCTTAGCTCTGCGATGTGGACCGAAACTCCAAAAGCAACACCAATTGCACCACAGATCTCAACAAGTAGTTCGTCATAGGCACGTTGCAGTTCCCCCAGACTTGCTCGGAGAACACTTAAGAACGATCGCAGGCCGGCATCGGATAGCTGTGTGTTCGGCAACAAAGGGACCACGCCACATGCCGCGGGCAGGTCTTCAAACAGGAGTTGGTCGGGCTCACGTGCCTGAATCAATGCTGTTCGGACTGCTTTGGCCGTTGCGGAAAGTCGCTCCGTATTCAGTGTGTATTCGTTGAGCTTGGCGGCGAAGCGACAAAGCGGCCGTACTATTCCCAGGATGTGGTCTTTCGATACGGCGCCTACGACTTCTTCTCGGCCCAGCATCGCTGCGAGTTGGTTGAAGACCGTCGCACGTACGCCTGTTACTCTCCACCTATGTACCGTGAACCGCTCTGGTGACCGAATAGCCCGTTCAAATACGGGAACCGTCAATTGTGGAACAAAGGACTTATCTTCGTACAACGCCACGTCGGTCGTATTAGCTAGCAGAGAGGCGCACAAGATCACCGGCAGTGGTCCGTCTCGCATGCCAAACGGCCTCCTCCTCAGAGTGTCATAGAGCTCCGAGATGGGTTTGGCGCCGTCCAAGGTTGTATTATAGAACTCTTCGATGGCCTCCCACACTGCATGTAAGCCCGCGTCAGCCTTTTCGCGAGGGGACGCGAAGTGCCATCCGTCGCTTCCATGGCGATGCATGCCTGTGGTCTTCAGGACCGAAAGGTACATGCTCTTGTGCGGTGGAGTTCCTTGGATGCCTAAATCCTCGGTCGCACTTTGACCAATCATTGCCTCAATCAAGTCACGACGAGCAGCGGCTGCTGCCGAGGACAGCTCGCGGCGATTGATGAGTTCGTTACAGATTCGAGGTGTATCGGGATACAGGTCGTCGCACACCTTGGAAAGAAACTCGTTCAGGTCGCGATAGGCATCAAACGATCGCTCGCGGCCGGCAGTGAACCAGACGTTCGGGGTATCCGCCGATTCTAGTGGCGAAAGTAAACCTGAAACCACACTCTCGACTTCTCGCAGTACCGCAATCTCCCTCGCTCGTAGCTCACGCCGTGCTGTTGCGTCACCCTCGAGTTCCGCGACGTGAGTCTTCACCCATTCGATGCATGCCGCCTCCCTAAGGGCATTCTCAAATCGACGGCCGTCTCCCGGCACCAACACTAAAATGTCGCGTCGCTCACGGATCGCTGTATTCCGTACAGCTTCCTGAAGAAGAACTACCTGATCGGCGTCCTTAGGAAGAACAACACAAATGGAGCCATCTGCCTTTTGCGGGTGCTGAAGCTCGACGGAAGGCAAATTTGAAACATCAACGAAATGAACCGCAAAGTACCTTAGTGTGCCACGTGCAAAAGAGTGGCGGCGTGCCACAACTGGCCGAAGGGGCGCATATCGTGCGGCGAGGCTGGTGATAGGTAAAGAAGGATCAATCCGATCCCGAGCGGTCTTGATGGCGTCATCAACGTTGACGTCGCTTCCTTCCCATAGAGCCCAAGTGTTATTGTATTTTCTGTGGACAACTATGGACTTCTTGCTGAGGTCGGCAAGGCTCTTTGCGACGTCCACCTCCTCTCTCGCCCCTATCGCCGCGAGTTCGAGTAGTTCCTGCGTAGGGACAAGATTCCGCCACTGCCCAATGGCTGACAATAGTCCCACCACCTTCACAGTGAACAGATCATTGAATGGTGCCTCAGGTAGGCGGTCGATAGCACCCTCAATTTCGGCCCAACGCTTCCCAGTGCGATGAGTGTACAGCGAGTCGCCAAAGGCGTTCAGCATGTAGTCGTACATTCGGTCGCAGGTATAAAGCTCAGCACCCTCGCTGCCGAGAAACTCGAGCAAGCCATGCGGTTCTGTGGACGCGACAAAGGAGAACACCGAACGTTCGTTCTGGGCAAGTCGACGAAATAACTGGCCCAGAGCGACAGCGACAATAGGATGCAAGGGATGACAGCGATGGATAAGCGCGAAGAACTCCTCTCGGCCCATTCCGGCCGGAGCAAGGCCAAGTCGCCAGGCCCTATCGCACAACGCACTGAAAGACCGCCTATCGGCATGAGTCGACTCACGTGCAACCAGAGAGGCTTTTGTAACGACCGATCTGTGTGCGTCGCGAGCATGGGCTAGAAGGCGAAGAATCTCGTCAGCTGGTTCCTCGAATACGATGTCCTCAAAGCGGCCCTTCACCTTCTCCCATTCGGCCTGCTCGGTTGTCGACAAGCGACTGGCGTAAGCCCCAAAGTCTTGATGGAGGACGCCTAGCATTAGGAACAGGGGATCGGAACGTGTCGCTAACTCTGCCAACTGCTGGAGAAGATATACATCAGAGTGCGTTGGGTGCTGCGCCGAGTACTCCAATATCTTGCCGAGTTCATCGATGACCAGGAAGATTCCGTTATATTCGAACTCTCCTTGCTTCATGGACTCCAATAGCCCATTGACGACAGCTATGACTTCGCGATCATTGACGATCTCTCCATTCAGGTGCGAGCGTTGTAGTCGAGCCACATGCTTGAGTAGTGCCGCCACGCCTTTCGTTGAACGGACTGTTGCAAGTGATCGCTGTAAGCCGCGAAGTAGAGCAGCATGAAGCGGCTCTTTGGCCCCTGTAACGACAATTGGCAATAGCGGCGGAACGCTCTTCCTGCCAGAGGCAAGCTGACGTGCGAGTTCAACATCTCCTTTCTGCACAATGTGCTTGGCGGCATAGTGCGTTTTTTCGTTGCCGAGCGCAAAGAGGTGCGATGCGAACACTGCAAAGGCGGACTTCCCTGTGCCATAGGGTCCCGTAACAGTCCAAGCTCGTGCACCTTCGCCATTAGCTTTCGCGACTCCAAGCCGCTGAAGTACGCGGCGCCCACCTGAAGTTAGGAAATACCCATCAAGGCAATGAGGTGACCAGAAATCGATCTCGAGGTTGACCGATCGAACGAAGCGAGAGCTCGATGTGGCGGGTCGGGGCGTATTCGGCATTAGCCTTTCACTCCCTTGGTTACGTAGTGGTGTGCAAGCATGTCCAAGGGCCGCACAGTCGCTCGTTTGTATAGCTGTCGCAATCCGGCAGTGACGTCGTAAGTGATCGCCTTGTCAGTGATGCGTTCGATTGCCTCTAAGTAATTGGTTATCACATTTTCGCTCAATTTAAACACTCGTCCTGGACTTCCCTGCCGGTAAGCGACATGCTCGAATGTCATCGTCGGTTGCGAGGAATATGACGTCGTCCAAAACTGCAGCAAGGCAAACGTGAACATTGCTGGCGACAGTGATGGGTGCTCTCCACGCGCAAATGAATAGAACTTGCCTTCATCGCTATACTCTTGCAGAAGCCCGAGTTCCGTAAATGGGCAGTCAAGCGATTCTTCCGGTATTGTGTCGATTGCAGTTCCGGAAACATACGTGCGAATGAAGCAATCCACATCACGAGAAAGCGAGCTCTCCGCGACCTGCTTCCACCCGTGCTGCTCCGTGAACTTCCGCAGACCCGTTATAAATTTTGCCTTGGTGAATTCGAGGTCAGGGAAAAAGTTGAATGCCCAAAGCCACGTTGTCGGACTAGTCGCGGGCTTTGAGGCCAACATCCAATGTAATGCCCAAAGACTGCCAACGTCTTCAAGATACGGATCTTTTCCGCGTCCCCCCATCAAAAGCCTGCCTAGTTCAGACGGGACAAGGCCTTTCACTCGCGAACTATCGGTTGCAGACTCTTCCAGCACCCCAGTTGCCAAGGCCCAGTGGCGGATCGAACGGACCATGTTTTTGCCCACGCCGAGCGTGATCAAGGCATCATCACGTGCAAACAAATGAGGATCCTCGGAAACGGCATCGATGGCCTTCTTTAGCCAACCGTATCGCAGCGTGAAGCTTTCGTGGCCTGCGAACGAAGGAGTATCTGCGTCGTGCATCAGCATCGGCATTTAAGCCCAATCAATTTCTGGTCTGTCCCTGCACTCGAACCTCGCGGGACGTACCGCGAGCTCGATGCCAGCAACTAACTTCTTGTTCGCCTAAGTGGCGAGTCGCGAATTGTCCCAACAGCGTGAGAGATTGGCAAGGAGTACGTCTTTAGACGGCAAACATGCGGCAGTTGGACTAAGACCCCCCCAAGATCGAGCGTAGGCTCTAGACTGGCTCAAACAGCCGCTGGGGGATTTCGAGCCTCGCGTCTATGAACGGCCTCTGGAAGTCGCAGTACAGGAGCAATACCCGGTGGGGGGTGCCATCATGATGCAGGGCGTAGAAGTACGCTCGTTAAGGTTGGTCTCATGAAAGCCCCCAAAAGCCCCTCTGATTTCTTCAGGCAGTCTTGCGCCGTGCGTTTATGGGCAAGTGAGGTGTGACGTGGCTGATTTTAATATGGACGCTCGTCCTCCCGGTGGTTGCTTCGGCGTACTGGTCTTCGCCGTGCTGCTGTTCGGGGTCATGGCGTTGATCAGCTATTTGGCGTTGTTCGGGGGTTGCGCTGGTTGGCTCCTCCTGATCGTGGGGTTCTGGGCGTTCGTTGAAGCATTGTGGGCAAAGAAGTGAAGCAGTTGCATCGCCGTGAAAACGACGGCTTGTATACCGCTGTCTTCTTTTGCGCGCCCATTCTCCGATCCCTAAATCAACAGGATCGGTAGGGGGGTCACCACACTCAGGATGGGTAGCAATTTCTTCAGGCATTCTTACGACAGTGGTTTATAGGCATGGAGGAACCCCACATGAACGCCAAAGCTGCTCTCAACAATCAGAAGTTCAGCCTGGGACAGGTCGTAGCCACTCCCGGTGCGTTAGCGGCTTTGCAGCGTTCGGGGGAAAACGTAGCGGTTCTGACTGACCGCCATCAACGCGGTGACTGGGGTGATGTTCCTCCCGAGGACGCCAAACTCAACGACGAAGCCATCGCACATGAAGGCAACCCCGAGCAACAGGGGCGGGTGCTGAGCAGCTATCGCACGAGCGCTGGGGAACGTCTTTGGCTGATTACCGAATTTGATCGCAGCGTGACCACGCTACTGCTTCCTGAGGAGTATTGACGCCATGAACGACGAGCAACCCAACAATCCCGGCCCCGCAACCATCGATCATGTCGTGGGCCAGACGCGAGCCGTTCAACAGCTTCGCACCGCACTCTCTGCTCACTTCAATGATCGGGCCTCTGTTGACGGTGGCGAAATCGCTCTGCCCCACATCCTGATGGTCGGTCCTCCCGGCGTTGGTAAGTCCACGCTCGCCCAAATCGTGGCGCAAGAATTGGGCTGCACGCTGCATGAGGAGCTTGCCCAGAACCTCTTGTCCCCCGGACAAGTCCACGGACTCATGATGATGGTGGAGCCGGGCGGGGTCGTCTTTCTGGACGAAATCCACGAGCTTTTGCCGCCTTGTCAGACAGTTCTTTACCGCTGTCTTGAAGAGCGGCGTCTCTTTCTCGGCGGAAATCGCAAGAGCATCACTTTGCCCGCCTTCACCTTCATCGGTGCGACGACGGATGAATGGGCGTTGAGCAAACCCTTGAGAGACAGATGCAAAGTGCTCATCAGATTAACTCATTATTCCGAGAACGAAATCGCAGAGATCGTAGCCAAACGTTCTAAACGTCTTGGCTGGATCATCGAAGACTCCGCCATCACGGGCATCGCCAAGCGAAGCCGGGGAACGCCACGCATTGCCGTTCGCCTGCTGGAAGCATCACACCGCCAAAGTCGTTCCGAAGCTGCCGACCGGATCACTTCTCAGCACTTCAACCAGATGTGCCTCGTGGAAGGCGTCGATTCCATAGGTCTCGACTGCACGGAACGGCGTTATCTCTCGCTCCTCAAAGACGCGCAGGGGCCGGTGCGACTGAATTTGCTGGCCACGCAACTCGCATTGCCTCGGCGAACCATCGAGTCGGTCATCGAAAGCGAACTCATTCGCCTCGGCCTCGTGACCAAGACCGAGACTGGCCGGTCATTGACGGCCGCAGGTGTCGAGCACCTCAACGAAACGGAGAAGTCGTCATGAATCGCCAAGAGAATGAGTTTCGGCCACGTGCAGCGGTGTCAGTTTCAGACATGGCGCGAGCCGTAAACCTGAGCCGCAGTCAATTCTACAGCTATATCAAACGAGGCGTGTTTCCCATGCCGGTTTATTCGCTCGCCACCAAACGGCCGCAGTACCTGATGGAGGCCCAGCAGGACATCCTCGAAGTTCGGACCACCGGTATCGGCGTCAATGGTGAATACACCATGTTCTATTTGCGGCGTGGTGGTCCAGCCCAAACGCAACAACCTCGTCGTGAACGAGCATCAACAGCGGCGGCTCTTCATTCGGAAGTCCTGGAAGGTTTGAAGGGCCTCGGTATGGCCGGCGTGAAGGCGGCGGATGTCGAGCAGGCACTTCGCCTGCTTTTCCCCACGGGTGTTGCCGGCAAAGAGGCCACGGACCTCCTTCCCGTCGTTTACCGGCACTTCCGCCGTCAAGGTCTTGCGTAGTTGTTGTGAGGCTTGTGACCGGCAGTTGTAGCGAGTCTGTCTGGAAGCTGTGTGATTTGTGTCCAGGTGGTGTCCGATGAGCGTGCAATTGCTGTGCAGTTGACGTGCAGATGATGTGCAGGGTGTGTCGGGATGGTGTGTATAAGCCGTCCGGATTTAAGTGATGAAAGAACCGTTTCATAACATTCGAGGTTTTCGTGCAAAACGCTGACAACGAAATCGTAATCGTGAACTCTGGGGGCCTCCCTCGGCAAGCGGAGACCGATGAGCAACTGATCGGACTGTGGCTCCACGGCCGCGCCAAAGGAACGCAGATCGTCTACACCGCTGCCGTCAAAGAACTGATGACGTTCGTGGCCAAGCCGCTGAGCACGATCACACTCGGCGACATCCAGGCTTTCGCCGACCGGTTGGAGCAGCAGGCGCTGCGCCCGGCAACCCGTCAGCGGAAACTGGCAACGGTGAAAAGTCTGATCAGCTTCGCCCACAAATTGGGCTATATCCCGTTCGACGTGGCCAAGCCGCTTCACCTCCCCACGTCAAAAGACACCTTGGCCGAACGCATTCTCGATGAAGGCGAAGTCCGCAAGATGCTGGCGCTGGAAGTAAACCCCCGCAACCATGTCCTCCTCGTGCTGTTGTACGCCGCTGGCCTGCGAGCCAGTGAAATCTGCGGTCTGACATGGAAAGATCTGCAGAGCCGCACCGAAGGTTGTCAGGTCAATATTTTCGGCAAAGGCAGCAAGACTCGCACGATTCTGTTGCCCGCTTCAGTATTCCACCAACTGAAAGAGCTGCGTCGTGGCGCTGCCGACGATCAGCCCATCTTTCGTAGTCGTAAGAAGGGGCATCTCCGGCCCATGCAGGTGTGGCGCATCGTGGTGAAGGCTGCCCAACGTGCGGGAATCAGCAAAGCGGTATCGACGCATTGGCTTCGCCATTCGCATGCTTCGCACGCCCTCGATCGTGGCTGCCCGATTTCAATGGTCCAGCGGGATTTAGGCCATTCTTCGGTCGCTACCACGGGGAAATATTTACACGCACGTCCGTCGGATGGTTCGGCGAATTATCTGTCTCTGTAGAGACGGCGACGATCCATTCATTACTGAAAGGAACCCGTATGAAGACGTATTCAGTTGAGATCCGTTGGAATGGCCGTAATTTCGCCCCGGTCATCCAAGCGCGCAGCGCCAGTGATGCAATCGAAGTGGTGCGGATGCAATTCGTGGGATGCAACATTTTTCGTGCAACCCTGATCTCGTGTTAAGTCGATCGGGCCTGCAACAGGATCGGTGCAGGCAGTCTGCGAACAGTTGGCGATCAGCAGCTACGGGAGGCAAGCGTGAAAAAAGCCTATACCAAGATGTTCCGAGTTTTTGAAATTCACTACCGAGCCTCAGATCATTCGCACGCCATCATGGTGTGCTCGGCAGACGGCGAACTGTGGCGTGTCACTTTGGATCGGCTCCCCAACTGTGAAAGTCTGTGGAGAACCGGATTGCTGATTGAAGTGCCCATGGTACTGGTCCAAGAAGGCGATGAAGATCGCTCGATGATCCCGGATTTTGCAACGTACTTTGGCGATCACTCTGCCCGCCGCATGTTCTGTACAAGTCCGTTTCAAATAATCTCACAAAATTGGGGAGTCGAGGCGGCGATCAACCATTTCCCACCGGAAACGCGTGGAGAACGGGTGTTCTCCGACCCTACACCGCCACCGACGCCAAAGAGACGGAAGTCCAAGGCGAAAGAAGCTCCGCCGAGCGACAAGGCGGGACAAGATTAAACACAACAGGATCGGTGAGTTAGGTCACGGGTGATTGGAGGTTGTCATGAACAAACTGATCGTAGTCTTCGTCGTCCTGGCTCTGGCGGTATGGTTCTGCTGGCCGCGCAGCACACACGTGACACCAGTGGCCTCGGAGCTGCGTGGGTCTGTTGAACCCGGTCAGCCGATGTCTGGCAGCAATCCGCCCAATTTGGCCAACGACGACATGATCGCCATCTATCGGATGTACGGGAAGTCGATGGACGGGATTGTTCTCTACTACGATGCCGATACGCAGCAACTTCTTGAATGGGACGAAGTCAATTGCCGCTTCCAGAACCCGCCTGGCTTCTTTGAACGGCACTTCCGCATCAGCGAGGTCATCGGGTTGCTTCTTATCATCGGTATCGTCGGTGGTGGCGGCGGAATCAGCATCCTGACCATCACCTATTCGCTTGCGGGAGCCACGACCGGCTATGCACGCAGTTATGTTTCGGGCGTGGATTCCGGCAGCAATTCCGGCTCTGGGGGCGGATGTCTCGGCATCATTATGATTGCCGCGATCATCTACTACTACTGTTACCTGTCGTCCCCAGCATTTGGCAAGGTTTGCGGCGTCTGCATCGACTGTTTCCTGTGGTTTCTCGGCTACGTGTTCAGCGGCGGGCCGCTGACCCGCTGACCTAGGCCAACGCATTTCACGGTCGAGGAGTTTGTCACATGCGACAGTGTTACAAAGCATTTAGCGTCCTCTACTTCTGGGCAGGCGAGCTGGACGGCGAGTTCTGCCATCTGCTCGTCGCACCCGATGGCGAGGCCTGGCACGTGAACGGACTCTTTCTCTGGTTGCCGGAAGAGGTGATCAGCACGCCAATGAAGATGGTGGAGGATGCAAAGGACCGTCACATGATTCCTGTGTGGGAAACAGTTCAGCCCACGGCCCAGGCTACCCGGTGCGACCTGCCCGACCCTTACGAAAGCGTGGCGTACTGCTGGGGTCATGAGGTTGCCTCACGGTTGCTGGACCAAAAGTAATCCGAGATGAGCGTCTCTTAGCACAAGGAGTTCGATATGAAAGTGTTATTGTCAATCGCTACCATCCTGTTGGCCCTCTGGGAGACGTACGGATATTTCTGGCCCACACCTGCGGCCGATGTTCCTGTGGCACAATTGCAGCCCGTTGTGGATATGGCGCCAGTGCCTCCGCTGGCCGTTACTGATGAGCAGGATAGCACGCCGGAACAGGTTGCTGCGGATCGGGCGATGGCCAATGGGTTTTTCGCCCAGCACTACTACATCACAGAGATTCTGTTTTTCGTCTTTCTGCTGGGCCTTAGCGGGACGACGGTGATTACCACGCTGAGTTACAACTCGGCGGGGGGCTTCACCGGGTACTCGAATACCTACGTGCCGAGTGGATCATCGGGGGCGCCGATGTCTCTGGGAGTGATTGTTTTGTTTGGCCTGTTGTATTGGTTTGTGATCCGCCGTGCATTTTCGCCCGATCAGCCGGGTGTGATCGTTGGTCACGTGGCCGATTTCTTCTGCCACTTATTCTACGTCATGATTCACTGGTTCATGTGATTCGCCATAGAATCGGTGAGGCGGGTATAGGAGGCAGCCATGGTGGTTGATCGTATTGCCGTTACTCTGATGTGGACGGACGCCGAAGCGCACGTGGAAATCAAACTGCTCTCGGGCGAGCAGTCGCAGGGAATTCTGATGGTGGGGGTGGCTCATCCTCATGAATTCATAAAAGCCCAGGCTGCTTTTCTCAAGAAGTTCATTTTGGATACCCTTCAGGATTTTCAGGCAGCATTGGAAGCGGGTGCGGTATCGCAGGATCGAGAGATGACGCCAGATGAAGAACAGAAGCATCATGCGTTAGGGGTAGAGTTCGACCGGGTTATGCTGCTGGAGGTTCGTCAGGCAAAGGTTCACACATCGATTCGCCGGTCCACCCCCGCGGTGCATATGTCGGTTTAGTGTGGCCGGGAATACGATGGCAATAGAATCACAACCGGGAGGATTTGCAGTGGCCGCAGAGGTACAAAACGTCACCAAGGAAGTGTTCCTGACAGCATGTCGCACTGCTGGCTGGTTCATCCGACACAAAGTTTCTGTTGCTACTCCAACTCCCGGTGAAGCACTTCGCATGGAAGAAGGCCAAGAGGTACACCGGCGTGCGAGAACACTTTTCCCTCAAGGCATCTCAGGGCAGGATCGAACGACCGCAGCGGCAGCGAAGAAGACCACGCAGTTGATGGCCGATCCGTCAGTCACCACCATCTTCGAGGCTACATTCCACGTCGATGGCTACTCAGCGAGAGCCGATGTTATTCAGCGAGTCGCAGGGGCCTGGCATCTCGTCGAGATTAAATCCGACGTTGAAGACAAACCAGAATTAGTCGATGACCTTGCTTATACGGCGATGGTCGCCGTCCGCTGCGGCATTCGAATCGCGAAGGCATCACTGCTCTTGCTCTCCAAGGAGTTCCGCCTCGGCATGGGCAGCGACAAGCTTTTCGTAATGATTGATCACACGTCAGACATGGAACAGAAGGTCAGGAACTTCCTCCTGCTCTGGGACGATGTTAGCAGCAAGACCAAGCAGCCGAACCGACCCTCTCCTAACCTCATGTTGGCCTGCCGGAGTTGCCCCTTCTTTGAGGCAGATTGCCTCGGCCGAGGAATCAACGATCACATCTTCGACCTTCCCCGACTGAGTCAGAAGAAGTTCGATGAACTGGCTGCGGAAGGCGTCGTTACAATCCACGAGATTCCCGCTGGGAGTGAACTCACCGATACTCAAGAGCGAGTGCGGCGAAGCGTCATCAGTGGGCAGCCGTCTATCGCCGGTAGTCTTGCTGGCGAGCTTGCAGCCATCGTCATGCCTGCCTATTACCTCGATTTCGAAACGGTGATGACCGCTCTGCCGCTCTATCCTGCGATTGCCCCCTACACGCAGATTCCTACTCAGTATTCGGTGCATGTGTGTTCCAACGTCGGAAAGGTCACGGGTCACCGTGAATTTCTTGCCGATCCAGCCAGAGATTGCCGTCGTGAACTTGCCCAACAACTGATCACCGATTTGGGGACAAAAGGCAGTGTCATTTCCTACTCCTCGTTTGAAAAGACGACCATTCGGGCTCTGGCAGCACATTTCCCCGACCTCAAGAACCCGTTGGCGGTGATAGTGGATCGCATCGTTGACCTGGAGGCCATTTTGCGGCGTGGGTATTACCATCCCGGCTTTCACGGCAGAACTTCAATCAAGGTGACGTTGCCGGTGATGGTTCCGAATATGAGCTACGAGGGGCTGGAGATTGGGGATGGGGACACGGCCGTGGCGATGTTCGCCCGCATGGCGAAGGGACAGGTGGAAAAGCGGGAGACCGAACGGATTCGGAAGGCGTTGCTGGCGTACTGCAAGCAAGACACGCTGGCCATGGTCAAGCTGCATGAGCAACTGACGGCCGCGATCGCATAGTCACAGCCATGTAGGATCGGTAGGACAGATCGGGCGCTGGGCATGGGAATCATCGTCGCAGAAGAAGAATGCTTATTTGCCACACCCCACCCCATCCCCGGCCACCACGAATTTAGAGCACTCTCCCGGCGTGGACTGTCCTCTCGCCCCCTTTAAGCTTTCGTGTTCGGTATCCGCCGCAGAAATGGCCCAGGTAGACCTGCTCCAGGGCGGTAACCTTGAGGGGTTTTCATCTTCAACTCCTACGGTCAGACCTTCGCGGCCCAACGATGTATTTCGGGCGATGATTTGATCTCGTCGTATGTCTTCTTAAAGAGATCATCCATCGCCCGTTTGGCACGCTTGTTCGTGTCGCTCTCGACCGTGAGATTAGTCCTCCAATCCTCAATCCCTCTGCCTTGAACTGTACGGACCCAGATGACCTTTCCTGACCGGTCAGTCAACTCCCATTCCATGGAGATCACCATTTCACAAGGCTGGAAGCCAATATTGGGAATGCTCTGCTCAACACCCACGACTTTCGCCGTCAATACACCTTGAGCGGTGGCCCGATCCGACGCCATTTGCGCGAAGGTCGCCTTTGCCAGTCGAGCGGTATTCTCCTTGAGTACTGGTCCGATTACTAAAACTGGGCCGATTGAGCTGTATTGCCACTTGGCATCTGTGAAGCCTGGCGCATAGGCGACGTAAACTGAAACAGGAACCCTTTCTGATGCTGCGTACCCGTCGTACGGCTCGACAGATGTTTTGTACACCTGCATGCATCCAAACGATGACAGCGCACACATCAGCGTCACAAATAATTGTGGGAGTTTACGAGCCACGATCAATCCTTTCTCACATCAAAAGTTACTGGAATGGAAATCGTTCTGGCAGTGTCTATATCTGTCACAATGGCGGTCATTCGAAGCCGCTGAGGAATGGATACCTTCGCAGAATAATAGATGAATCCTTGCACGGATTTGCCGGACGAGACGGTTTGCCGACGAAGCTCTTTGACTTCGAAATTGTGTTTTAGATTCTCGGTATCGGCAATCATCGCCGCACCGACAATCACAACCGGAAGTGAAACGATTGCAGTGCCGCCGATCGCAAATGCATGAAGTGTGGAATGGTCCAAGATGAAGGGCACGTCTGGGATGGCTGCAAATGTAACATTTGTCAGACTACGCGTGACGTGCAGCACGACTGGAATAAGGATTGCGAACGTTGTGCTCGCTGCGGTGCTACGCGAATCCATCCTCACGATTGGACCAAGAACTGTGAAGCGTGCGCCCACTGCAGTGTCACTCGTACCGGTGCCCATGATAGCTCAAAGAGCTGTGAGGTTTGTGCTCGCTGTAATGCGACTCTTACCAATGCTCACGACTGGTCCAAGAGTTGCGAGACGTGTGCGCGTTGTGGTGCCACTCGTACTAACGCACACGGTTGGAAAGGCTGTAAATGCTGGAAATGCGGCACGATTCGAGATGAGAGGCATGCATGGGATGGATGTAGTTGCCAGAGGTGCGGCAAAACGCGAGATAGAGGGCACGCTTGGATCGGCTGCAAGTGCAGGAAATGCCGAGCTACCCGGGATGAATTGCATGAGTGGAGCAACGAAGACTGTCAGAAGTGCGCGAAATGTGGCACAACAAGGGCGAACGGCCATTCCTGGTATGGCCGCAAGTGCAGAAATTGCCAAGTAACCCGTAGGGAAGAGCATGATCTGAGTAGTGAAAGCTTGACATCATCGCATTACGCGGGGGTTTCGGGCGACGTGAATATGAACTCGAGAATGGAAAGTTTTGTGGCGGCCGTTAGTGCCGATTTTCCCAGATACCAAAGCAGCGACGTCGCATGGTGGAAACAGGTCTGGAATGCCGTTGGTGACGGGGATCGGGATCATGCACAACTGAGTCCGCTACAGATAGATTTCACGCTCCTAACACTCGACCTACCAAGTAGCCATGTCGCCGATGAATTCATGTTGTCGCTGTCCTTCGCGAAACGGACTTCTCAGGGCATTCAGCTCGACGCACATATGTGGGCCGTTCGAAATTTGAAAATCGAAGGTTCGAGTGCATGCGCAGTCCTTATGACTTGTCCTTTTCTGGCGGGTGAGATCGTTGAAGTCACGAAGAAAGCTTCGGAAAAAGGATATAAGGTAAAAGCCCATTCGTTCGGTGATGAATCCAAACAAAAGATTGAGCTGGCGAAGGAAAAGATGGGGACGTGATCAAAAGAGTCAACGTATTCGACTAAGGAAGTTTCATCGTCTGGCAGGAATGATCGACAAGTTTTGTGATGAGAAGGCAACTACGTGCCTGGTAAGTAGATGGTTGAAAGGAACCAAGTCATGGCAGACAAGCTCGTTGAGGAAACGAAGAAATTCATCAGTGACGTTCTTGAGAGAAACGGAGGTGACAGCTCGGTACTGGCGTTCTACTTCTCTACTCCGGCTGATGAGACTTCTCGCAAATTCTATCGGTCTCTGGATTTCGCAAAGCCAGCGGGCGCGCTGGCTTTCCTTTACGACGGTCGCGGCTGTGTGGAATCCGCGTTAATGATGGGCGGGCCGTTCAGGAGTTGCGACATCCAAAACATGATGAGAATCGCCAGAACGATGGGCTTTTCCGTCAACAGCTGGGGATTTGGTCCAACTGCCGAGCGAGAACTTGATGCAGCCAAGGCGGCGGTTGGTGTGGAGTGAGCTGCGTAGATTGGCGGGTGGCATCGCCATAAGCACAGGTGCTATGGCCGTTTCAAACGGCCATGCTTCTGCCCCGTCAATACGGATGCTCCGGCAGGCCCACCGTGTCCAGCGGCAATGGCCCGCGGCGCAGGCCGGCATAATCGCCGGCACTGGACCAAAGCCGGAAAAGCTTTCACGGCTCGTTGATCGGTTTCAACCCCGCTCCCCTATTATCCCGGCGCTGGACGGATACGAGAGCGTGGCCTTTGGAAGCTCGCTGATCCTCAAGCCCCCCTGTCCGCCGCCTTCCACGACGTCGTCAACGAGCAGATGCTAATCAGACAGGGTGTACTCAGCGCCGGTGCATCGCTCGGGCCTACCCCAAACTTGGATGGGCGCGGCAGACCGTCGATCGCCCGACAAGACGCCCGTGGCCTATCCAATCTCAGGAGCCGCATTTCACGCTCAATTCGCGCATGAAGAATAAGTTTCATCCGTGTGAGTGCCCATATCTCGACGGGCCATCTCGACGTGGCAGACATCTTCATCCATCCCTTCGACCATCACCCGCCCCACCAGTCAATCATGAGCGTTCCGGGGTCACGTGATTCATCAGTGGCAATCCGGTTGAGTCCTGGGCTGTCCCATGGCATATTGCGGGCATTTCTGGGAACGGTTGCGGGCACAATTAACAGGAACTTTGATTCGGCGTGGTGTTCGGGAGGGAAGGCTGCGTCTCTTTACCTGGCGACCATTATCATCAGCGGTCTATTTCTCTGACGCGACAATCATGAGCGTTTCCACCTCAACGATTCTTGCGAGCCAAATAAGCTTTGGCTCTGTGTAAAAATCTCCGGGTCGCGTGCATTTAATGCGATATTGGATTTCATATGTTCGGTTTGCCTTGGCATCAAATTCCATCCGCTTATCTGCCATATAAATAAAACCCGATTGCTCAAGCCCCGGAGTAAAGACGATATCATGGTGACCAGGAGAAAGTGGCAGGACTACACCAAGAGACTTTAGTGCGGACGGTTTTGCGTTGTCGAGTTCCTTGACAACTAAATATCCACTCCTATTGTGGGGATCAATGTGGTACCAGCTGGCAGGTGCATGATCAGGGTCACCCTCGAACCAACCATATCTCAACGCAGCTTGTCCAGGCGAAGCAACTGCGGTGCTGGGTGTTAATATGCACTCTCCGGCATTCAACCGCCACCATGCGGCTGAGCGGTTAGCGCTGCATCCAGTCATCATCACTGCGAAGAATACCATTAGGAAACAAACGCAACTGGCGCGTAACTTTACGACCAGAACATCGGACACGGGAAATCTATTTACGAACGAAGCAAGTAATGACCAATTCACAAGAAACTCCTTTATTGCACGTCGGCACGGCGACATTTCAAACCGCAGCAACTTCTATGATCCGTGATCTTCCCGTCAACTTTGGGCTGACGACCGTTGTCAGTCTGTTTGCGTAGCTCATCTACTTTGGACCATGGATTGGCAAACGTGAGGCGGCGCAACCGCCAAGAAGCCCGACCGTTGTGACAAGAAGGACAACTCCACGATAAATGCAGCCCATGGTTTCCGCCTCTCGTGTCTGCTGAAGCGAACTACTGGAAAGAGATATGACTGCATGGGAAATCTACGCGCTGCCGGGCATGTTGTCGAGATATTTGTTCAAGGTTTTTTGGGGCGCGTTTGGATTGCCACCTGCCCAAACTTTCCTCTTGCCAACCGACCTACATGTGGTAATGTCAGCATATTCATATCTGGGAGCGATCTTCGGCTGCCTAAGTGCGACCCGGCGACGAAGATTGTGCCGTGAACGGCGGAGAGGAAGAAGTCTACTGAATATCGCCCTGTTTTCTCTTTTCTGTGGGAAAGATGCCATGAAATTCAAAATCACCAGCACCACTGCAAAGGGTTTGATCTTTTACGATTTCGTTGAGATGCCTTCGGCGGAATCCGCCGAACAGTACGCCAAAGAACGAAGACCCGATTGCATCAGTCGTGACGTCGTGATGCAAGATTCATCGTCCTCAAACACAGATGCGATCAGAGTGGTAGGGGAAGACCTGACGATGCCAGCAGTACCCGATGACACGCGTGCCCCGGCTGTGGTTGAAGGCGCAAGTTTTACGAACTCTTCTGGCGCACCCCGGTATCGAGTCTTCGTAACAAGCCAAAAACGGCGTGCCGCTGACATAACCGCAATTATTAAGGGGATAACATTTGCCGGACGCTCGATACCGGTCGTGGCAAATCAAGGCGAGGAGGGCCTCGTCAAGGCCGATGCTGAACTCGTTGACTTCGTGTGCCCGTCCTGCTGTCGCCCATACGCTACTGTGTACTCGCCCTTTCCTCTGGTGTTTCGTTGTCGGACTTGTGGAAAATTGGCTTCTATCGAGGTGAATGCCAAAAGTACCGATGAGGACGACTGGAACACCGGGGCGATTCGCCGCCTTAGAAGGGCCTACGGCGTTTTGCTTGCGATATGGATAGTCAGCGCTATCGCCTTCTTTATCGCCGCGGGAGGAATCCTCACTTGGTATCCCGACCAGGAAACAACGCTGCTCAGCTTCGTGATCATATTTCATATTCTGCATACAGTTTGGGCTATCATTTTGGGAGTAATGTTGTATGGGTGCATGCGCAAGGTGTTGCATTATCGTGCTATTGGTGGATGGGGCATAAATAATGGATTCCTCTTTCTTTTTGGCATCCCGACTGTTCGGTTATTTCTCCCGCATTTCGATCCACTGTGGATTGTCGTCTGGGTTGTCGTGTTTTGGTGGTGTGACGCGATGGTGATCAATGCTGTGCGTTTGCGAGAGATGTGCGACTTACGTAACAAGCAGACCATTTGACGATTTGAAAGCCGAAATAGATTTCAGGGATCATTGCTCGGTTTCAAACCCCGTCTCACCCTGCTCCGCTAGCACTATTCGGTGCCGCCTTTCGGAGGATTAGAGCGATGAGTGTTTCAAAGCTACTATTACGAGTTACAGTCGCTCTAGTTGCATTCTTTAGCTGGCCTACTCTCATCGTTTGCGGGCCCATCTTGGCTTTAGCCAACGGAGAGCTGATCGAAGGTGGTGCCAGATTCGGCCTTGTGGTCCTTTCACTGCTTGTTTTACCTCTCGGCATTTTTATGGGAGTGTGTGGTGCTCGGGGACGGTTCCCCCATTTGTCTAAACTCAAGATCAAGAATGCGTCCTTTGCTAAGATCTGCTTTTTGGGCTGGCTGTTATTGTTTGATTTTGGCATTTTCTCGGCCTTCCAAGGATTTTGGCCCAATTTTCCAAAACTAAATTGTGCGATCTATACCATCGGCTTCGTGTTGGGATTTGGCGGCACCATCCCGATGATACTGATTGTAACCAACCACCAGGCTGAATTGGTGGGACTAAATGATGGCAAGAATGCTAGGGCAGCACCGACCCTACTCCGCTTCCCGCTCCTTATTCGTCTGCTTGAAAGATTTGCTAAAGCGCTAAGCGTGCGGAGTGATTTTCTGCCCACCATAGTTTCTCTCTCCCTATTTCCCGCGATCATTTTTTGTGCTATTGCTTACTTTACCGTGCTACCAATTATCGAGACTGGATTTTCGCAGCAGGAATCTACGGCCAACCTTCAATATGGCCCGAATGTTTCTACGCATCTTGTGTTTCACCCCGGTGATTGGGTTTCTGTATTGGGTCGTGAAGGTTGTCGGATCTCAATGCCTCGGGCATCGGGCCAGTGTGATGGAACAAAATATGATTGTGACACCAGAGGTGATCCGAGTGACGAACCAATCCTTGGGGGTGAGAAAAAATGGGACACGGTTACGACCTCGATAAATGGGCACCCAGCTAGCGTAGCAAGTGGCGAGTTTCAGATCAGACTGCCAGTCGATGATAGAATTAGAGGAAAACGCTTCACATTTCATGCTACCGCTGAAACTTTGTTTCCCATAGCAACGGGATTCAATCGGGAAACACAGAACAATGAATTTATATGGAGTAACCCCCAGACCATTACAATAGATTCATTTGTAGATATTCCATCGAAGATGTCGATACAGGTATATTCCTTGTTACGTTCAATCTTCTGGTTGAGTATGTTTCTGGGATATGAGGGATGGATTGCACTCGCTCTTATCAATGCACCTGATGATGTGCGTCACAAGTTTGCTATCTTCGATGATTCGGGACGGGCCTGAAATAACTTCCGGACCTATGTGTGGGGGGCACATGGGTTCCATGTTAGGCAGGAGGACGTCGAAGTATCAAGGCCTGTGGAGCGACCAGCGACGGAGATTGTGCCGTAAGAACTTGAATCCTGTCCCGTTACTTCCTCCCCGAATGGGATTATGCCTGTCTCGTTTTCCGTATTCCCGTGACAGATGAAAGGCTTCGTATCATGACGTTCAATGCCGGGTCGAGGATCTTCTTGTACGCATCGATGTTCCTGGCTGCAGCTTACCTTTTTGTAGCCGGAGGCCATCCATGAACTATCGACCATGCCCCAAATGTGGTGCTATCCTGGAAGTTGACGTGAATTCATGCACATGTGGGTTCGGCCAGACGAGTTGGTACAAAAACACGAGGCTGGGAGTTACGGCGGTTGTGCTTGGGGTCGTCATCATTCTCATCTTTCCCACGATCTTGGGTGTTATCGCCCGCAATAAGGCCAGTGCATTTCAGGCTGAACACCCGGAATCGAAGGATGTTCCTTACATGGCGATAAGTCGCAAATTGCAGGGCGATGATGATGACCTGATCCTTGTAGACGCGGCAATGGCCCCGGTTCAAGGGCAAGTCGTCGTGGAATTCGATGATGGTTTGGTGGTCGAGACACGAGAGAATGGCAACGCCGTCGTTCTTTCGCGCGGCTATTTCAAAGACTTCGCACGTATTCCAATTTGGGGGCATGCCATATCGCTTTTGCTGGTGGGTGGGGGGATTGTGATACTTTTTCACGACAAGAAAGTGGCGAAGAAAGCTTTGCCGATATCGGGGAGCCGTCGTCCCTATTAAGGAGGATATTGCCCTCAATCTTGAGTTCCACGTTCTTCATGCTGATCTCCTACCCGCCATCGCCACTTGTCATCATTCTGCTGATTCGTCTTCAGCCTGCACGATAACCAGACGAGGCCGTCGTGCGGATCTCCCCTTCACACGCCAAGTCCTAGTAAGCTGGACTACGTTCGGAGCCGACCGAAACGGTGGAAAAGCTCGTGGCAGGTCCGGCAGAGCGTCTGGAGGTCAGCCTCATCTTTACAGCCAAGTGCCCACCGTCAGTACGCCGCCCGCTCTACTTTTCAACCGACATTTACAAGTGCCGTTGTCGTCGAGAAAGCGGTGACGTATTTCGCTTCTTGCGGCGTGACTGAACAGACTTGAGGAGTGCCGCACCCGATTTGCTAATTCCGTCGCCATAGTCGATGCCGGGCCACTTTTGCCTGCAGGCGTGGAGCAGTTCTGTTGCAATGCCTTTTCTACGTTCGTGGTCGGCCACGAAGATGAAATCGAGGAAGACAAAGGATTTGATCGCCGTGACAAAGGCCATGCCTGACGGGTAGCCGTTGGCCCAATCATCGCAGTAATACTCGACATACCAGTGAGCTCCCGGCAGCCAGTCGGTAGGAACCGGTTTCTGAATTCGCCTAAAGATGATCATTCGTGGCCCCCATTGTTGGTTATCCGTGGCAGGAACTGATTGGGTGTGAAATCACCTACGGTGCGTTACTCCCAATCCAATTCAGGTTTCTGCTCAGAGCCTTTCTTCGCAAATTTCTTCGCGTTGTAAGCGTCCATGGCGGCGGCGAACTGCGGGTCTGCGTCGAGTTGGCGTGTGACCTCGTCGTTGCACATGCCGCAGGAAGGGTCTTCATTCCATTCGGCGACCTGCTCGGCGATCTTGCGCAACGCGTCCTGTGCGCCGAACGCGTTCAGACGTTCCTCAGCGTGGACCGCCCGCATGGTAGCACTCGTTCCGGAATAGGTCCTCGATGCTTCTTCCCCAAGGTGGGCAAGGAGCAGATCACGGTGGTGGTCGATGATCACATCGAGTTCATACTGCGTGATTTGCGGCGGCGGCGTCACGATGATGTCGCGTGTATCCGGGGGTTGTGGGTTGTGGGTTTCAGACATTTGTGTTCTCCTAGTTCTGGATTGGCGCACCTTGGGTCGTCGCGAACAACTTGTTCGCAAAACAACGCCCCAGAATCCGTTCGGGAGGTTGCACACATTGCTCGGCCGACGTTTGTCACGTGCGTTGGTGCGGCGAGCAGATCGTCCTGATCAGATCTCACTGTTATCGGCGGGAATGTCGCCGCGAATTAGCGGTTCACAGTAATAGCGGTGATATTCTCGGGCCTGACATGACGCATCCGAATTTCGCCCCGGTGGATCAAGCCAGAGGATGGCCAGCAAGGCTAACTTCGGCGGCGCATGTGAAACGTACCACGGGGGCATCGGGCGGTTGAAGGTGAGGTGGTTTTGAGTCTGGCGGAACAGCACGAAGCGATTGGCTGTGGGATTTGCAGGTCTTCATCCTGAAGTGGGAAGTGGAAACGATTTGTGCGAAAGTTTCATTCGCGCGAATGTTTTGGAAAGGTCGAAACAGAGCCACTGCGTTCCCGTTCTTGCCTCCGCCGAATGACCGCCGTGAGTGGATTGAGTACGCATCGTCGCACATGGTTTGCCACGGTTGGGTGTCGCAGTAAGACCTTGGCGATACCCGGAGACACGCGGTAGTAGTGTGCAACAAACCATCGACCGATGCCCGATACTAGTGGTCCCCGCCTAACAGTCTATAACTTATTCAAGGCCTTTTGAGCCCGCTTCACTTTGGCCAGGATGTCGGTGGCCGACGCCGTCCAAATGAACGGCTTTGGATTTTCGTTGTGCTGATTAATGTACTCCGTGATCGCACCCACCAGGTCGTCCACGTTGTAGTAGCTGCCACGCTTCAACGCCTTCTCGCTCAAGTCGCGGAAGAACCGTTCTACCATGTTCAGCCATGACGCGCTGGTCGGCGTGAAGTGGAACACGAACCGTGGGTTCTTCTTCGCCCACGCCTGAACCTTCGGATGCTTGTGCGTGGCGTAATTGTCGCAGATCAGATGCACCTGCTTGTCCTGTGGCACTTGCGCCTTGATCGTCTTCAGGAACGTAAGCCACTCCTGGTGGCGGTGCCGCGGTTGGCACTGACTGATGATCGTACCATCGAGCACGTTCATCGCTGCGAACAGCGAGGTGGTGCCGTTCCGCTTGTAGTCGTGCGTCATCGTTCCGCAGCGTCCCGGTTTGATCGGTAACCCTGGCTGGGTGCGGTCGAGTGCCTGTATCTGGCTCTTTTCATCGCAGGAGAGCACCACTGCGTGCTCCGGCGGCGCGACGTACAGGCCGATGATGTCTTTCAACTTCTCAACGAACTGCGGATCGTTCGACAGCTTGAACGTCGCTACCAAGTGCGGCTTGATGCCGTGCTCGCGCCAGATGCGGCCGACGGTCGAGTCGCTCAGGCCGGTGGCCTTGGCCATCGTCGAGCGGCTCCAGTGGGTGTGACCTTCGGGCTTTTCCTTGAGCGTCTTCTTAATGACCGCCGCCCGTTGCTGGGCGTCAATCTGCAGCTTTCGTCCGGAGCGCGGTGCATCCTTCTCAATGCCCGCCAGCCCGAGCTTGGCGTAGCGTTTCCGCCAGCGACCGGCTTTCTGGCGCGTGATGCCCATCTTCTCGCCGATGTCTTGGTCTTCCAGACCATCGGCGGCGTAGAGAACAATCGTCGCCCGTTCCATCAGACGAACCGTAACACGCCGCGCGCGTTTGAGGGATTCGAGCGTTTGCCGTTGGGAATCGTCCAGCACAATAGGAATTGCTTTTCTCATGCAGGACCAACGCACATCTCGCCGATATGTTACATTAAATATGGCGGACTACACTAGCAAGGACTCATCTCGAAACCGTCGGAGTATCCTGACTTCTGGTGCATCATGACAACCGTAGCACGCAGTGGCGATGAAGCAACCACTCTTTGTGTTACCAGCGGCGTGCTTCTCCTTCTTATCAGCCGTGTGCATTTGCTTCTTTTGTTCTTCCGTGAGATGTTTCAGGAATCCGCTCATCCCTTCCAAAGACCCAGTTATGGTTTCTAGGTTTAGTCCGTTCATGATCGCGCCATCCAGACAGGTCTTACTATCTGCATCAGGCTGAACGAACTGGGCCTGCGTAAAGTTCGCTCTTCTCGCTGAAGTCCGCGTGAACGAGGCTGGGAAGAAATAGCTTCCAGTGAAATCGGCGTCGTCGAAACAGGCATCTTGAATACCTGCGAATAGGAACTTGCAGTTTCTGAAACTCGCATTGTTGGCCAGCACATCGTACAGCCCGAAATCAAAAGTCAGGTTATCGAATGCGCCTCCTCTGATATCAATAGGTTCAGTCTGAGTCTTGCGCCATTTTGCCCATTCTTCTTGATGTGGCAATTGGTTCATCAGACTCGCTTGCATCCCTGCGGTTCTCCATGAATGCCCGTACTGGGCCATATAGACGGATGCCGTTTGAGCGATACGCATCACCATGGCGATGTGTTCGGGATGGGATGACTGTTGTGAACTGACAACAGTGCTGGATGGATCTTTGGTGGTTGACGGTTGTGAGTCGCTACTGTTTCGTTGTTCCGACGTCTTGGCCGCAATGGGCGCGTATGTTTCATGATGTGCCCAGTGCGGCCAGAAGTGCTTTCTTCCGGCCAGATCGTATTTCTCGTAGCCCGATGATGACCAGTCGTTGCCGCGCCAGGATTGTGACGGACGATAAATTCCAGTTGCGTCTCGGCCAACCACACTTCCCGGGCTTTCGACTACCACATAGTATTGTGATTCGTCGATGCGGAGACTATTGAGAAACTCTAATGCCTCTTGTTCGGTGTCTGCGGCATAGACTTCGTATGTATCAAATCCAAACATTGCGCCACGTTGGAGCGCCTGCTCCGTTGGTCGTATGCTCATGGTGTTATTCCTTTACTGATAGGAAATGTGATTTGGCAGAGAGGACGCGACGGGGCTGAGGTGAGTGACGGTTTTGGGCCGACGACCGTCGTCAGCCATCTTGCGTAGCATAACTGCCCCGAGCCCGGCCCGTCGATCGTTTTCGTTCTTCAGACCGATCTCTTGACACACGTACCCGTGATGGGCTTCCCCCGCTCTTCAAGGGAACGTGCCCTCCGTCCGTGCCGCCTCGATGGTTCGCGGGTTGAAGGCCAACCCGATGATCTTCCCGTCCGTGGCAACTTGGATCTCAAGCCACGAATAGCGCAAGCCATGTGCCGGGGGCGGCCCCCCTGGGTCGCTCTCGTTCTTTGGATCGTTTGAGACGGACTGAGGTTTCCCGTAAAGTCTCCTCAACCCTGACTCATCGAGTTTCTTCGAAAAAGTCTGCATATGCAGACCACCGAAAGGAATATGGTCGGAGCCAGAGCGGTCAGCGTATTTGGCGCGCATGTCCTGGGCAATTACCAGCGCCTCTCCAAGGGAGAATATCCCGTCGCCCGCCGACGGTTCCTGATATTGTTTGGCGTCTTCGAGAAGGCCCGCGAGTCCTCTGCCTCCGACGCCAAATGGTGAAAGGCCTTTGCCTAAGGCGGCGACGAGAACTACTGCGACCAATACGATGACCAGTCCGCAACTGGCGAGAACAAGAGCTCGCCTAGATTTCGCGGGTTCCGGCACAACATGCATTGCGCCACACGCTGGACATTTGTCCTCCTTACCCACCATGACAGGCGGATTCTCCAATCTCACTTTACATTTGAGGCAGTTGTAAACGACCATTGTAAGCAACTCCTTTGTCGGTGACGTTTTCGCTACAAGCAGAATCGATTTGCCTCATCCTCCTCGGCCGCAGTCTCGGAGGGGCCATATCGGCCTTGTAGGACCGCATAACGGCTGATGTCGTGAAGAAGTCGTCCGCGACAGCGTGATCGGCTATCCAGCACTGTAGTACTGATGGCTTGATTGATCGTGCCATGACGACCATCCAATGTCTCTTACTTGCCCGGCAAAGTCGTTGGCTCGGATATATTCTGCAGCTCTTTTTGGGCCTGTTCAGCAGCTTTGGTATCGGGGAAGTCCTTAACGATTTCTTCCAGGAGCTTTCCTGCCTGACTTTTTAGTCCGTTGGCAAGATAACTACGGGCAAACTGCAAATTCGCCGCTGCCTGATCCTCTGGTGAACGCTCGACAGGGGGGACCGCGGCATTTGCCGGCTTGACCTTTTCGGCCCGTCGCAGCATCTGGAGCAACAGCGCCTTGGCCAATTCCTCTTCCGTTTGTGGTCTACGCCGTGCGTCGCCCCCAATGCCCCATTCTATCGAGCGCAGCTCATGCGTAAGCGCCGCGATGCTCTGGTGTGCGTACGCTTCGTCGTCCTGGCCAAAACCAACCCGCGTACGACTGTCGGCAAACGCTGAGGCTCGCGTCCCTTCGGCTGAGGCTCGTGTCCCTTCGAAAATCTGCTTCATATCGGGCTCTGGATGATCCGCGCTGATGCAGTCTTTGACTGGGACATGCACGGTCAAGACGGTTCTTTCGTATCCCGAAAGGGAAACATCCTGCCTCGCATAGGCAATTCCGCGGGGCGATGGGCTAGGGACCCGAATCGTCACCTTGGCGCGGACGGGCAAGGGCAAACTGTTGCTGAGTGGGAACTCCAGTTCAATCAACTCGTCGACGCGCCGGACGGCGGAAGGGGCATATCCTTCATCGGCTCGGCGCGAGCCACTGGCCGGAGCGAGGCGTTTCCCTTCAAAGAGCGACGGACGCCAGCCATTTCCCGCCAGAGGCTGGTCTTTGCGTAGATTTTCCGCCGTCCCGTACCGGATATCCGATCGGATCTTAGCGAGCGCTTCCGTCGTCGCGATGCGGCGCAGCATCGCGGGCGTCCAAGTGAAGAGTTTGTAGTGTGTAACCTTGAAGTCTCCTGCCGTGAGGATAACTTGACCCCAACGGTCATAGAGAGTTACGGGATTGAAGGCCGTCCTGGCATTCGGGTCAATCACCTGTTGAATGGGTGTCTCGTGGTGACTGATGATTACCGGCGCCGCCGGAACCGCAGGCATGTCGAGACCTGGCCTCACCATGAGTTTGTAGATGAGTTCAACATCGGCCTCCTTCCAGGTATGCGAGCGACTTGACGCATCATCCTTCATGCTATTGTCCACCAAGTTCACCGACTTGAGATTGATCTGGAGGAACCAGTGCGCCTTGGTGCGCAGGGGCGTATTTTCGGCGGCGACGACGACATAAGAGTCATCAAGTCCCAGGGCATCGGCCACATCTTCCGGCGTCAGGCCCAAGGCAGGCGAGACCAACACCACCAACGATGCCCCGGCAGCGGGCACCGAAGGCGGCCCTTTCGCGACGGCTTCGGAGATCGTGGACGTCAGATTCCGTGTGCCCCTTGCGGTGGGGGTTTCCGGGGGTGTGACAGGGAGGGGAGGCAGCGTTGGGGGCACCTGCCAGATGTAGAGTTCCTTTCCGTCCACATAAGCCAGACGGCGCGCGGAAGACGCCACCGCCATTTGCAGATAGGCCTCGGGTCCCTTCATCGACCCTACAGGACGGCCTGTTTCCAGGTCGAAGGTCTGAATGGTCTTGTCGCCGGTAAGTATGGTGGCCTGCCGACCATCGCGTGAAGTGTCGATGAAAGCCTTGGCGGTTACGCGCGGGATACTCTGAATTGTGCGTCCCGTTTCCAAGTCGATGACTTGCAGACCGCCGCTACCGCTGACCAGTGCCTGGCGGCCATCCGGAAGTAGAACCCAGTGACTTCTGAATGTGTAGGTGCCTTTATCCACCTCGTTAAGCAACTTGCCCTCGGTCATGTCCCACCACAATAGGTGCCCGCCAGAATCGGCAGTCAAAGCCTTAGATCCATCAGCGGAAAACGCGCATTCAAATCCGTTGTCGTAGCGTGCAGATTTCCGATTGTCGGTGCTGAGCAGATGGATCTGACGGTTCGAAGCCAAGTCCAAGATTTTCATCACTTTGCAGCCGGTCACTAGACTCTGGCCATCGGGGGTGAACAGCGCCTTGGCACTTTCATCGCCGCTGGCAATCTCGCGCGTCGAAATCACTTTGCAGGTTCGGACATCGATGATCGTAACGGACGTAGCCGAGCCTGATAGATGGCTGCATACGAGTAGTTTGGAATCTGGGGAGAATGCCAACGTATTGACGTACCAGGGAACGTCCATCGTTCCATCCGCGGTTCCACGTTCAACCGCATAGAATCTGATGTGACATTTGTCCATTCCGGTGAAGTCGAATGTCGCAACGCGCGTGCCGTCTCTGGAGAAGGCGAACGTCGGGTTAGCGACCGGTAGTCCAAAGGTTCGCACCAATCCGGACGAGGCCGCAGTGATCGGTGGAACATCGGGTAGATTCGAAGTGAGACTTTTCCCGTCCAGCCCGTTTGGTTCGGCCGACAGGGTCGTGGTGGATTCCGACACGGTCGGCTCGGACGCCGCCGGCTGCTTCATATCATTCTCGTCCGAGATTGCCACCACGTCCGGCGGGGCGACGACGGTGGTTGGCGTGATAGCCTCACCCAAAGGTCGCGAGGCCACTTCATGTTTCGCGATCGGTCTGCCAAAGGATCTGGAAAAGTAAATCCATGTACCCCACACTGCTTCGCCGGAGAGTGCCGCAATAATTAGAATGGCCAGAACAAGGCGTATCTTGCTCCGGCCCGGTGGCGCCGGCACCGGGATCGCGGGGGTGGCCGGCGGCGCTATTAGGTTCTTTGCGGATTCAGCAGCAGGCAGAGTTCTATCAGTAACGCAGTGGATTTTCTGTGCCGATGGGGTGGGAACCACGAATCGTCCCCCGCACTTCGGGCATTTTCCGTTTCTGCCCGCCTTGTCGTCTGTGACTTGTAGGTCGACCCCGCAGTTTTCGCATTTGACGCTAATCATGTGATTACCTCGTCTTGCCTCGATAGCAGTGCTACGTTCCGGGAGTGAACGAGAATTGATGCCCGTGACCCACTAAAAAAGGGGTAGCATAGGTAAAGATATATCGAATCAGCACCAATGCAAGTCTAAAGCGACCAATTGGTCGCCTATTGTCTTTAACGCGTACTGTTGTTCGACGGAACGAGTGATGACGCGGGTCCAGACCTTTGGACCAAATTCGCATCGCGGGATCGTGGCAGTCGTTCATGCTGACACAACGCGGCCAGAATGCCGGTAGCTCACGGCGTCAGACGGTTCGCGAGTGCCTCGCGCAGCTCCGGGAAGCGAAACTCGAATTCCCTCGCACCCAGACGCCGGGAAATCAGATACGGCGCTATGCCAGAGGTGCGGCGGCTAGGTACTCGGTGCCGCCCCCACCCGTTCCCGGGCAATGAAATCGGTCGATTCTTGCTGCCCGAAAGAAATCTCTCACGCATCTGTTTTCGATTACCGCCACTGACGAAGGGCGTGTCAGCGCGACATGCTCCCGCGCCGCCGTAATTTTTTGGCCATTGCCGACGCCAACCAACTTCGGCGCATCGGCCGGGGAATGTGATCACAAAATAGGACTAATTAGTCTTGATGTATTCGGTTGGAGGATTTACCCTCCGCATATTCACATCTCTAAGGCGGCAAAGGGAATCGCCGTCTGCGCCTCATAAAAGTCGTAGCGATGTCGGCATGGTGAACACGGCAGGAGCAGCGAAATGATCCAAGCAACATGTCCGAAATGTTCCGAAATGGTAGAGGTGCCTGACCGTCTGTCGGGACAGGAGTACACCTGTCCAGCGCGCAAGTCGGCCGTCGCCATTCCACCCGCCTCCATAACAGCCTTGATCTGTTTGGTGGTCGCGGCCTTCGTCGTAGGCTGCTCCGGCTGTGGGTCACCGCCTCCGGCCGTCGATACGCCAGACGCCAAGGTCCAGCCAATCGGCGTCCATCGACGCACGGGCAATAACCTCGCGTTCGACAATCAAAATTCTGTTAGCACCACCCAGCCAAATCGCACGTTCATCGTCGTTCACGTTAAGGTGACGCCCAAACAGGCCACGGAGAGACCGGAGAAACCGGAAGGACTCCCGGCGATGGTGACTAAGTATGGTACGTGGCCGAAAGGCAGCTATATGTTTGAAACACCCTTTGCCATGATTCGGCCCGACGGCGAGGATAAATGGAGCTTCTGCGCGGGGGTGATCCAAGATCAATGCGATTTGGTGGTCCCAGCGGACAACGAGAGCATTTCCTGGTTTTCAGCACCGGCAGTTTACGATGGATTGAGCCAGATCACGTTCCTCGCGCCAGGGCACTCTTCCGTCATGGCGCTCGTCTTCAGCGTCCCGGATTCCGCCAAGAACGCCACACTCCGATTTCACGGGGCCGTAGAAGTCCCCATCAGCCTCGACAACTGGGGAAAGCAACCTTCGCCCTGAGCTTCGTTCACGGCTGAATGTCGCTCAATAGCTTGCCGTTCGCCTATGTATCTCTGTGAGAATGAAAAAAGGTGTCTGCCAAGAGTAGTCGAAAAGAGGGAATGCTGATGATCAACTTCCAGTGTCCGAAATGCAACGAACCGCTTAGCGTTCCGACGTCAGTCGCGGGCGAACTTGAGACGTGTCCATCATGTAAGTGCGAGATCCAAGTTCCCTCCGTCGAACGGGCATCGACATCTGATTGCGACGGCGTGGGAAAGGCAACTGCGCCAGCTGCTACCATCGCCAGCCGTGTCGATCCCAGCACTGGTACGAGTCAGATTCCGGTCCCACTTCCATGCCAATCGGGGCCGTCCGGTTCGCATGCCATTGTGGGAGCGGGCCGTCGCACAATATCTCCCATTAAGATTGGCGAGGTATTGGGCGAGACATGGCGGCTCTACAGATCGAAGCCGATCGCGTTGACTCTGACACTGATCATACCGTGCCTCCTACTGGCAGGTCTTAGCGCGCTGGGAATTCTTGGAGATCAGGTCCTACGACATCTGAACGTCCAGAAAGGATCACCCGCGGAGGGCCTCGCCGGGATCGTATTGTCTGTGCCCATTCTTGTGCTTCTAACGTTAGCATTTACCGGCCCAACAGTGTCTGCGCTTAATCTAGCTCGCGGCAATTCCAGCACAGTTCTGGCCGATCTGCGACGTGGTTTACGGTATACTCTATCTTTCTGGATGGCTCTTGTGGGGGTTGCGTGGTGGATAGGTTTGAGTGGCGTCTTGCTGTTCATTCCGTCTCCGTGTGTGACGGCGAGGTTGTCTCAGGTCTTTCCTGAGATCGTTGACCGGGACATAATCTACTTTCGTTGGCCGTTTTTCGCCTGTGGCGAGACAAGCTACCGATTGACGAAGGGGAACACCTTCACGCTGGTTCTTCTTCAGTTGTTTGCACTCGCGATGGTCATCGTCGCCGCGATTCCGTTTGGCATTGGTTTAGTCGTGGTGTTACCTTATCTTCACATCCTCGGTGCGGTGATATATGTTCATCTCACAAATCGCGAGCCCGGGACAAAAGTTAGTAGGTGTTGAAAGGCGAGGACCAGTGGTCCTTCTCGGTTCCAATCCCGATCAACTGAAGATATCCATGCTGAAAGCCGAAGAATGGTTCTTACGCGACCCCGCATCCTCACCGGAAGAGCTGCGGGTGCTCATTTACTTCAGTCTGAACAACGTGGTATGCGTCTTTGTTGACAAGGGCGGAACGCTTCTGCTCATGGAAATCGGCCTGCAGACGTTTCCGTACATTTCGGCCGACGGTAAGCTCTCGGTCATCGTCCGCCGCAGTTTCGTGACGGGCGCATTTTCAGTAGAGATCAACGGCGTCAAGCGATCGCTGCGAAAAGGCGGGCCTGCCTCCATGCCGACGTGGGACTGCATGCCGGTGTTTCCCAGCGTCCGCATCGGCGACAAAGTCCTGTTTGACATAATGGAACTCACCTACCGCAAGTCCGACTTCGAGGCTGCAGCGCTGAACCGACGTGGAGTTCTGACACCCCGTTTGCAGGAACAGGCCAAGGCGGAACTGAAGGCGGTTCCGCAGAAGGCTGAAGCGTCGAAACAGGGACAGCAGGCGGCGGCTGGCATCATGGGATGCGGCGTTGTGCTTGTCGTTCTAGGACTGGGTTCGACGATCCTGCCCGCCTTCGGCTATCAATTTACGGCGATGAAGAATGCGACGGAAAGGTCCATCGCCTGTATGGTCATTGCGGGATTCGCCTTGATCGTCTTTGGCGTCGGCATGCTAATCTTCAACGCTCGTCGCAAATGAACGAATCGGGTCCCGCGATCGTCTTGAGCCATGGCTGTATGGGAAATCCGAACTTTTCTTCGGGGCTCTCTCCCGATAACCAGCACATGGTTATCCAATTTCTTGACAAATTTCTCGATCCCAAGCGACCAGACGTCCGGCAGTTTCTGCTCCAACATCTCAAAGCCTTCTTTTCCGTAGAGGCGGGAAACCTGCGCCCAGAAACTCTTGACGCCATTAAGGACGCACAAGGAAACGCGCCATCTTTGACAGTGTTTCTAGACACCAACTTTGACTACGGTCTCTTGCGCTTGATGATCATAGGTCAGAGGAGACATCCCGATGGAAACGCCCCCGCAAGAAGTAGACATGAGCAAAAGTGGCACCGCGTGGCACTTGGAGGGGGAGCCGGGACAGTGGGCACGCGTCATCGGCAAGGTGCAAGGACGCGTCAAGCGGGGCGCAGTCCAGAACCACGTGATCATAGCCCGCTTCAAACAAGGATTATTTCACTCTTTCCAGGTAAAACGCGAGGTTGCCTTTCTGCGGGAGTGGCAGCGTGTGGATGCCCAAACGGCTGGCGAAGTATCCCGCCTGCATCTCCTTGAGCCGCGCTGCCGACTCGGCCAGGTGTTCCCCCAATGCCAATAGCTTCGCGGGTGATACCTTGGGGTGGGTGGAGCGTGGAAGGTGTTCCCAGCATGTGATTCCGTCGGCCCAGAGTTGGCGCTCGACAGCGGCTGAAATGCCCGGCAAATGGCAGAACGTGTTCTGGATCATGGGGACGGCTTACAGGGCGGATGGCAGAAAGAAATGATTCTACCGCCGTCAGGCACCGCCGTCGCATGGCCCTGCAACCGATGGCTCACCGAACAGCGGAAATCGTGCTTCCCTACGCCAGCAGGCAGGCAGAGTCTGCTGCGGCGGGCGATGCAGGATTGGGGAGATATTTCTATTGTTTCTGCGCAAGATCGCCTCGATTCAAGCGTATACAGTGGGGAGGACACACCTATGGAATCACTTGCCCCGCCTTCTCATCCCACCTCCTTTGCAGGCATCCTTGCCCTGCTGGACCCCAACCGGCCAATGGACGACGACCTCACCCGCCTGTTGGGCGATCTGGTATCGCTGGCCGAAGAGGATTTGAGCTTCATCCCTTACCACCCGCCCCGTAACCCCTCCGTCTCGTCTCCAACGTCGCTTTCTGGCAATGACCTGCATGGCCCAGCAAAATAAAATCATGCGGGGGGGTAGACCGGCCCCATAGGGGTGTTGCGCAATGCCAAAATGGGAACCCGCCATGGATATCCTGTCACACTTTTAACCCGAGGCGTCTGTTGTCCGGGCCGTTTTTTATGGCCCAAAAAGCAAGATCACAAAATCTAGTCTGGGGCAAAAATGCGGCCCCGGCCCCGTAACGCCCACTGCCAGGTGAGTCTCACACGGGCTTCCCATTCATCCAACGGGCCAGAAAACGTCATCGGCTTCGGAGGTTTTGCATCCGGATGGAGGATGCAGGAGGAAGCCTGCGGAGCTGGTGCCGCCTCCGAAACCTTCGAGTCCACCAGAGAAAGGCGGCTTTTGTGTGGGTTGTACTTCTGGCGGGAATCCATGCCGTTATTTGCTTGGCCCGTTTTCGTGGCGGTGAAAAAGCGGAGCGGCGTATCTATGCACCTCACGTGGGTGATTCACTTTCGCGTGATCGGGTTAAGACAAAATGCACAAGAGGATGGAGGAGGAAATGCGGGGGCGATGGAAGAGAGAGCCATGGAAACCATGCTCACATCCGACACTATTCTTGACGGTCACAGGATGCAACCTGCGATTTACGCCATCGAACACATCTCATCGGGGAAACGGCTGATTTGCTCAACACGTTGCCTGTCAAAACGGTTGTGGGACCAGCGCCGTCGGCTGGATCGCCGCCAACACCCCAACCACGCTTTGGATGCCGAACTCACACAAGGTGGACCCGAAGGGTTCATCATCGTCGTGCTGGAGCTGGTCGAGGACCACCGCACTCTTCCCCAGCGAAAACGTCACCATCTTGAACAGGCGAGGGCTGGGAATGGGACGTTCAACGCTCCAGAGCCATCCTGCAGGAAGGCTGTCATGGTGGCACCAACGGCCGCTCCGATGACCGGGGTAAACGAGCTACTGGATCGGCTTGATCAACTTGAGCGGATGCCTGCGGATTCATCTGAAGACCGAGCGGCACGGGTGAAAGCACTGATCGAGGAGGTCCGCAATCGGCTTCATCCCTGATGCCGGACTTTCGCGACTCTCTTCTCGATCTGCTCCATCACGTATTTCAGGGGTTCGGTTTGGTCCTTGGCTCCAATCCACACCCCCGCATCATTCACATCTCGAATGGCGGGCAATATGGCAGCCAAATCCGCATCTGAAAGCGCAGAAAGAAGTTCAAACCGACACCGACGACCATAGTTGGCCTGCGGGGTCGATTCGCAGGGAGAGAGTATCTCGGGCAGGCCATACTTCTCCGCAAAGGCCGTGGCGTCCTTGGCAATCCGTCTTCCTTCGGCTGCCTTCCGCTTCTGCTCCAGCTTTGCAGCTTCCTCACGCTCTCTTTGCTGGCGGGCCTCCTCCAAAGCCTTCGGCATGGCCAGAAGGCATGAGATGGCATCTCCGACGTGCTGGCGCAGCTTCTCAATCCACACCTTGGCTTGACGTTCGTTGCGCAACACGTCCATAGCCTCGTAGATCGTCTTTGCCTCAGCCTCTGGCTTTCCTTGTGTGACCATCATCAACTGGGGAAAGAGTTCAGACAGGAAGTCCCTCCGAACGATCCGTCCCCAGTCAACCTGGCGAGGAGTTCCCAACAGGAGGGGCAAGTGGTATTCACGCTCGAATGGTGGAACGTTATCGGGGATAAGAATCGGTTGGGGAACGGGAACACACACCACTGCCTGCACAGGCGGATTTGGAGGAATGCACGCCATCGGTTTCTTGGCCTTCTTACCCTTCCTGACATTCGTGATCTTCTTCTTGGCGGGTTGTTTGCCCACGTCATCCCAATCAACTAGACCGTCCGACATAATCGTCACCTCAACTGTTACCTGTTTTATCGACCTGCCGGGAGATGCAACCCAGCCCAACTGCTTCAAGAGAGAAGCAAAGCAAAGAAGGAGGTACTATTACGCTACCCCCCTTTAGCGTCTCAAAAATGGCCCTATGCGGCGTTGGACCAGGCAGTTCCGGCCACGATCTCTTTGACTTCAGTGGAAACGGTGAACATCGTTCCTTCGCTCTGACCAGCCTTCATATCCAGGCGTCCCTTCTTGATGATGCGGATTAGGCCACGTTTCTGGAGTGCCAGAAGGCAGGGGGAGATGGCGTTCATGCACAAGGTTATGGACGCTGCCTCTCTCATGAACCCTCGCAACGTGTCGTGCGAAAAGAAGGGGTCCGTGTTGTCCTCGGCGAGCTTGGCCAGCACGAACAGTACGCCAGCCATTTGGGCAGGGCAGACTGCTTTGATCTGGGGCCGCTTCCCCTTGGTCTTGTATTTCTTGAACGGCACGACGATCCCCTCGACCAGTCGCTCGAGTCCCAGGCGTGCCTTCTCCCATCCCTCCATATCGATCCCCGAAGTCATCGCGGAATCGAATTTTCCTTCATAGAAATGTTTCATCCCTTGGAAGGTCTTCAACCTTCGTTCAGAGTTGTCGGTCTTGTTCAACCCAAGGACAACGTATTGTTCATTAGCTTCTTCCGGGCTGACAAGTTCCCGTTCACGGCGACACAGCAGCTTGTAGAAGCCATTCAGACGTGCGAAATCCGCCTTGGGATCTGTGGATGCCTTTAGAAGACGGAGTTCCTCGATCTGCTCCTCAAAGGTGCGGCGGCGGTAGAAACTCACGTACCGAGCTTCCCCTACACTTTCCCACACACTGCCATCAGAGTCGAAAAGATCCGTTTCTGAGCTACCAGCGGGGGGTAGTGTAATAATACCTTTATCATTGCCTTGCCTCTCTCTTGCTTGAGTGGGCTGAGGAATCGGCTCACGTACCTGGAAGTGGTCAATCAAGTAGACAGGAGAGAAGTGAAACTGCCGCACATCCTCAAGCGTGAAGAAGTAGGGCAGCTTCATGCAATATGAACGTTTGATCAGCAGTTTCTTCTTCACCCACAATGAAGGGAGGCCGAAGACACGACGGTCGATCTTGGCATTGAAGCCTTTATGGATGCGAAGGGAGTCGAGGTCCGACAGGAACAGCTTGAGCTTGTTGGTCAGGCAGACGAGATTGTAGACGACTTTCGAGGGATCGTGCATGGAGTAGGCCGTTTTGATGTAGAGGTGGAACCCGTTGCCGTGGGTTGACCTCTCCCAGTAGGCGTCAGGGAAATACGTCCCATGGAGCCACTGGAAGACAGCCTCGGCATCATTGACAGTTCCCATAGGGTACTGGTCCTCGTGGAAGTCGATGTCGATGGTGAGGAGGATCGCACCGACTGGGTAATCCACTCGTTCTGTGTTTACACCCAATGCCTCGGAGAACACTGTCGAACTCGCTTGTCGGGCCGACGCACCGAATCCCGTGAAGTACGGCGACGCCAGTTCACCCCGGTAGTAGATGAATTGCCGCTCTACCTTCGCATCCTCTTCCTCGGGATTCTCTTTCTGGGAGATTCCATACTCCCTGTGTAGCTTGAAATCGCCTTTCGAGAGTCGATCCAACCCAACTTCTCCACCATCGGAATCGTTGGGATTACAGCGAACGATTCCGTACTTGCCGTCTCCCTTCTGGCCAAACTTTGCGGGAAGCCCTTGCCACTTGAGCAGGATGTCATCGTTGAGATTCATGGGGGAGAAATACTTGTCGGTCTTGAGGTTGCAGTCCATGACGTTGAAGAAGGGCTTCAGGGCGTACCAGCCTGCCTCGGTTACGATGTCGTATGTGGTCCTTTCGCGAGACTTCGCTGCCACCGCGACGTTGGCGTCCGTCTGCGGCGGTTGATCCGCATGCTTCTTTCTGATGTGTGCCATGTGTTCCTCGACTGCTCACGGCTTGGCCGAAAAGCAATGACGCCCGCCACTGCGGACCAGCACAGTGACGGGCGTCAGCGATTGGGATTAATGGATCGAGCCGACGTACTGGTCCACGCGGCGCTATATTTCTCTATTCGAGGAGACGACCGGCGTCACCTTCTAGGCCAAAGATCATCGCAAACTGCCATGCAAACAGCGGCTTGCAGATGCGTGCCGGGCAGATGGATGTGCGCCGTTATCGCTACGGTGTCGTCACTACACCAGGTTCCTCATACATGTCGGGCAGAAGACGTTGCAGGAATCGCATTTCCTGCTCTTCGTCATATGTCTCCTTACGCTTCCTCCACGCTTCCATCTCTTCGGGTAGATCGCTCGGTGGTCCAATCATCTCATCCCGCCATCCCGTGATGTCCAGCGAAGCCAAGGCGTCTGCTCCGAACTTCTCGGAGTAGCACGAGTAACAGAGGCTCAGGATTATGTCAGTGCGTTCGCCGTTGTCGATCTCTGAAAGGATCACCCCTTCCTCCGGACCACACCGCTGCACCCATTGCACCGTTACCATCGCCACCTCGCGAGTCTGCAACTGCGCCTTGCTAATTTTGCATTGTGTGCATGTCGCGTGGTCATCGTTGTCTGGCCTGTCAAACCAAGTCTTTTTTTCCATCGGTTTCCCTTTCCATATAGGCATGTGGCATCACTCCCATTACTGCTGGGCCAGGAGCAGCTCGTGGCATCGTGGGCGATTCCGTTAGGCCACTGACGGCTTACACGGCTCCTTCACAAGCGTAAAGCAGTTAGCGTTTCTTGCGTTTCCTCTTCCGGTGCCGGGCATATGTCCTACCTAATCTTTGGATGGATAGATACGCTTCGGCGGCTCATCCGCTTCAAGCGTCCTCCAGGCTCCCTCGGCAAGTTTATCAATTGGACATGCAAGAACTCGGTAGTCTGAGCGACGGATGCCCTCTACAGTGACTACGAGGTGTTCTTGTGCCAGCTGACCACTACCTACAGGCAGGGTGCGCTTGGTAACAGCTGCGATGAGCCGGGGCTTTTTGGCCAGGCAAAAGCTTCTGGCCCATGAGTACCAACAATCTGACATATCGTAGTTTTCGTTGTCGTCGGGATCTTCGACCGGGGCTTTTGTTTCCATCATCCAAAACCATCCCTCAGGTTGGATATCTAAGTACATGAGTATCGGAGAAGAAGTGAAATGATACGTATCTAGGTGAGCAAACGGAATTGACTTGAGCAAGAGTCGCACAGCTTCATCAGTGGTTTGGTCGCACCCGGTATCAACATTTTCCTCAGCTCTCATCATCGTCTCTAGAATGTACGGAATTGTGGCGCAGACGTCTGGAGATTCAAGACGGAAGTCCTTAACGCTGCGGTAGTGTCGTAAGAGTGCTGTCTTTCCTTCGACTGGAATATGCAAAATGTGTCGATCCTTTGGCTCTGCAACTGACTGAAATAGAACGCCCGCGAAGTGCCCGATTGAGTGGTAATGTCCGAGGTACATAAACGTGGTATCGGGCTCGATCATCGACAGGACCGCTTGAACGGTTTCTTCAGCCAGGTGCAGACCGGCCTCTCGAATCTCGGCGATGACTTCGTGAAGTTGGAGCAGTTTCTCTGGTAGTGGAGGTTGCTTCCCTTCGCCAAGAGAGTAGAGCGCCGGAGAAGGCTCGCCGTCGATATTATGCGTCGCCATTTCTGGTTGTTCACTAAGTGTGCCGTCACTATTGATAGACCACACTAGCTGATACTCCTTAGTTGGATTGGCCAATTGGATCGAAAGTGAGCGTTCGTCTCCTTGTTCCACCAGAGTCACCGCAGCTGCCGCTTCGGGAGTGATTGAGCAAATTGCGAGGAGTATTGCACGACGTAGCCACTTGGCGTACTCATCGCGGTCTTCCCGGAGACCTTCGTCACTATCGGACATCTCAATATGGACACCGTCCCATGTACCATTCGTAAAGACCTGAAGTACGCACGGAGCCGCAAGACGCCTGCCCATCGACTCCCATTGGGTGCGGAAGTCTCGCAAAAAAGAGTTGAATATTTTGTTATCGGGGAACATTTGATTAGTCTCCATAAATTGAATGCCGGTATGACTTGCCAAGGGGGCATTTTCACAGCCCCATTTCCTTCATTTCGGCGGGGCTGGGGAAAGCTTCGACCCTCCACCTCTCCGGATAGGTTCCCAGTGGTTGCATGCGATATCCCATAACTTGATGCACTCGTTCCCATAAAACGTTACCGTACACAACTCGTTCTTGATCGCCGGCGGCGGGGTTAGTGAATACCACATATGTCACCTCTGGAAGCAGCGTCACGTAGTCGCGCATCCAAAAAGCCAACGTGAATTCATCGATACATGTTTCTCCGATGAAAACACTGGCGATGACGTCCACATCCTGGCAATATGCCAACAGTTCCCTATTCTTGTCTTGATGTACATAATGAGACGCAAGACTGCGGAGTCGAAGCTCACGGAATGGCGAATAGACCGACGAGCATTCGGGCGGGATGAATGTTTTCCAGGTCCCGCCACTGCGAAGTAAGGGAATGCCACTTAGAAATCGCGGGCCTTGTCGGCGAAGCTTGGCGATCGTCGCCATTTCGGCAAGTGCCGGCTCGTTGTTGGCGGGAGCCACCAGAAGGCAGTCACGATGAGGAATCATTGCTACCAGATCATCGTGTAGCGCTCCGGGTACGAGCTCGTCCAAGATCGTTAATCGAGCACTATCATAGTTATCCTGCCAGGGAGAGATCATTAGGCCACTGGGCCGGCGAATTAACGCCTTAGTACTAACCCGCCGCAGATTCTCCTTTGCAACGGCAATGGCTTCTTCGAACGAGATGCTCAATTTCAGCAATTGCGCCTTGTCGAGGAACATAATGTGATCCGGCAGATCGCGAGCGATTTCGACCGTGACATGATCGCCGAGTAGTTGATACGCGGGCGCCGATGCGTGCGCGTATTTGACGGGTTTCGGAGCCAATGTCCGATATAGGATATCCACGATCGGCAGGAGGTGGGGTCGCATTGACTCCAGCGACGCGCTTGCTACCATTTCCCAATTCTGCGTCCAACCGTGAGCGATGTCGCGGATTGTTGTACTTGCCTTTGCAGACGACCATTCGCGATAGACATTTTCCAGAAGTAGCGTCGTGCCTCCGGAAATATCGATCTGAAAGTTGTCGCGGTCATACGTGATGGCTAGATTGCCCCTGCAACTTTTCATAGCGTCGATCATCGCTTGCGCGAATTGATCTCGAGCCTGACTGTCGGATACGTTTCCACTAGAGTGCTGTTTCTCATACATTCTATTCTCCTTAAAGTTGATGAAGTGACGTGTAGACTGACGCCTCACGCACGAGCGCTTCGGCGAGCTTGAGATTCCCGGTATCAATCAGCAGTGCCCAGGTGTAACCGTTATCTGTCGTGTCTGGGGCCAAAGTGTCGATCCCGAAACCGAGCTCGGTGATACCCGCGGCGCCTACGCGTTGTCGCAGATAGTCAACCTGTTCCCGGGCATAAACGGACTGGCAGTACCCGGTGTTCCCATATATCCCAACAGCGTCTTCTGTTATCGCGAGGCAGCCAATACGAGACTCGAACCAATACCGGCAGGCATAGTTCGCCGTGTCGATAGCTAAGTTTCGCCACCAAATGTGGTCTCGTGACATGAGAATCTCCAGTGATTCCGGATAGTTGATACGTACCTCGAGGGCCGCGAACGCGCGTTCGCGTTACCATCACGCCATTAGGGATTCATCCCGCCCTCTCGATCAATCGATCGGGTGCCATGCTGGCGAGGATGTTGCCAAGAGAAGTTTGCATTGCTGCGATCTGTTGGCGGGCCTCAGTGGCGGTATGGCGCCACGCATAGTTGCATTCGGTTTGCTCCGCGATCAGACGTATGATCGCATGCGCGTGTTCGAGTCTGTCGAGCACATTCCGTTGCCGGTCAAGCACCGAAGCGTGCTCGTGCCGAATCTCAACGGCGAGCGACTCCATGTTGTCCTGCCTGGGGGCCGAAGTCGAAGGCGGTGTAGATACCACCTGGCCGGGGGACGTGACCTCAGGGGCAGACTCGCCAGCACGCGTATCCTGCTTCGAATCAGGAGTCGCGGGTGTCGGTAGGGTAGTCTCAGCGGCTGATGACGATGCCGTCGAGAATACGTCGGCGAGAGGAGGCAGTTGATTCGTCGGTAGCATGACTCCTGCCTCCTGAGTAGGGGTCGCGTCGGCTTGCAGTGCCGTATTCATAATGACTCCTGGATTCCAGTACTGGACGCGGTGGCGGGCGTCTGTCGCAGCAGGCGAGTGTCGCCTGATATAGAAATGGGGCATTTTGTGCGTGTCTAGTGACACGTGGTGACGTACCCTTGGCGTACCCTTATTGAAAAGGGCGAAGCGAAGGGCCATCATCGAAGGTTGGCAAACACTTAACGACCGGCGGGAGTGATGCCGATCACGGGTGAGACAACCATGCGCCCGGCAGGACGAGATTCGTCTTCAGACATACCAGTCCAGCCAAGTGGCCGGTTGGTAGCTGTAGGATGCCTTGCCATGAACTGGCCGTATGCTATTTCGCAAATACAGGGAGCAGTGCGGCATGGTTTTGCTGATCTTCTCCCGACAGTCCTGCATGCGTGCTTTCACGCGGCGGCGTGCTGCTTCTGCCTCCGACTTCGATCCCTCTTCCCCCGCTTTCCTTGCTGCCTTAGCTTCGCGAAGTTGCTGGCGAAGTTCATCCACATTCTCCGCGCCGGTGTCTACCGCAATCTCCAGTTCGTCTGATAGTAGTTTTTCCTCAGCCGTCAGCAACTCGTTTCCCGCGTCTGTCGCAAATGAATCGGATTCGTCGGATCGTTTGTTGCTTCGCCGCGATGCACCTGCAGCGCCAAGGTCTGCGGGGTCGATGTGTTTTGACCGGTCCTTTATCCGCGTCACGTCTGCAGCTGTTGCTGCTTTGCCAGACGGACTTTGCTCCAAGCAACTAACCGGGTCACCTCGGCGTCGAAGAATCTCCGCAATGTATTGGAAACCCAGTGATGCTTCGTCCATGAAGGAGTCTTCCTCCGTTGTCGCTGCATCGACTCTGAACCGCAGATGCCATCTGCCTCTTTCAAGATGAAACATGTAATCGGGCAATGTAGAGGTCTCGACCGTCGAAGTTGTGGTCGTAATAGTCATCGGCACTTCTACTGGAGCGGATTTCAGTTCGATCGGCAACTTCGGCAGTTCCCGACCCAGCTCGCCCCCCTCCTCCATCTGGATCACCCACGGATTGAGTAACAAAGCGCGGTCCGGGTCGAGGATCATCTCGATTGCCGTGATCGACACGCGAAACAGATCAGGCGTCAGCGTCTCGCAAGAGCTGGTCATCAATTCAAAACGACCCTTATTTTCAGCCCATTTCAACGGGCCAGAGTCTTCCAGCCAATCGTCATCACACCACGTCTTAATGCTGTGCTCTGTCCGAAGAAGCGGTTGGGGATAGCGGGCGGCGATGTGGTAAACAAGTTCAAGAAATCCCGGCCAGCCCTCCATCGTTAGGGCAATCCGACTGCGCATTTCGTTTTGGACAGCACAGGCACTTCCGGCCAGATGCTTGAATTGCTGCAACCCTTTCCCGTTTCCAAAGAATCGCCCGTACCAATCCCCGTCTTGTCCTGAGCCAGAATCGTGTGGGGGGGGGTCATCGTATTTGAGGATGGGAAAATGCGACTTTACGGGGCCGTGCCATTCCTGCCACTTGCCGGAAGTTAGAGCGTGCCCTACCTCGTAAATCTTGCGGGCTTCGTACGTGACGCCTGCGCCACGATGTTGGCTGTCGTAAATCCGTTGGTGATAAAGTGGGTGAGGAAAGGCCTTTGCTGCGCGCCGAAATTCACGGAGCAGTGCGTTCCAGTTGAATCGAAATGGTTCAGCCATCATCACCTCAGTCATGTCGCCATTTCAGATTCTCGTTGTGATCCGCGATGCAAACAGGACTAGATTAACGCGCAGACACTCGTGACGCATCTTATGCACCTTCGGGCCCAAAAAGTCGATCCCACCCTCTACTTGCCCTTGGAAAATAATGCGGCTGGGCATTCTACTTGTCTATCCGTAGCTTTGTTGCCGCGTTTGTAGCATTGAATATAGTGTGTTCTCCCTTTCTTGATTGTTGGTGATGGATTGACTGGCCTTCAGGACACGTTGGCAGCGACCTTCTCGGCCTTCTTTTCGGGGCCTACGAGTTCCATGGCGCGGATATCCTCACGGCGATGCCGTATATCTGCCTCTACCGCTTTTATGTCAGTGGAGTAGAGGCGACAGGCCTTCTGTACTTGCCTCTGCGCGGTCGGATCAGGTCGCTGGCGCGCGGCAGGATACGTTTGAAACACAAAGGCGTCAGTTGGTCCTGTCGGTGTGAGGAGTCGTGCGGCAGCATGGAAATTCGGCAGTGTTTGGAGGTCTGCCGGTCCGAAGTTTGGGCGCGAGTAGATGGCCAGCTTTTCTGCATCTGGGGCGCCGAGTCGAAATAGAACCATGCTGCCGACATTCCCCAGCACCGAATTCACAAGATTCTCCTGTCCCTTTCCGACCGACAACTGTGTTAGATTTTGATTGGCAAGCGTTAGGCACAACCCGAATTTTCGCGACTCTGAGAGAAGCGATGCCGTGGCATCGGTAGTGAAATTCTGGAATTCGTCCACGTACACCATGAGCGGTTTGCGTCTGCTTGTCGCCATGTTCAGCCTACTCATCGCCGCGCACATGAGCTTAGTTAGCACGATCATCCCGAGTAGGCGCATATCAAGTTCGCCCAAGGCACCACGGGATAGATTTACCAACAGTATGCGGCGGTTATCCATAATCCCGCGGAAATCGACTGTGCTCTTGGTTTGCCCGATGATGGGCCGGAGTACGGCGTTATGTACGAATCCATTTAACTTTGAAACGATGTACGGCGCGATATTTGCCAGTCTTGCTTCTCCTCCAGCGGCGTCGGCCATTTTCCAGAAGTCCGCCAGCAGAGATGGTCCGCATCGCTCAAGCATCGCCTCGCGATACCTTTTGTGTTCAAACACCGCCGACATATCGACCAGGGTGCCCTGGTTGTCTGGATCCGCCATGATCAATTGAAGTGCCCCCCGGAAGTACTGCTCGAACATGGGGCCGCCGCATTGTTTCATATCGTAGAGTTTCTCTAGAATCGCGAAGACTTCGTTAATAACGAAGTTGACCTGCATTTCCCGGTAAGGTTCTGTGCAGTCGAGTAAGTTGATCCCGACGGCTCGTTTGCGATCGCAGGGGTCCAATAGAACGACGTCGCCTGCGCGGTGTGCAGGGATGGACGCGCGTACCTGACGGTACAAATCGCCGTGCGGATCAATGAGGCAAACTCCCTCGCCGTGCTGAATATCCTGCATTACCAGGTTGTAGAGCAGGGTCGATTTTCCTGTGCCGGTGGCTCCCAGAATGTAAAGGTGGTGGCTCCGTTCTTTTCGGCACAGCTTAACGGCCTGCTCAGTTTGGCCATCTCGGATGCATCCCATCCTTGCGCCAGTCTTGGGGAAGCCCAGTTTCTCTCTGTTAAAGAATCGACGAACGCCATGCTGGGCCAATGCCTCAGGTGGTGGAAAAAGGGAGGGAAGGGGAACTGTTGAGGGGATGCAGTTTCTCAGGTCAAGAAAGTGATTCGTCAATGCTGCCACCGCGCTGTCACTGCCCGCGCGATCGCCTTCGGCGCGACGAGAGAAAACGCGGGCGGTGCCGTGGTAGATCTCGCCAGCAAGCATCCTCAGGAATGATTCGGAGATGGGATGTGACGATGATACCGAGCACGTCACGCGACAACCGGCCAAGGTCTTGAGCCAGACATTTGCGGCATTTTCCAGATGCGCTGGAAGCTCGCTGTTTAGGCTTCGGTTGAGGATAAAATCTTGGGCCGACTTGATCACATGCTCTTGTGTCCGGTTGAGATGGCAGGATTCCAGTGCGATCGAAATTCGCATAGGTACGTGGCTGGATACCAGGAGTTTGACTATTGAACTAAATGCCCGAGCGCGTTCATTTGTGTAATGAGGGAGCCAAACAGTGGTATCGGTTTCTGTGGCGGACTCACCGAATCCAAAGAGTCCCTTGGTGAACTCCACATGTGTACCCTCTGGCTGGATCAGCCCGATCCACTTGTCTCCGACAGTGCGTAATTGGGTTGCGGCGTTATCCGAGAGTGGTCGGAACCGGTAGCAAGTCTTCTGGCTTTCCAGGACGGTCATCAGGGCATACCGGACATTTCGCAACTGCTCACCTGCTTGCGCGGCAGATTCGCCGCTCGACGCCTCTCCGAAAATACGCCACCGTAGGGGCGACTGACCTCCTCCCTCGTAGACGAAAATTACCTTCTGCTCAGGGTCCAAAACCGACACGAGAGAAGACATCATGCGATCTTGCTCTGACGCCGCCTCAGCACCAAACGCGTCAACCAAGTCAGTGCCCGAGTGAGGGCGAGCCGTGACGCTAACAACCTCGTATCCGCACCAAGCCACGTGTCGGTGACATTCCGCCTGTTGCTCAACCGTTTCAGAGCATCGCTCATTCCGCGTTCCGCGGATCGTCGATTCCACGGAAGTAGCTACGGCTTGGATATGTCCGGCAAAGTGTTCCATGGTAATGCGTTCCCATTTCTATGAAATGTCTGCTTGGCAGTCATCTGCGAAAACGTGCCGTAACCCGATGCTGCTGTGCATCAAACATTCAACGGCCACGGCGGATTGGTCGTCTCGAAAACGAAGGGGCGAATGTATTCTCATACGAAGCGTTCATACCTCTCTCGCCCGCTGTTCTCCTTACGTTGCGGATGAAGGTGTATTTCAGCCCCTCTCAACTAAGGCGTGACACGATCTGTTCGCTAGCATCCCACTTCGTTGTTGGCGAATTTACTGTGAAAGCAGCTACGACTTCTTGGATTCCCCGCAAACCACCTCTGAAGATGTTTGCGATGTCGTAGTATGCTGGCCATCACGCACCGCAACTTCGCGAGTCGTCTTTGAAAAACATGTTCAACGAGCAGCGGGCCATAGATCATCGCCCTCTCGCATGCCCGGATTCCCTGACTTTGCCTTCCCACTACGCTTAGCCCCGTGGCGCTTCGCAGGTGGAAGCCAGCCGGACCATTCCTCGAAATGGGTGTCGCCGTAAGAACGCTACAGTGAAATACAATAAGAGCAGCGTCCCCGTACCGACGAAGACACTGGCGACCACGATTTGGGCCCCCCGTTTAGAATTCCAGCTACGATCTGCAACCATCAAGAAGCAGAATCTGTCGCCGACCGTTTCCATGCCTATTTCATCCACCCGATCCAACCGTTCTGGGTCGTGCATCCGATCCCAAATTGTGCTCTTCCTGGCGTCCCATGCCGCAATGGATGCAATGTCGCGGAACTGCACCGGCGGCGTAAGAGGGAAAGTGATTCCATTCCCGATGATGGCCTGATTTTCCGTGCGCGTCCGGAGCAATCCATGACTGGTGGTCAGTTCCAGGAAAAGATCCCATTTGTGGGGCGGCAGAAGCCGTAACTCTATTCCCGGTTTGGCGGTCAGTCGTATGGCTTTGACTAGTGCTGCATTTTCCGCCGACGGGCCGACTAGGAGAATGACGGCGCCCAGTGCTAGGGCGAACACACCGACCGCGATTCCAAGCCGATGTGCGTGACGATTCCATCGTGGCCCCTGTATTGCCTGCACAATCGCTTTAGACGCCGCATCATCGTCACCCCCTGCTTCGGGCATACAAGCAGCTGCGGCACCCGACAGGAAAACCGCCGAGCAAAATACGATGGTTCCGGATCCAACATTCACATCCATGATGCTGTGCAACATCAGTGTGTCTCCCGTCTTGACGACCACAACCATCACCGCGGCAACGAACACGTCGAGCATGGAAAATCGTGCCAGTGATCTGGCCGACGCCAGCAATTGCCGCCGTACCGCCAATGGAAATACGGGGATTAACGATGCTCCCCCCGCCACCATCAGCAGTTTGACAAAGGGAAAGACAAAGCTAAAAACGAAAATCACGGTCCCAAGTACGATATTTCTCTGACGAAACAGTTCCACGATTCCGCCCAAAATCGTGTAGTCATACTGCCTGCCAAACTGGCGCATCACGATAAACGGGAGTTCGTTGGCCAGGACCAGCATTCCAAATGCCAGCACGCACAGCGTTAGGGCGAACAACTCGCGGCGAAATGTCATACGCCGTACTGACTGAGAATCAGTCGTGTTTCTCGAATGGGTATCTGGGACTAGCATCGTCTCGACCTTACCTTAGTGGGCGTAGCTGCAAGCTCTCGGTCTTACAAATTTATCGGCTGACAGAACCTTGGCTGAAATATGAGTCAGGCCTAGGGGTTGTGCGTCCGTTTAGTTTCGCCAGTGCTTTAGGTGCGGGAGCTGTTTAGGGAGCTGGCAGAAGGATAACGCTCACCCGCGTGGAGGAAATGGGCACGGGCTCTTGAGGCATAAAATGCAACGATTTGCCATCCGACAACGTCACACTGACGCGTAAGTCATGCGGCGCGATCTGTCCTGCTGCGAATCCTGATGGAAACGGTGTAACTTCGGAAAGCTGTGCGTCGTTGTTCGCGCCACACACCGGGATGCGGAATTCAGCGTTCCGAACCATTCCATTGAGCATCCAATGACAGGTCACAAACACGTCAAGTTGCCGCGTATTGATCGGTACGTTCATAATCTGGAGCGATGGTTTACTTGGACTTGGCGGCGGTGCAATAGTTTCCAGTGTTTCTTTCCGCTGAATTGTTGACGATAGGGCCATAGGCTGCACTCGCTGATAGGATGAGAATTGGCCGTCATTCCATTGAATAATTAGCAGATTATCTCGTCCTGGAATCTTGGTGTCGGCGAATTTAGGCGGCAAGCGCAGTGTATTACTGCTATGGGTCCCCTTGTCCACGTCGAATGTGAGTCGTTCGCGGCAGATTCGCGAGGGAACATCATGAGAATCGCGAAGAGTTAGGGTCGTCATCAGCTTCTCGGCTCCAGCCGGAACGTTGAAGTATTGAATCGATGGACCGACAACGATCATCGAAGCGTGTGTTTGGGTGATTATTGGGACGGACTTTGGAGGATTGGCCGGGAAAGGGTTAGAGAGGCTTAGGGACAGCTCCTGCATCCTCTGGACCGGCGGTTGCCGTCCAACTTTCGTGGAATCCGTGATGGCGCAAGGGGCTGACTTCGTGGGTACATCCGGGGCCTTAATAGGTGTTTGAACCGCGATCGTAAGAGGCTCGGAGGGGCTGTGAAGCATCGACGTTCGTGCATCCGCGTCCTTCGTGCAGATGAAACCTTCTGCCCCCTCCGGATCCGCGAGGATCGTATTTCGAATATCGTCCGCTCGTCCTGTGTCATTAGTAGCCATGGATACGGGTCGTGAGTTGAATAGGGGCTCATCGGAACGAAGCGGAGGCGACATAGCTGGTGCAGAGTTGCTTGGGCGCGTCGTGGGCATACGCTGATTTAGGTCGGAGATGATGTTGTTGAGGATTGTGTCGCGCTTCCGGTCGGCATTTCGATGTTGCGTCCAGGCACGAACCACGGGATCCGTTGAGGGCGCAACGGGGGGAAGAGTCGATTCCGCCGAATTGACGGGGGCCGATGGCGCTGAGATTGGACTCGCAGCGCTGGATTTTGGGAAATTGGCCTCCCACAGGGTTCTGCCGTAGCGGTTCCAGCCGATGATCCCAAGTACCAGTATGCCAATGATCAATAGCAGTCGTTTAATCATTTCTTCGCCTCCTGAGTCGGATCCACTTCGAGATGCCAGTCTCCACCCGAGTTGACAAGTCTTGCATGCACTTGTTCGAACCTGCTGTTTTTGTAAGTGAGATCCGATACGTCGCGAGGAAATATTCCTCGAAACGATCGTCTGTAATACCTGCGTGACAACTTCTGCTCCGAAAGACCTCCACCAAAGGTTGGATCGCGTTAACCGTGCTCAAAAGAGGGCCGACAGACGCAAGGATGATTCCATTGAAGGAAGCTTTTCGTGTGGCGCAACACGTAACGCATAAGCGACGGTGCAGCCTTGCTCTCGGCAGGCTCCCCCTCTATTAGGCTCGAACCAGCTCTGACCCCCAACCGACGATTGTTAAAGGAATAAGGCTGTCCAGTGAAGCAGTTTCAATGGCATTATTACGGTAAAATGAGGTCTGATACCACTAACCGGCATTACTATAACTGCATAATTTGTAACCAGTTACGATAACGTAAACACCTATGGGCGTATTTTGTGACACAATGCGTCACGCTATGCTTGTATGAATACATTACGCAGTACCATCGTTGCATTCATCGTCGCGGTTGCCCTCACGTTTTTGGGGTGCGAAGAACATTCTGATAAACCACAGGCACGCAAGACAGTTGGCGTCCTACTTCTTGCGTCTCATCCGGTCCTTCAAGAGCTACGCGACGGATTCCGGGAGCGTCTCGACGAAATCGCCAAGGCGAAGAATGTGCAGCTATCGTATGATGAGAAAAACGCCGAGGGAAACGCCGCCACCCTGAATCAACTAGCCGCCTACTTCTCGACTGGGAAACACGATCTCGTTTACGCTGTAGGGTCTGATAGTGCACTGAAATTGAAGTCCAAGGAATCTCAGATTCCCGTCATCTTCGCTGGCACCCCTGACCCTATCCGCAATGGATTTGTGGATTCATTGGAGAAGCCTGGTTCCAATCTAACAGGGGTGCGTTTCTTGGCGCCGGCAACTGTGCTTCTTGATGTCTTAGCAAAACGTCATCCAGGCATCCACAGAATTGCCGTCCTCCGAAATCCTTCTGAAATCAATTCCCTGTCGGTGGCAGATCCATTCATTGCAGAAGCTCGCAAACGAGGCATTATCATCGGCGATTTTGGCGTCACAGAGATATCTCAACTTCCATCAATCCTCGGGAAAATCGGTTCCGAGAAATGGGAAGCCGTCTTCGTTCCCAATGACAATCTTATTTACCAGAATCTCAAGCAGGCTGCGGCATCGCTCGCTTCATACGGTATCCCATTCTTCAGTGTCACCGACGCGTCTGTAAGAGCAGGAGCTGAATTTGCAGTGGGTGTCTCCTATCGCGAGATGGGACGCCAGGCTGCTTCGGTTGCTGCGAAGATATTGTTCGAGGGGAAGAAACCTGGCGAAGTTCCCGTGCTCGAGTTGCGCGAGGGTTGCCTCTATGTACCTGCTCAAAAATCGCAGGAATTTTCTTCTATGGCGCCTCGGGAATTTCCTGTTACGCCGGTAAAATAAACGATAGGACTGTTCAATCGTGATTGAAGAAATCATCATGCAGACCGGGATTTATTGGTTCATGGCGCTTGGGCTGTGGATCAATCTCCGAGTCGTTCGATATCCCGACCTTGCCGTCGAGAACGTCCTGGTCTTGGCAGCCATGAGCACATGCGGCATTGCTGCCGCCGGCATAAACGGTGCAAGCGGTGTTGTCCTCACGGTAGTCCTGGGCGTGCCATCGGCGCTCCTCGTAGCAGGCTGCGCGTGGATAGCATGGAAAGTTCTGCGTGTTCATGCCATTATTGTCAGTCTTGCCTTAGGATACATCCTTTATTCGGTGGCGCTTGAAGCGTTTGGCGCTATGAAGGACGGGCAGGGTTTGCCTAAATTGCGTGCGAACGCACAAGGCTTGGCTATCGTCTATAGTTCCATTCTTGTTATCTGTGGGGTGCTGCAAATGATTAGAGGCTCCTCGGCAGGACGCCATTTCCTAGCCGCAGTTGGTAATCCGCCCCTCGCCCGCGCCTTGGGCATGAAACCAGCAGTCTGGCAGTGGTTGGGGCTGTCATTTGGGACATTCCTCATGATGGTCAGCGGACTTCTTCATGCCTGCTATTACACTTATGTTAACATTGGGGATGCGGTGGGTTTTCTGCTTCTTGGAATCTTTTCAGCAGTCCTTGTAGCGAACGGCCTGTGTCCGCGTATCGTTGGCTTATGGAATGGGCTAGCGACGTTAATTGCCGTCGCGGCGTTTCAATCCGTCATCACCGTCGCGATTTACGCAGGCCTTCCAATAAATCTAAACAAAGGCTTGATGGGCTTGCTGCTGATAGGTGTGGTGGCGTTACTTCGATACAAGAAGGTCTCTCAACCCATCACTTTGAGTTAGCCCATGATTACTCTTTCGCAGCTAACCTTCTCCTACACGGAGGCCTTCGACGGATTTCGACTTGGCCCAGTTGACATGGCGATGCAACCAGGCAAGACCTACGGATGGAGGGGAAACAATGGCAGCGGCAAGTCCACACTTGCATCCATTCTTGCTGGTCAGCGGTCTGCAGCGACAGGTGGAATTGATGGACTCCCACCTCGGGTCCTCTATTTTCAGCAAAACATTGCGGCAAACATTTTTCCGGATCTCACGGTGGGGGAGCATCTTCGTCTCTGCAAAACTGCCGAGAGACGAGCAGATATCTTGCACGTGTTTCCGTCCCTCTCGCAATTCGCACGCAAGTATCCTGATGCGCTATCGGGTGGTCAACTCCAGCGCCTGGCATTCTCCCTCGCATTGATTCGCGACTTCGACCTTTACATATTTGATGAAGTAACCAACCACCTCGATCAGCAAACAGCGAAACTTGTTGGCGAAACGATGCAGTCCCTCCTCAGACGAAAACCGGACTGCACCGTGGTCTTCATAAGTCATGATCATGACTTTCTTCGCCGCTACGCAGACGTTATCTTTACCTTCGACGAAGGAAAAGTGATTGAGGAATCCCAGTATGACCATTCGTTCACCTAACGATTGCAATAGAACTGCTATTGTGGTCGGCGGGACTTCAGGGTTTGGGGCTGCGATTACCGAGGAATTGCGTCAGCGTCGTTTCGCTGTGATCACGGTTGGTCGAAGTGCCGATTCGCCGCGGGGCGTGCGGCTTCATTTCTCATGTGATGTGGGCGATCTCCAGGCCTGGGATATGACCGTCGGCAAGATTCTTGAGGCAACAATTTCTGCCAAAGTGGATGTCCTGATTTATACCGTAGGCTACGCTCGAGTATTTCCATTCGGTCACACTCCGTCGGAAGAATGGCACCGGCACCTACGGTTAAATTTGACCTATGTAGCAGAGAGTTTTCCGTACCTGGAGACGGTTCTTTCTGAGAATGCAAGCATAGCTACGACGGGGAGCCAATGGTCTTTCCGACACGGGTGGCCTGACCTAATTCCTTACATAACGGCTAAGCATGCATTGGCAACCCTCACCGAAGAGTACGCTGCGACTTTTCCTCAGCGGCGATTTAGGCACTACTGCGTGCCTACTATGGCAACCCCTGGTTACGATGCGGTGCGCCAGTCTGTAATCGAGAACAAGGGAACACTGCATACCCTCTCCGACAAATCTCGTCCTGCTGATATTGGATTAATTAGTCGCGTATTCGTAACCGATCTGCTAGATTCTACCGTTACTCATCCCGTGACGCGTGAAATCAGCGCTGCCGGTAATCTGAAACCTGTTGGTGCATGATGAAAGATAGCGTAAAGGAAGTCGCCGAATACTTTGGGAAGCGCGCTGCACGATACCAGCTTTCGCAAGAAACATGCCCTATGGCGCGAAGCCTGGATTTAATTCCTTACGTATACGTTATTGATGGCGTGATACGCCAATTCTCTCGAAGTCCAGGAGACTTACGGATTTTCGATGCCTTTGGAGGCTCCGGCTTTTTGTCGAGGTCATTTGCACACACTGAAATTCGTTTCACAATTGCTGATTGCACAAACGCCTATAAGCAAGACGGCAGCAACAAACATGAGTGGCTGATATGTCCCGACTATTTCCGCGCCATATCCGCAGAACGAGCTGGAGAATATGATCTTGTGTTTGCGCATGGTGGACTTCATCACGTCTATGTTAAAGACAATGCTGGACTGGAAGATGAAACATCTGTCGGCCTTCAACACCAGTGTGTCGCTAACCTCTCGCGGCTACTCCGCAAGGGAGGTTTCCTGGTGTTAGCGGACATACCAGACCGGCCGTCCCGAGTGGACGCACATGGAAGTGACATTTCGCTTATCGATACCAGCATGGCAATTGACTTATTTGGCAACGAACGACTAGCGTTCCTTCGGTCTGCAGCCACCGATTTCTCACTGTCTCCGTCGTTGAATAACACGTGCCACACTGTTGAGTCCATTTTCCGTGACTCCACCCACCCCGGCTCTCTGCGGCGTTTCTTTGACGAGGAAGTTGCGCGCAAGACTCCCAACGGCCACGAAGCCTGTTTCCTTGATTTTGAAAGGATCATAGCAAGGGCTGCCAAACATGATCTGTGTTTAATGGCCCTCATACCTTACCCGGGAGCATGGGTATTTGAGACTGCGAACCAGGCCGTGTGGTTCTTTCGCGAAATGTTTGGCTTTGGACAATCGATGCCCCCTTTCCAGGAAGATTCGCAAGATTACGTCGTGAAGTCCGCCATTTCCGACACACTAGGGATGAGGAGTGTGGGCGATCATCTCGCGGTTAACTGGGGCGTGAGCTACGCAATCTTCAGGAGGGATTAACATGGCGCAAGACATGCAGATCCTCCTGCAGAACTATCAGGGTACGTTCATCCTAGACATGCTGAATGAGTTCCGCAAAGATGTTATTCGATGCATGTTTCGGGACATGGTTATTGCCATTGATTCGATCCATACCTCGCCACCTCTCGAGAACCATTCGAGGGAACTGTCTGCTTTTCTGCGTAATTCCGATTGCCTAGCTTGGGCGAACTCGTTTTCCGAATGGTTTGGCGCCGATTGCCCGGCTCATGTGAAATCGCTATACGTCAATCTTCAACTCGCGGCAAGAGAATTTATAGTGAAATTCAATAGTAAACCGAAGACCGAAATATGGGCATACTTATACTCGCCACAGTTCGCCACAAAATTGCGTATAAGTGCTGGGGATAAGCAAGGTTACAGAGGTGATTCCTTAGCCGGTCTTTTCAACGTCGTGGCTCTTTCGATCGACAAGAAGAACGTTAAGCTCATCCAGCCGCATGACATTGAGTTAACTGGCGGATTTCACACTTTACAATGTTGCTTCCCTATTTTGAACGCGACGGCCCGGAGCCAACTCGCTAAAGATTTCGAGGAAGAACAAGAGTTTATATCACTCCCGCTCGAAGAAGATTTTTCTATTAAGCCTGCGATTTTTCGAGGACATACAGCCGTCTGCTACGACACGGGCTATTACCAACATCACGTAGGAAGTTTGAGTCTTCTCCCAAAGGCACGACGGGTATACAACACTTGCTTTCTGCAAATCAGACCTCAGGCGGATCTGCAAAAGGCCAACGGTCCGGTTGGGTTCATTCAATTACAGTGCTGCTTGCCAGGACTAATGAACTTTCTTGTCCCGAAGTCGACAAGCAAGGATACAGATGTTCTGGTGTTGGGCATCGATAAACAGCTCGTTGCCACGAAAGGATGCGAAGATAACTTCAAAGACGTGGTCCTTGCCGAATTTGCTAACGATTGGTGGGAGAGCGACAAAGAACGGAGAAGTTTATGTACCTTCTGGAGGCTGCGAGAACTTACGCATGGCTGGCCGCGTAGGCTTTACAACATTCTGGACTTAGGCAAGAGGCAGGCGGCCATACTGGAGAAAGAGTTGGTTCGGCGGGAGCAGCACAAATACCGCCAGCAACTTCAGTTGTTGGATCAACCCATTGACGACTTACTGTCGGCCGTCGGCCTCCTGCAAGAGTCGTCCAGCCAGGTGTACGCGATAGTGAGGGAGCCGTCTGACGCAATTTTCGGAATACATCACCAAGTGGCACCACTTTTCGATGAGAACAGCGGGAAACTAGTGGTCGCATCGGACTTCTCTGCGCGGATCCAACACGATCCGATGGAATATGACGAGAAGGAGGAAGTTGATATTAAATCTTTGCGCTCTGTAGTAGCGATGCTTCTCCTTAAGTGGACTGGGTATCACAAGAAAACAACGACGTTAACATATCTGCAGTTTATGACAAAGGCGTCACAATGGCTCGATAAATGCGAGCGTGATGGCAAGGCCTACCATTGGCTTCTGTCGCAAATCCGGGGTGTGTTACTACGCCCAGCACCTAACGCTACCACGCCACCCCAAGTGGACCGAATGAGCGATCTGCTGGGAACAGGGTACCCATTCGCCGCGCTTCAGCAGGGTGCTTGTGCCGCCAAGTCACTGTTGTTTACCCCGTTCAAACTTGGTGCGAGTGAATTGGGGGTGCTTCCAGTAGCCATTGCCGCAAAACTCGATCACAAGAAGACGTTTGATATCGATCGCGGAGAAGTGATAAAGGCAACAATTTCGGACGTCGCGGCGGTCGAGGAACACCTCACGTTGACGCGCGACATTTCCCCCGCATTACCAAAGGACATCATCCAATTTATACACGGCGTTGTTGGGGAAGCGTTCAACCGCCGCCAGTCTCTCAATGTTGACGCTTTGCAGATTAAAAGGTGGTACTACGAGGACAGGGACATCAATTGGCAGCATATTCGAATCACCTTTTCTGATTCGTATTTGAAAGGGGCATTGAAGAAGTTGCGTGGCGAAGTGGATAGCCTGCTAAGAGCTGACCGCGATTGGAGAATAGAGTTTGGCGCTTCCGGCAATTTCAGTGCACCTTTTAAGACGTTGGCAAATCGGCTGCTCGGCGTTGGATCGGAATGGTTCGTGTCTCCCACGCTTGAAGAAAGCGATGTCTTTAGGCTTATGAACGCAACGAGCCACAATACTTTCGCCGTTTCATCCCATGACAGGTGCATTTGCCTTGAATGGCAAAAAAAGTGAGGACGTAATGAAGGTTGTCATACACGACCACAAATCCCGCGACGATTTCTCTTGGGCCAAAATAATCGCGAAACTCGCCACGAAGACGGGTGTGAGGATTGCGGAATTCGTCACGGATAGGCCGAGCATTGATATGGTGCGTCCGGAGTGTGGAGGGGGTGACACCATCATTTTCTTACATTCGGAGCAGTGGAGACAATGGAATATTGCTCAGGAGAATATCGTTCAGCCTCTTGCAGGCATTCTTGTACATGTCGGAACAAATGGTTTTTCAGGGCAGCATTCACCTTTCCAAAACCGTCGGTATGCAAGTAGGTTTACGGCGAAACAATTCGCGGAAAATGGCAGGGGGGAAGCGTTCTTTGCTTCTGTTGCGAATGGGCATCCAGATTGGGAGTTCCTCAATCCGGCTGCGACGGAGGAACTCCGTGCCCTCAAGATCCTGTGCGAAGCGTGGAAGTTTGTTTTTGTTGCAGAGAAGAAGAAGGTTGCCGGCATTTCCGTTCACGCCCCGGAAACCCCGGCGGCCTGGTTCAAACCTTTCGACTGGATGTTCCCGGCCCCGGTTAACCTCAACAGCGAGGAGGAAAAGCGTCGTATCCATAAAGAACTACCAGCTTTGGTCGCCCTGATGGGAGATGCCGAGGGAGACGCGATGAATCTGCTGACGGCGGTTATAACGGGAGACGACCTCAGGATACCGGTCGAGACATTCCTGGATAGGTTCCCTGGCTCCAAACCAGCAGCAACGAAGGCGGGCACATGACAACCACGCCCCCCATGAATCCTGTTTCGCGGGCTCTTTCCTTTGTCCTGAAAGGGAATCCCAGTCTCCTCGTCCTCGATTACGCGGACAAGGGCACATTCTCGGATCTCTGGCTAAAGGGATTGGAGTCATACACTCCAGAAATTGCTGGACACCAGGTGCCTTGGAATGATGAGCACGAGGTTGTGCTAATTGTTGGTGGACCGCCTCCCGCCGAGGCATTCAAGGAAATGCCGGAGTGCCTCAACGGTATCAATTTTCGCGATCATTTAACTGCGGCGTCATGGGCGGCGGCCTGGCGGCTCAGGTTTCCAGGCGCCAAGGCGCGTGTAGTTGTGCTCGCATCGAGTTCATATGGAACGGTGGGTTCGATCGCCGAGGCTCTGGCCACCCTGTTTAGCGCTCATGATGCGACCGGTTTGCCGCTCGTGCCTGGGATTAGCTTCTTGGGGTCGCCCTCGCTGGAAATCCTGTGCGAGAGCCTGAATGCTGATGACGGTGAAGTCATGGAACCAACACCAACTGTCTTGGCGATGCTGCGCACCACTCTCTGGTACGGACTGACTTCTGATCGCGGTGACCACCATGCCGTGAGCAACGTCCTAGGTGCACTCTTGCTGAGCTCTCAAGTAGGAAGGGGAGAGGCTCACGGAGGTCGAGCTTGGGCTGAAGATTATCTTCTCGCCCTGGCGAAGGCATGTGGCGTATTCGCCAACAGCGATCAAGCAGAAGTCAAGAATCGCCAGGGATCCAAGTGTTGGATAAATCCGCAAATACAGAGCGTCGTTAGCGCGGCAGTCCTGATCGATGACATGGCCGACTTATGGGGAGTTTTCCTTCGAAACGCACTTGGGTTTGCCAGTGGTGCGGATTTCACAGGACAAGACCGCACCTTCCGTGAAAGTTTCGTCAGCTCACCTGACGGGAAATTCTTCGATGAACTCCAAGGATTGCCTGCAAGGTTAAAGGCTTTTCTCGGCTCCGGTGATCCATTCATTGCCGCCAGTGACCTTATCTCCGGGCAGCATAAGGTCAAGAAAGACTTCGTTCTATTCCTAGATCTTCGCCTCTTTCCCAAACGCGGTCTTGGCAGAAGCGATCAACAGGCGATGTTTTTTTCAGAACTCGCTGAATTCGGTCTTGCCCTGCTTAATCCTGATCGCAATCTGCCATGGCTCGATGAGCTCGGACAAGAGCTTCTGCGGAATGAACTTGGGCAATATGACGTCACGGTCTCGCATCAACCCTCTAATGGTGCGGGCCTCGACCTGCCTCCAGAGGAAACACTATTGCCCCGCCTCCTATCGCTGCTGGACCCAACACTTCCTATCGTCATCTTCTCTTCCACGCATCACAGTGAATTGACAGACCCATTCCGCGATTATGGCAACATCATCACCACCTTTCGAAAACCGGTCGTCACCGCCATGACTCGTGATTGGATAGCGACGCTTGAGGAACTCCACGCCGATTTCGTCTCGGCGCTGGAGAAGTCAGCCAAGGTGATGAGTGCAAGAAGCATACTGCAGAGTTTTTATTAACAAGGTTATTTCGGGGTGCGGCATGAAATTGTTGGAAGTGTTCTTGGATGAATCTGGGGATATTAATCGCGGCGGGCCGATGAACATCACCGGAATCGCGGTCCTAAGTCCAAGCGCCAAGGTTGCACAAGCTTTTCATGCTTCGCTCTACACTGTTCTCAAGCCCGAAGGCCTGACTTCGGGCCTTTGCGATCAATCAGTCGCCAACGGCTCAACATGGGAAACTGTTCGTGCTCCGCAGGGCTACATCCCCAAGCGGCCGAAATCCGGCGAATGGCTGCAATTCGAAGGGAAGATATCGCAAGTCGCTCAACGCGCTGACGTCCTAGCTGAACGGCTAGGGGTATGGATCAGCGCCTTTTCCTTGGAATTTCGCGCCAGTAACCGGCGAGGGTGGAGCACAAACAACGCCACCGAAGATCTGTTGTTGGATCGCACTTACGGGGAGTGCCTTCAGGATGTACTGGAAGTCTTGCTTTACGAAACTCCTGGCATCCGAGCCAGTTTATCTGATACAGAGGGTTGTGCCCTGGGGATAGATCTTCCCTCACGTATGCTTGGCGCATCAGGGGCCGATGCGTCCAGCCAAAGAGCAACTATTCAGCAGATGTGGCGGAATTGGGGTATTGACGCCTGGACAGAGATGGCAGATGACGGCCAAATCCAGGTGATGGCCAACACGCTTGGAGCATCCGACGGTGTTGACGTCCTAACCGCAGCGCTCAATCGTCGCAAGAATGCAGATATTGCTTTCATAGTGCAACGAGCGCGATGCTGCAGGCTTGTGACATGGTCGCAATGGCTGGAGGCTGGGAACCTCCCAGAGCAGTCACGAATATCAAAACAGTCTACCATGATTAATAGCACTCCCCGCCCGAAGCAGATTCATTATTTGGCTGACTATTTAGCGAATCGCTTATTTCAAGGCAGTATCCAGCCAAACAGCGCTCCCTTCGGAAAGTGGTTTGACCGTGGATTCCTTCTCTCAAGCGCGGATGAGCATGCTGGCTCATGGATCGGAGCATCGAGGGCGTTTGCGAATGGCAATCGAGTCGAAGCGATACGAAATGCAGGTGTCATTTGTGCTGATCCTCAGCATAGAGAGACAAAAACATCTTCCTTTTTTAGACGGGCAGCGCGGGAATGGGCAAAGTCCCTTACAGGAAATGACTTCCGGGAACTCTTTGGACTAGCCCCAGGGACGACGAATATCTAGAGGCTCAAATGTCTTCAACAGTCTTAAATGAATGGCAATATAATCCACCGGAATCGGTGGTGGTTGGCTGCGGCTCTTATTCCGCGGCCCTTGCCAGTATTTTGGGGACAGTCCCCCTTCCATTCGACGAACTGCATGCCGGTCCGGAACCAGATACTGACGGCAGCTATGAATGCCTTTTGGAAAACCTGAAACACGTGCTCTTGGTAGTCTCAAACGAAATGGCTGCCGCCGAGACGCTCCGATGTCATCAATCCTTATGGCGCTGGGTCGAAAAATTATCCTCTGCTGGTTGCCAGCATGATCTGGCCTTTCTATTCGTTCTCCTGGAAAATACTTCCGAACAATACGAACACGCCCTCGCAATCGGCTTGAGCGTCCCCGCTATCCATCCACCAACCACCGGCCATGCCGTCTGGCGGCGGTCAGGGTCACTCCCGGAACTGCTCGACCTCGTGGCGGCCACCCAATCGATGGACTTACTCCAACTGACGGCCCGCCGGGCTGTCGACATCAAGCGCCTGGCCTTGGCACGGCTACAGTCCGCTGTTGGACGGGATGATTTGAATGACCTCCAAGGCGCCGTGCAGGCCGTTTTTCAAACTTTCCGCGGCAACGAATATGAATTCGATCTATTCTGCCGGCCCCCGAGTCACCGCAATGGTAATCTTCTTCGCCGATGGCTGACCGTCGCCGTGACCGGAACCGTCACGCAGGATTGGTGGACCACCGGGAAATCTCAGCTTACCTCCTGGCTAGATGAAAGGCTGCTATCACCATGAGCTCTATTCGGATACTAATCGTTGAGGATGACTCGCAACTGCTACCCATTTTAGCGACTTCCTATCGCAAGATCTTCGCGTCCCTTGGCTACGTGGTGACCATTGAGCAAACGAGTAATGTGGCGGACGCAAGACAACTGGCGAAGGCCGCTCATGGTAAACCTTACGATTTTGTTTCACTCGACGTAAATCTTGGGGACGGCACGCTGACTGGTCTGAACGTCTTGGAAACGTTCAATCGATTTCGATCCGCCTGGATGGTGGCCTTGCTCACCGGCGTCGAATCGGACGCGAAGCTGGATGCGACCTTAGGGAGGTCCGAAGCCGAGGATCTTCGCAAAAAGCTTCGCCGGCATGCATACGCGAACTTTCCAGCGGAACGGCTCATGGTGGTCGAAAAGCCATCCCCGAATGCCGACGACGCGCAGACACTTCTTTCTAATCGGCTAATCCAAATCGCTTTAGTTTACGACGAGGTTGCACGCCTTCGCTACGTGTTCCGCCCCATAGAGGTCGCCGGACTCAAGCGCGTCCGGGCGCCCAAGGGAAAGAAGGTGAAGCGCTCGTTCATCAATACTACCTCGGTGCATTGGCAGATCAGGTTCAATTGTGGCGAAATCAGGACCCTACCAGATATGGCCGGCTTTCAAACTCTCCACCGCTTACTGGCGCTAGATCGCACCCAGTCGGTTACCCCCGAAGAAGCATTGATGAGTGAACCCAAGACCGAAAAGGCTGAGACCATAAAGACCGAGACGGTCACGCCGGATTGCGATGCCGATCCGTTGGCTACCTACTTTGAGGCCAAGGGAATCACCTGGAAGGGGCTCCCCCGAGAGGAGCAGGACACGCTGATTCGAGCGGCACTTTCCCTGCGGATAACGCGATACGTGGAGTTAAGAGAACTGCAGGATGATGAGGACGTCTCGCCTGCCGAAGGAAACGAATTGGATGCAATCAAGAAGGAACTCGGTCCGCTGGTGGGCGCGGCAGAGCGTGCCTATCAGAGCATTACTGCAATATCCAATCGCCAGAAGGCAGAGGAGGAAGAGGACAAGGACGAGAAATTTGGGGTGGCAGAAATGTCGGCGGAGGGTCTCCACCTTGAAGGCGGAAACTATGACCGAATCGGAAACGACCGGCGAGGATGGGATTCACCGGGAGGCCAAGCCTTCCGTGCCAGGATGAAACGCGTCAGGGATTGCCTGCGGGAGAATGGGTTTGACGATTTCGCCACACACATCGAAAAGTCCATCCAGTCCGCCAACGGCAAGTGGAGTTACAATCAGCCTAACGACATCGAGTGGACAACATGACTGGCGTGATAGCCAGATCAAGTGTTTGGGGCGCAATGCTCGGAAGACCTATCATCGGTATTGCCTGAAATCCGCTTCTTTTCGCTTTTCATTTTGGTCCGTCCATTTCACCACCCATGCGCCAATGTCCGTTTCGGCGCTGAAGTAATACCCTTGCTCCTGCAGATGTGATGGGACGATTCGTGCCACTGGGCTGGGCCTGCTGGTTGTTGAAATGGATCCCCCCGTAATGAAATGCAGGGAAACACCTCATTTGGCAATGCCGATAACAGAAGGGCATTTGACCAATGATGCTCTCAAACTCTTAATCTTAGGATCGCCGCTTATGTCGTCCACTCTATGTCGTCGGGTGGATTATAGCTCCATTTGGCGCCGGGAGACTGAATAGAGTCTTCGATGTGTTTTGCGAACTCAGCGTATCCGTTTTCCCGCAGGTATTTGAAGACGCGCCCCTTTCTTTGACGGAAGGCCCAGCCAGCCTTTGACTCCTTTCCACGTCGGGCGGGACCATTAGTTACATCAATCCCGCCCTCCTGCCCGAGACCCTCGACAGCCGCTACCGTCGCCCCCCCCGGCCGGCGATTCTTGGCGTCCCGCCCGGGAGCTTCTTGTTCAGTATCGTTCTGCTTTCCTGCGGCGGCAGCCCTGCTGCGGTATTTGTCCTCGGCAATGGCTGCGAGTGGACCAAAGCCCTTCACCATTGCCTCCAACTCATTTTCTTCGCTGGCCAAGAAGTAGGCCTTGGGGTTCTTATCATCCTGCATTTCCCTTAGCTCCATGTATCGCATCATCTTCGGGGAAAGCTCCTCTTGAATCAGCGCGTCCAGAGTGTCAGGCGGAAGCCCATCACAGACGATTCCCTTGGCTTTGAAATAGGCGGCCACTCCCCTGGCTACGGAGTTTGCGGCCACGGGCTCTTCATTCGCATCTGGACTGACGTTCTCAGGCTTTTCGTTTTTGGGTTCTTTCATCAATGCTTCCTCGGGCGTAACCACTTGGTTGCGATCTTGCGAGAGCAGGAGCCGGAGAGTCTGGAAGCCGACCATGTCGGGAAGGGTTCTCATGTCGCCACAATTAAACCTGATCTGCCAATGCACGGAGGTCGTCTCGATAATCCTGCCCTTCTCCTTTGAACCTTTGGGCGATGGAACGCGTTTGAGGCACGGAACCGTAATGGGTCGGAACACGTAACGAAGGCGCTCGATCTCTTCATACACATGCGCGATTTGTACCAGTCGATTAGTAAGGCGTGCTTGTGCCTTTTCTGCCTTGTCTGCATCCTTAAGCAAGGAATCCGGTTTTTCGACGACCATCAGTCGCTCGGCGGGGAAACTCGCGTACGCACGCTGCCGGAGCGTTTTACGAAGGTCCTCCGCTTCGATGCTCCCCACCGTCTTATCCAAGCTCTCGTCCGATTCCACGCCCGTGAGCAACGCGACCATCCAGGCAGATTGGAAACAATTCAGCGTCTCCAGGACGTGCAGCCCGTTCAGGGTGCGTTCCCCGAGATTTACGTCTAGGGAAACGAAATCATATGGTTTTCCGCGAGCAGTTTTCGCCAGTCGCCTCGCGTCCGCTACAGTACTCGCCTGCTCAAAAGTTGGCTTGTATCCAAGATCTGAAAATATCTTGCGATACGACGCTTTTAAAAACGCAAGCAGATTCAGATCGTCTTCGACAATCAAAATATGGACGGACTTCATGGGAATACCTTCTTTCCATCTAACCAAGAGGTAAGTTGGGTTTATCTCGAGACTCATTAATCCTGCGTGACAGGGTTGGTCACAGTGGCATTCAACCACTTGCAAAGAAGATGACCATCTTCATGGTGGTCGGGCTGTCGACAGTACAGATCAACCCCTACAAGGCCGAAGGCGTGCACAATACCCCGCGCGACGGCCTGGATGACTTTTCTCCTAAGTGCTGTATCGTAAGGTGTTAAACGTCGATTGCTCTTTCGTTCCGCCGGATTGAGATGCAGTTTAATTCTTATGAGCGACAACTGGTGGCCTTGGATCAGGGCGAGGGTTTGATGGAAGCGTATTTGGAGGCGATGGAGCTGGTGCGGGGTTGCCGGGGCGCGTCGTGGGCATACGCTGATTTAGGTCGGAGATGATGTTGTTGAGGATAGTGTCCCGCTTCCTGTCGGCATTGCGATGCTGCTCCCAGGCACGAATCACGGGATCCGTTGAGGGCGCAACGGGGGGAATCGTCGATTCCGCGGAATTGGCAGAGGCCCTAGGAGGCGAGATCCAACGCGCGACGTTGGCTTTCGAGAGCCCGGCCTCCCACAGGGTTCTGCCGTAGCGGTTCCAGCCGATGATCCCAAGCGCCAGTATGCCAATGATCAATAGCAGTCGTTTAATCATTTCTTCGCCTCCTGAGTCGGATCCACTTCGAGATGCCAGTCTCCACCCGAGTTGACAAGTCTTGCATGCACTTCATCGCCTCCCAGACGTCCATATCTCTGCCGAATGCTCTCCCAGTTACTGGCCACCGATGGCTTGAGCCGTATCTGCACATTCACAAAGCGGCCGTCCAGCCCGAAGCCCCTTGCCGGTAGTTCGCGGTAGAGACCCTCCGGCAACTCTGAAGCCGCCTGCCAAGGGCCCACTGTCACGCCCGCGCGGTTAAACGTCAGGCGTGCGACACGATTGTCGTGCCCAATTCCATAGAAGACATCGCCGATGGACTTAGCGGCTTCCAACTCGTTATTGGCCGGCCATGTCACACGCAACACCGCCGTGTCTTTACCTGCGTCGGCGATTTGGGGAGATTGGACTGCTCGCTCATTTTCCCGGGCGGCCTGCTCCTTCGATTGTCGCAGGGGAATATTCTGTTGCTTGGACGCGTCGGCCTTGCGGTCCGCTTCGGCCTGCAGGTCCCGAGTTGCGCGGAGTGTATTCTCGCTAACCTCGACCTCGTCAACTTTTGCCGGAAGATGCGGCTCCTGCTTCGCCTGCGCAGGTTGTGAGGATGGGTTCGTGTGTGCTCCTTCCGTAATCGTGCTGTTCTGTGCCCCGCCGAGGCAAAGCAGCAGTGCTAAACAGGTGACCGCCAGGCTTGCAGTCACCATCCCCCACATCCTGCCGGTGGGAAGACCCCGACATCGCGCTGCACCTGTTTGAAGTCGAGCTGGTGCCGGCACGGTCTCCCGATACACTTCCTCGGCGGGCGCCATTTGTGCAAGGACTTCACTTAGAGCCTCCGTTGCGTTGGACGAAAGCTTCGGTACACATGCAGTTGCCGCCTTCTCATGCCACGACAGATACCAGACTGCGGCGGCCACCGCAGTCACACCCGCCAGTAGAATGATTGTTGCTGCCAGTACCATGAGAGATCCTCCATGTCTGTGTTCATGTAAGAAACCACGGCGGCTTCGCCAGCCGTGGCCCCCTCTCCGCCTTGTGGTTTACCTTGCCGCCGCCGGTGCCGGCGACGGCGCCGTCGTCGGCGTCGGACTCTGAGTTGCTTGGCGTCGCTGTTGCATGTACTTCTGAACCTGGTCGTGGGACGCCGGTTCGATGGCAGTATTGCCATCTTTGGGCGTGAGCTGGCCTCGGATGGTTTTGAACAGGGTCGCTGCCGCTACCTGACCAGGGTTGGGTTGGCCGCTGCTGTAGGAGGAGCGGATCCGCTCGCTCGTGTCCAGCAACCGCAACCCGTTTGCCATCTGGCGATATAGATAGGCGTTGGCAGCGCTTTCCGCCGACAGAACGGCCATCTCCGCTCCCGCCGAGGCCAAGGTGAGGTCCCAGCCAGCGGTGGAGCCGCCGGCGACGTTGAGGTCCCCCTGTCCGCATATCTGCTTGATGTTGTTCTCTGCTGTCTCCTTCGCGGATAGGAAGATTCCCAGCTTCTCTTCCGCCACCGCCGCCGCCTGCTTATCGTTGGCTTTTTGCGCTGCCTCAAGCTCATTCGCCGCATCGTCGATGGATGGTTGCAGATTGGAGTCTGCCATCGCCTGCTGGACGATGTCCCCGGCGCCTTTTCCCGAGCCTGTTTGTGCCGCCATGCCGACGCTCTTGCTGGCTTCCCCAAAGCGCTGGCTGGCCACCTTCGCCTGCTGGCTGATGTGCGCATACTGCTCGGCGACTTGCACGGCAGTCTCCGCGGCCTTCTCCCACTCGCGGGTTTTCGGGTCAGCGGCCTTTCCCAAGGTGTCGAGCAGCGGGTTCAACACATCGTAGCTGATGGCCGCGGCGGAACGCTCCGCTTTATCCAAGTCCCGCTTCGCCTTGCGCACTACCACTTCATTGTCGACGTTCCCGGCATCAACGCCGCCGGCCCCAGTATCCTTCTGGTCCGACACCATGCTCTGGCCCGAAACTTCGGGCGTTGCACCGAGTACCGTCTGGTTCCACATCGGCGAGCACGCCGCGGCAACTGCGAGAGAAATGGTCAGCGAACGAAGAGTCTGTGACATCGTCATGGTAAACCTGCCTTTTTTGTTAGTGAGATCCGATACGTTGCGAGGAAACATTCCTCGAACCGTTCGTCTGTAATATCTGCGTGACAACTTTTGTCGCCGGAGGAAGATTCATCACGACATCCATCCTGTAATCCCTGCGTGACAGTTACTGTCGTCGGAAGAATGTTCATCACGACATGCTTCCTGTAATCCCTGCGTGACAGTTACTGCTGCCGCGAGACCGCGACTACGGGCGGGGTTAGATCATCTGGACTACACCGGCGAACCCAGAGAGGTCAAGAGGGATCCTTGGAGAGTGTTGATGCCACGCGTGACACATTACGTAACGCATTTTGGATGGGCAGGCAGCGCAGCCGGCGTACCTCAATCTGCAAGCCATCGATCCACCGAGTGGAAATCAAGTCAAGGAGCAATGCCCATGAACGACAAAATTGCGGATGCCATTCTCGTTCGCGTCGAAAGGCAGTTTGGATGGTTTCGAAAAAACGCCATCACCTGGCATGAGTTGATAGGCTATGCCTGCAATATGCTATTAGCTAACAAACGGCTTGATCTCGCGGTCCCTGTGGCGCGGATGTTTGCACCATCTGAACAGTTACGCTTGCGGTGGTGGGCCAGAGACATTCTCGATCGTTTCGGCGAAACCACACTGGATGACATCACGCCAGATAGCCCCATCTATACTGAGCCGACAAATAAGGATATTACCTCCGGTTGCCATCCGGCGGCTCTAGCTGAGCTGGCACGGCGCTTTCAGATGGCACTTGCCGAGAACTCGGGAAAAAGCAGGGTCGGGCCATCGGATGATGCTGGAGCTCCGTGACGAACGCCCACCGTCCTCATCAAGGGTGAACACGGATGCTGGGGCCTGTTGGTCCATCGCAACGAAGATGAGATGACAAGAAGACCACGATCTTAGAGGTGACCGTCTTTTACGACAGACCCCAAAGACATGAAAGGAGATGTCAGATGCGTCAGCAAACACCCCTCGAACAACTACACTTACCACCCGAAAAGATCCAGGCAATCAAAGCCGCGGGCATCACCTGCGTCGAAGAACTGTGTGCCAAACGGCTTACCGAGGTCGGCAACATTGTTGGCCGCACTATCGACGACATCAAGGAAGTCCGTGTGGCTTTAGCCGAACTTGGCTTGGACATACGGCGGCAATTTGAGGATCCAGCTGGCTCACCCGATATCCCCTCCCGCAAGGCGTTTCGTAGCCTTCTGGACCGCCTTGATCTGATGCCGCTAACGAGGGAAAAACAACGCTCCATTTACTGATTGTGATTACTCGCAGCGAAGTGTTATGCAGTGTCGAACCGGAAGACCGCGAGAAGATCGAACGGCTGCTTGAGCTTATGGTTGAGGTCGATCGATGACCCTTATGGCTATGTGGCGCAAGCCAGCGAAAAAGTCGCGAGGGACTTTGCGCAGACTCTCAAGGAGGTTGAGAGAACAAAGCAACGCGATTGAATTGCCAACGGCAAACGTATTGCGAAAGGAGACCAGATGATTCCACTCGACGCACTTCACTTGCCTGATGAAATGCTACAGAAGCTCCGGGCTTTGGGTTACAACAGCGTTTGGGACCTACACGCGAGCAATAAATACACACTCCGAATACGCTCGCGTCTTAGCATCAGTGCCGAAGAAGTTGACCAGATTGTTGCAGCCATGCGAGCCATCGGATGGGACTTTAAGGATCCAGCAGACGATCCGGTGGGTGCCGAAGACTTCCCCTCAGCAGTAGTCTTACGGAATTTACTGACCGCCCTTCGTCTTAATCCGCGGTCGAGCCGTTTCTTGAGATACTACTTGCGTGGTGTCAGCACATTGCCCGAACTGCTCAAGGGGATTGAGCCGGATGACACCGAAACGATTATCGGGCTTCTTAGGTTGATGAAGGTTGAGGATATTTGAGAGGCAATTAGCAGAATGGAGGTCCGCCATGACGTGGTGCGTGCCGAAAGACCGAAGTATCTACGTTGCGGAAAATTTTCGTACCGCAGAGCAACTGGAGGACATAGCGAGTAAGTTGGAGACAATCGCGCGCCGTTCTCCGGAGCCCGTGTGTTTCGAGTTTTGTTCTCTCTTCGCCGATGTGGACGTCTTCGCGGCCATGGCATTCGTCAAGCGAATGCGGCGTAATGTGCCGGAGCTGATAACGGTCACCCGATTGGACACTTGTGGGAGCGCTATTGTTGTTCTCCAAGCTGGAGCCAGGCGATTAATAACTAGGGCGGGAGGGATGATCTTTAGGGACCCGATCACTTTTCGGAATTCTGAGATACCGGCGCGAATATTTTCAGATGAGGAGCAACGCCGCCTGCAAGTAGCCGCAATTGAGTCCGCACAACTTATTGCTGACCGTTCTCGCCTTAGTATGGCGATGATCGCCCATTTCCGTTCACGGCGCCATATTCTGGGTCCCGATAAGATCCTGGAGTACTTTTTGGCTGACGGTGTCAAAGACGCTCCATTATGGAATTTCACTGGATAGATACTCTTTGGATTAGGGGGCCATAGGTATCAATTATGCTTCTAGGAGAAAATATGTGGAAAATCAGTGATTACCAGTCGGGTAAGAATAATTCGGTAGATGAAATCGCCGCGTCAAACCTGAGGGTACGGACAAAACATCCTTTGAAGAATTTGGGCGTGAGGACCGTCGACGAACTGACGGCACTCAGTGCGACCCAGATCCAGCAGGCACGAAATGCCGGAGTAAATACTCTGCCTGATATCCAAGCCTTTCTGGCACATAGGGGTAAGTGTCTCGCCTCTCATTCGCTTCCGAAAATACCAAGCGAATGATGTCCCACTGGCAGCCAGATGACATTGGCATCAGACCTTTGGACATGGCGCTCTTCGTGGAGTTCAAGAACTTGCCGGGTGCGCCCCGGGGGCACAGTCGCACGTCGGTGAATCGCATGAATGTGCTAAAGGACAGAATTCCCCTACAGCTCAGCCAGGCACGGACAAGGACGGTTGGTCTAAGGCGTTGCGACGGACAAACCACAACGGGCTCAATTCATGGGATGGAATTAGCGTGATGGCCGCGATTACTTTCAACTTGTTCAATTCATGATCCTATTTCACCTTCATAGAATCCCATAGCCGCTTGAAATCATCCCAATGTCTGTCGAATGTCCCGGCGGTTGTGGTTAGTGAAATCATCACGATCTTTCCGTTACTAACTGCCAAGACTTCTATTGTATGCATCTTTATTCCTTTCGGCGCACGCTCAATGGTAAAAGCAATCGCCTCCGCGCCTGCTAAAGTGGTTTTTACAGGATCGGAATACTTTTCAGTTGGATTGTCTTTGTGGGCATTCACCACGATACGAGCATAAATATCCGCCGGACTATTATTAGGCCCACGCGATTGGAGCCATGAGACTAATATTTCATCATAAAGTCCATCCACTGGTGGACCCGAAAAACGGAATCCTTGGCCGGCGGTCAACTGCGGGATACTCCGCTTGAAATTAGCTGGGTAGCTAAAGCTGATGTCATTGGTCTCATCGGCATAGTTCAGGTCTGGCTGATCCGTCGCTCCCGGCTGTCGGGCGAGAAGCCCTTTGAGAATTTGTATGGGATCATTTTGTTCGCCGGCGCCTGCCGGTGTAACAATGCCATTTTGCCGGTCTACAAGCGATTTCATCGCGCGGGTCTGATTGTCTGACAAAGCATTGGTTTCGTTTTGAAAGGTAAGCGCCAATAGCTGATCTTCCTGAGTCTGCCTATTAGCTAGAGCCTGCCGATCCTGCGCCTGCCGCTGTAACAATTGATCCATTCGGTTTTTCTTTTCGGTAGCAGGGTCTACAACCACAACTTTGTCATGGTCGAAGCGAACTTTTGGAGATGACGCCGGTTTGGAGTTTAGAGCGTTTTGTTCTTGCGACTGCGCGTTCGCCAAGGCCGTGGTGTCTTTGCTATGCCGATTGACTATGTCGGCTTGACGCTGCTGCTGGCTCTTTCGTAAGTCGTCGCGAGACTGGGACTGTTGCAGTTTCAACGCATCTATTTCACGATGATTCCGTGTCTGTTGTTGTCTGAGCTTTTCATCGTTTTGCTCGCGCGCGATGCGTTCCGCATCTTGATTCGCATCCGCATTATTGGAATGGTTGTTATTGGTCGATGGTATAATTTCTGGTGCGCTTGGCGTTCTATGTTCCTGCAACCATTTCTTAGCTACATCGTCGCCAAGTTCCGCCGCCTTCCGGAACCACTTGGCCGCTTCATCATCGTCCTTAGAAACGCCTCGACCCGCAGCGTACATGAAGCCGAGTTTTGTCATACCCGCGGGGTTGCCACGATCGGCTGCCTTCCGGAACCAGGCGACCGCTTTGGCATCATCATTAAGAACACCGCGAGCATTTTTGTACATGTTGCCGAGATTAGCCATGGCGATGACACTGCCTGCATCGGCGGCCCTCTGATACCATTTCACCGCTTCGGTATCGTCATTGGGAACACCGTGACCTTCGCCGTACATCCAACCGAGATAGCCCATGCCCTCAGCGTCACCAGCATTCGCAGCGTTTCGAACTAACTTGTACGCTTCGGTTTCGTCCTTAATCGTGCCGCGGCCGTTCATGTACATGTTGCCGAGATTAGTCATGGCTGTGACATTACCAGCATCTACCGCCCTTCGGAACCACTTGACCGCTTCGGCATCGTCGTTGGTCACGCCGAGCCCGTCCCGGTACATTGAGCCAAGATTCATCATCCCATACGAATTGCCCGCATCCGCAGCTTTCTGGTACCACTTGACCGCTTGGACATATTCCTTCTGTACCCCAATACCTCTTTCGTAGCAGACGCCAACATCGTTAATTGCGAATAAGTTCCCTGAATTTGCGGCCTTTTGATATAAGTCGAATGCCTTAACGCAGTCTTTCGGCACTCCTTGGCCTTCCTGGTACTGTCTGGCGAGTCTCTCGGTTGCAATTGCATTGCGGGCGTCATCGTCTAGAGTTGCCGTTACGCCGGATTGCTGCGGAATAACCTTCTCAGATACATCTGCAGTCCTATTTTGAAATATTGGCGTGGAATAATTTGGATTAGCCGTACCAATATGACGAGTCGAAGTCACAATCTGTAACAGGAATACAATTAATAGCGGGAGGAGAATTGCTGCCCACATCGCGAGTATGAGCACTATTTTTAAGGGATGCAGAGCCGACGCGAATGGCACCGGAGCAAGCCCCACACTCTTTGCAGAATCGCGATGCGAACCAGATGGTCGCCCCTCTCCTGCCGCGGGTGAACTGCTCGATCTAGAAGTGTTTAATGGTATTGACATAATAATTCCTTATCATTCATATATGTTAAGCAGCGCCCGATTCATCTCCTCATCCAAGTCCTCCATGGCTTGGAGCAACATCATCGCGACTTGCTCACATTCTTGCCAACAATCGCGTTCGAACTTAGTTGCTGCCTGGTCGTTCCACTGGTCCTGTGTTGCAGCCCATTGTTTGGTAAGGCGTTGCCATTCGACGTACAAGAGTTCGGTTTGTTCGGACATAGTTGTCTTCAGTCCAAGTCTATTACCACCATGTCTCTTTCTACTGCCAATAGTCCGTGCCACTCATGGCGTCATGGTCACCCGATCATGGCCTCGTTTGAGTGATGCTTTGGCCGGTTCCGGCTCGCGCACGAGCCAATCAAGCGTTAAAATCGCAGCTATCGGATTCATGCCGTGTTCCCTCATCAATGTCTCAATGTTATAGCCCTCGATAATTAGGGGTGATATCTGACCACTCGTCCACCACAGCTCAAATGCCACTTGTAGGGCAGGGGCGAGAGCGGTGAGATCGGTAGCAATCAACTCCGCACCATGGGGGGGATAGCCGAATTCATTGGAAAGCCTCGCTAACAACACTTCTTTTGAAATCGATATCATTTTAATCTCCTCCGAGGGGATAAAGACGCAGCCGAATAGCACTTGCATACGTCCACGCGTCCGCCTCAATAGGTTGGGCTTTGTAACGCGCCTGGCCATACTTCTCAGCCGATAGGTAGTTACCAGGTATATTGTTGTTTCGCCAGGATGCCACTTCTTCTACATTGGAATGGAACATTGGGTGTTTAATGGCATAGTGCTGATAAGCATGACGTCCTTCATGAGCAATAGTATCGACGGTTTCTGATATGTCGTCCCACATCTTGGTATTAATATGAATTGCATGCTCATCAAAATACCCATAAGTTCTGGAATCCATCTTTTCGGCAACGACTGGCACTGCCGGCCGACCTTGGACATTGGCGAGTTTATATTCGATTTCCTGAACAACTGTAACCCTTTCCTCGTCATTGAGGCTGATCCAGACCTTCGGGGTAAGTTGTATCATCCCTCTAAGCGAATCAACACCCCGGTCTGAAATCACCGAGCCTGGCAAATCGGAACCCGATGTCGGATTAGTTGCATCTGAATGTGATTGCGCAGCAGAAGTCATGTTGATTGCCGATGGCTGATTTGCACCTAGATTCGGTTTGATTGACTGATAATGGTTTATGGCATCAATATGCTGCTGGAGAATGCCTTGGGAGCGGGGCACATGCTCACCAGCAAGTTCGGCAAACTCCCTTGTTCGTCTCTGGAATTCCTCATAGGCGTCCTGTACTTGCCCCATTGCCGCCGTTAGATCGTCAACTCGATCCTGAGCGGGGCTTAGGTCATTCCGTAGTTCAGAACGCCGCTCGGCGTTGAGATCCTCGCCGGTCTCTTCATCGGGGCTATAGTCAAGCGACGCCAATTCATCTTTAATCGAATCTACGCGTGCCTGAAGGGAGTGTAAGGAATGCGTTAGCTCTGACCATTTGCTTTGAAACTTCCTATCGTAGAGTTCCAAACAGGATGTACCGCGGTTTGCAAACAGTCCAAGCGCAGCATGAAGAGTTTCCAGCGCTTCCAAACACTGAATATTAACGCTAAGACTGCTGGAGGTTTCTGTCGACATTGCCACACCACAAATACATCCGGGTTATCGATGATACTCCTCTTCAATAATGCGGGCTTTTTCTCGGAGGTATGCGACGTATTTCTCACAGTCCTCGAGAAATTGCGCCAACTTCACCGTAGTTTCGTCCAGATCCTGTTCAAAGGCTCGATACTTGGCATCGCGCCACGCGTCCCTCAACATCCGAGCCTTGTTGATTACAGAAAGGTTCTTTCCCCGCATATCTCTACCGAGCGTCTCTAGTACATTGGCAAAATTTCGTGCCGCTTCAGGGTCGAAAATCGCTTGTGACATGGCTTCCTCTCTTTCTAAAGGCGAGGTTTGACACTATGAAACTTATCAATTGCCGCGGCGTCATGTTCCAAGTCTTTCGCGGCTAAACGCCCGCTAACTAAAAATTTAGCCAACGATTGCCGTGATTTTGCAAACTGATCGCAGAATTGCTCATACCCATCATCACGAAAGGTATTCCCCAACCAAGTGAGATCACGCCGAATAGTGGTGTCGAATTCTTCGACATTATCACAAAAACGGGCTAACTCACGTGCAAATCCTCGGATTTCTTCAGAATTGGCGTAAACCCGTTTGGATCCTGCATCGCTCATGACGATCCTCCTTTAATTTGACTTGCGACCTGTCGAATCCACGCGAGGTCAGGCAGGCGGTAAGGTCTATATTTCTGAACTGGAGCATTTTGGACAGCATCCACAAAGAACATTCGGTGCTGCTTTCCTTCCAAACGTGCCGCGTCGGGAACGTCGAGAAAAGCTCGCGATTCCTCTGGTGAGAGCGCTGCGGACGTCTTTAGTCCGAAATTGGCCATCGAGCGTTTGAGTGTCTTCACGGCGGTTGGGTGAGTATCACACCATGCCAAAACATGAATACCAAATTCTGCCCCATCCTTGAGGATGGAACAAAACAAATCGTAAAGACTGGTTTCCCGAACCGTACCAATGACAGGAAAGCCTCCATCATCGGTTGGTCGTAAGTCCCGCGCGCGGTGGAGGCCTGCGATAATGAGATATGTAGGTGTTATGTCTTCTTTGCCGTCAATTCGCAATCGTATGCGGTCAACTATTCCCTGAAGTGCAGTGCGCAGCATTGGTCGGGAAAGTCTCTGAATAAAGTGGAAGTCAAACCGCTCACATATCTCGTCGATCAAAGGAGGACATGGGCCATCGGGCGACGTAAAATCCAATAGATAAAATTGAGAAGCCTGTGGTACATTCTGTGCCATTAGTGCTATCCACGCAGAGAGAAGAACCCCCATCCCTTCAGACTCATCACGATTGAGTACCATCAAGTTTGCGTCAGTTTGATGACCCAATAGCACTGGAATCGGCCCTGAGAGATTTAGTGGCTCCCCGAGCCAAATTGTCGCCGCTCTTCCACGAGGACGGACAGACTTTGTTTGGAACATCTGGGTCAGCGGTTGGCATTGTTCCAAGTTCGGTGGTTCATCGGCCTCGAATACTATAGGTATACGATTACTGCCATCAATCGCCGCCGCGGCCTTTGCGATGCCTCGTACGTAAACTGCAATTTCTTCATTCTCTTTGGTTTTATCTTTATCATCTTTGCCGATTAGTGCAACTTGGAAATCTTCGTTAGCTTCGAGCCGGCCGCCATCCCCGTTATAGATTGCCTGGCCGGGCTGCGTGAGTTTTGATGCCACAAGTTTCTGCCTCGGCAACAATATTTCAGCATCAACATCGCTACAAGGTAATGCAATCCGCAAGCCCATCAATCCAAACATGCTGCTCAGTCGCGACATATCTGATCCTGCCAGTGTTTGAGTGACCAAAATTAGGTGTATGCCGAATTGCCGTCCTTGCTTTACTAGTTGGGTCAAAAGGGACCGCGCTTGTTCGGCAACGCTGTCCTCGTTAGCGAAGAATTCTTGGAATTCGTCTGCGATCAAGAGAATCCGTGGGAGTACATCATCAGCAGATGCCCTATTTCTATATGCGGCTACACTCTCCACCCCACCAGCGTTACGAAAAAGATCCATACGTCGGGTCATTTCCGCGCTAAGCTTTTGCAGAACGCTAAGTCCAAATTCTCGATCACTTTGAATGGCGATGACTTTTGCATGTGGTAAAGAATTCTGCGCATACGGTTTGAAACCGACACCGCCTTTGAAATCGATGAGATAAAGCTCTATTTCGTGGGGTGGATACGTTAATGCCAATCCGGTGATCAATACGTGCATTAATTTGGTTTTTCCGGAGCCGGGCTTGCCTATGACCAAGCCACTGTGCGTGGTACCGTTCCCTCCTAACGTGAGATACTGGAGTTGCCCAGCTTTGCCAGGGCCTAGTGGCACGCGGATATCGTTTGCCGTTGACGATTCGTTCTTCCATATGATGTTTGCCCCATCCAACCCAGCCTGTTTGAGCATATCAGCAAACGGCACCTCAATCTTCATGGCCTCCTTTGAAGTCGTGCCGGCCTTGTGAATGATGTCGTTGAATAATTCATCGCCTGGAGGTAGATCAGGTAGCACTTGAGCATCGAAGAGGTCTTTGTCCTGCCACGTTACCCCTTGGGGTCCCCACTCTATAATGCTGGCAACTTTGTCTAATTCATTGAGATTGAAACCGTAGGGCGCAATCTCATCTTTGCTTACATCTCTGATAATTAGTGTGTAGACGCCGCATCGCTGCCCATTGCGAATAATGGTCAGCAGTCGATCTGCCGCCGCCTTGGAGAATCCACACGGGAAGTCGAAGATAACTAGGAATCGAAACGCCTCCGCGACGGCTCGTTGTTCAGCGTTGTAATTATTAAGTGTCGCATATTTGTTACGGAGCAGGTTGCTAATTACCCTTTCCATATGGCTAGTGAGTTCCGTCAGCCGCTGCTCAATGTCGCCAGGCTCAGTCCAGGGCTTTTGGTTAATCAATGACTTGTCATGGTCCCCTAGGGCGAGGAAAGACGCCACGTTCTGGCCTATCCCGACTGGATCGATAAACGTGAACCGTAATTTGCCCGGCGGCGTGTTGGCAAGCATCCGCAACATGACTGACTGCATCGCCTTCGTTGCGGCGTCTTTATTGACACCTTCCGCTTTCAAAAGCAGGCAGCGATTGTCTGTAAAGGGAACGAGTGCTGGTAGTCTAAAATCGAGGTTCAATCTAGGAAGATGGGCCTTTAGAAACCGAGTATCAAGTACGAGTTGACCGATTTGTGCGGCGAAACCGGGAGATGGGTCTGGGGCCCATGTATTCCATACGGGATCGTCCCATTTAGCTCCCGCGTATTGGGAACGTGAGGTAAAAGAAGAGAATTCAACATAAAATTGTGCCGCTTTGGGCTTAAGCAATATTTCATTCCTAACCATTTCTATGGCATGGAGATTTACAGCTGCCTGAAAACCGTTGTGCATATTATTGTTGGCCTGTTCCATACAATTATTGAGACAGGCTTCTGCGACAGCCCGATGATGCTGCAATTGTTGATAGCGCCGCTCTGACCTGAAGGCGGCGTACCAACGTAGAGTGACCATGACAGCTAGATAAAGGATTGGTGCAAAACAAAGTGCAATGCAGACCGTTCCAATGAGTAAAAATATGTAGGGACTGATTGTCCCTTCATTAATTGGCCAGAGTGAAGGTTTTTTAATTCGGCAGATTGCATCCAGATCGGCCTTGACTGAATTGGCATATGTTGTGGCTACTGCCCAATCGCCAGAATCGCCGTGTGGATCGACTGTGGGCGCATGTCCATGATATACTTTCTGTAGTTCTAGGTATTGTATCGCTTGATTGTGCCAATCTGTTAATGCGGTTCGTATTTCATTTACCGCAGTTGTTGCGTTTTGATATTGAGCCTCGATGCTTTTTTTATCAGCGTTCAGCTTCGTATCCGCTGCATCTATTTGTTGCCAGTAAGGTTCCAGTAGCTCGGACTTAATCCGGCCAACTATGTTTTTGGCTTCTGATGGAAGTTCGAACTCGATTAGCCCATCATCGGACACAGCTGAGGACGCAGCCCTTTGATATCCCGTAGCTGATACTGGGTCCATGTCACATTACCTCAAAGGATGATTACCCAATGACGAGACTCTCCAACACCGGGGCAGGAGCAATTAAACATTGCCGTCTGCACCATCGCGACCTTCGGTTGGTCTAGAATAGAGCGGACCAGCCCAAGCGTCGGCGCAAGACCGCGGAATCCAGCACGTTTCCCGTTTGCGGGATATGAACAATGACCGTGCGGCCTGTCGGATTGTGGGAACAAATAGTGTTCAAACCACTCAACACCGCCCGCCGATGCGGCAAGCTGCATGAAAGATAACACGGGCTTATGATTGTGCAAGTGGTACGAGTGGGAAATTGGGACTTTCCCACTTCTGGACCCGGAAATCTTCTAAGAACCGGTGCGCCGTTTAATCCATCGCACGGTGTAAACCCTGCGGCTGACTTGGGAATTATTGAACACCCGGCCATCCAAGTCTAGCGTGATCTCTACGCAGGGCCGATCAGCCGACAGGCCGGGAATCCCGCGGCACGGGTCGTTGATCTCCACGGGGTAAACCATTTTCGCCTGCTTCTCGGCCGCCTCGGGATTGTTCGGTTTCGCCAGCAATGTCCAAATCTTCCCACTCTGATCCTGGACGACCTTCGTGCCGCGGTCGAAGACGAAGACCTCCTCGCCATCTTGGTCCAACGATGGAAGCCTTGCCGGCAGAATGGCTCGCTCCGGTGCGTCGCGGGTAGACGCCGGGATCGTCGGTGCATTTTCGGGAAGCTTGCAGACCTTGAGTGTGACGCTAGTGGTAGCTGGCGGTTTGACCACGGCGCTGTTGATGTAGGGGGTGTGCAGCAACGTAGCAGCAGGTCAGGTAGGTGCCGCGTTGACTGCCCGATGCCTTGTGGTCGGCTACACACGCCAATGGTGATCTGCCCGGTGCCTCGGGTTGAAAGGGAAGGTGGTGGCGAAATCTGCGCAAGGTGATGGGGAAACGGTTTTACAAATGGACATAAATCCATTGTAGTAAAATGTAGTAAAATTAGCATTCATGATGCACGCGATGCACATCATGCGCATTCTGGAAATGCTCATAAATCACTTGTTTGCAAGTATTTCAGCGATGTCAGAGAGAAAATGCAGAAATGGCAAAACAGGCTATAGCCCGCTCATAACCCGGAGGTCGGAGCCGTCGAAGAACTCTGTGTGCAGACGGAAGATCGGTTGTCTGAAACTGTTCGTGTGGCATCACCCTGCTTCTACGCCGCCTTCCTGTAATAATGCCGCATCAGTCCACCAAGGAATGTTCGGCACTTCACTTCGCCCTTCGCTGTTGGCCGTGGCGGCGGGGACTGACCGGGGAATCGAAGTGGCTCGTTCGACTTCGACTGATGGGGCCGGTGGGTGTTGTAAAACGCCACGGCCTGTCGAGCGATGTAATCCAAATGGGCCAAACTGAAACCGTAAAAGTGGTTCAGACACTCTCGCTTGAAATTTCCGATCCATGATTCTGCGAAGGCGTTCGCATCGGGAGCCTCGAACGGCGTCTTTACTACCTTCACGCCATCGTTCCGAAAAATGGTGTCGAATTCCTCCGAGAACTTCTTGTCTCGATCATGCAGGATGAATCGCTGCTCGATGCCCGCATCATCCAACCACATCTTCAGGTTGCGTGCTTGCTGACACACCCACTCCTCCTCGGGATGGTACGTCGCAGGCGACAGGAACACCTTCCGGCTCTCAACATGGATGAACATCAAGAAGTAGGCCGTCTTCTTGCCCAGCGGCGTCAGCACGTCCTTGCAGAAAAAATCACACGCCACGAGCGTGTTCATGTGCAACTCGATGAACTTCCGCCACGGGGAGTCAGGGACTCGGTGGGCACGACGATGGGGGTCAGGGTACAGCCCCTCCTTCTTCAGGATGCGTCGGATGGAAGATCGTCCCACCTTTTCCCCCAGCTTCCGAAGTTCCCCGGTTATCCGGTTGATGCCCCACCCAAGGTTCTCCTTGCCAAGCCGGATCACGAGGTCGATGAGTTCCTTAGCCAACTTCGGGCGGCCCACCTTCTTGGGCTGCTTCCCATCTCGCTCTTCCCGCTGCCAAGTCCGGTAGGTTTTGAGGCTCACCACTTGGAGGGTATCTTGAACTGCATGGCTCAGTTCGGCACCGAGGGCCAATAACCGCTTACGGTCGGTCGGGTCGATGACGACCCGGTTGCCCGGCAATTTCTTACGCAGTATTTCGTTCTGGAGTTTAAGGAAACGGACTTGAGCATCACGGCGGGCCGAAAGGCTCTCCATCAGCATCACGAGAACCATATGAAACCACTGCGGCATGGAAAATGGCCTTTCAAAAAAAGAAGCCATAAACCCTGTAACGGCAAAGGCCCGACAATTTGGACCCTTGCTACGCAGTTTCAACTTACAACACGAATTGGGGTGGGGCGAATTTCTCCCTCAACTACCCTCATTTTCATGCAAATCGTCCAACCTATGGACTAAGGCATCCCGAATCATGCGACAGGTATCGAAACGCTCCCCCGCTACTTCTTGTAGAATAAGGACTTACGATGAAAATTGTGAGGTATGTCGGCCACGTGCTCAGGCGCAAATTTTCGCAGGCGCTCAATCAGTACCGTCACCAGCTCGATCATTGGCGCGCGGACGTGCGTCTCAAACAATTCCTTGCGTGGAGCGAACCACTCGCGGTCATTGTTGTGCTCCAGCTCGCGAAAGAAGGTCGGCATCTGCCGTGCAAAACCGGAAAAACTGCTCTTCATAATGGATCAATTGTATGCTGCCCTAATCCTCAAAATATTTCCATGCGCAATTTCCCCGGATCATCAGAAGTTCGCGTAGCCCCAGAATTGGGGTTCTAGGCGGGCTTCAATGGCTTCGTCAGAAGTACCGGTGGCCTGACGGTTGGACCAATAGAGGCGATCTTTGACTTGGTTGCCATCGTCAGTGGTGAGGAAGCCCCAGTCCATACGGAGTCGGAGTCCTTTCTTGGGTTTGAGGCCGAGGTCGGAAAGGGGGATGGAGGCTTCGACGGTGAAGTCGTTGCCACCGGAGGCGGCGACTTTGGCGTTCGGGAGTTCGACGACGCGTTGGAAAGCGGTTTCGCCACCGGCGGGGGTGTAGGCGCGCCAGGCTTCGGTGGCTTTGGCGCCTGGGGCGACGGGTTGATAGAGGACGACGCGCGGTTTTCCGGCAACCATGGAGATGAGGAGTCGCAGATCGCCTGCGACGGGCTTGGTGCGGGCGGGGTCGGCGTCAGGGCTGGTGCCGAGGAGGAGGTCGACGGCGGCGCCGGTCTTGAAGAGGCGTTGAAAATCGCCGCCGGAATTCTTAAACGGACCGATCCCTTTGGCGGTCCAGCAGAGATAAAGATTCTTCTCGTCATAGGCCATGGAAAAGGTGTGCGGGTTGTCGTTGCCCATGGTGGCGCCGGCATCTCCCCATTCCTTGGGCTTGCGAAGACCATCGATCTTGGGCGTTTCGCCATCGAGAGGATCGATGGCCTTGACCTTAAGGATGGAGGGCCGGCTTTCAACGAGCCTCCGGACCTGCTGCGATTCCCAGGCTTTGGCGCGATCGATATCGGCCTGGGTGACGGTGAAATCAGTGGTGACGCGTTTGAAACGGTCGAGGCCGCGGACTTCCATGATGCTCATGCTGGTGAAGCCGGTGATGATGTAGTATTTGCCGGTGGCCTCGGCGCGGGTGAAGAAGCCGTGGAAGTGTTCCTGTGAGCCGGTGAGCGGATCGACGCGCATGCCGGGCTTGATGTCGGGCATGGAGAGGAAGTGGGCGCGGGGGTCGGTTTTGTGAAGGAGGATTTGTCCTGCGAGGAGCCCGTCGGCGGTCCAGATGCGCCACTGCCCATCGTTGCCGGAGGTGACGACAAATTCGCCGAGATCGCCGGGGTCGGTTTCGTGTCCGATGATGCCGAACTCGTTGGCGACATCGCCAGCTTTCCATGGATGGATGGAAAGGCCCGAGACGCCGGCGTTGGAGACGGGGTAGGACCAGAGGAGCTTGCCATTGGGATCGGTGACGAAGTTGCTTTCGGGCCCGTCGGCGCCGGGGTGACCGTGGAGGGTGAGGAAGTTGCCATTGTTGAGTTTGAGGAACGAGCCGCGGTTGGGCGAGGCGACGCGCTGGTAGACGGGCGAACCGTTGGGGAGGGTTTCTTTAACCTCGTAGCGTGCATCGGTACCCATGCATCCGAGCTGGGTGTCGAAGGGACCGAATGCGGGTCCTCGTTCGTCGTCGGCCTTGGGTTCAAAGGTGACTTCGTCGGGCGAAACCTTGCCGTCGCCATTGCGGTCGGTCCAGATAAACTTGAAATCTTCGGGGCATTTTCCGCCGAGGAGAGAGACGATGGCGCTGGCGCGCAGGGGCGGGAAGTGGTCGGCGTTGCCAAAGGCGGCGACCATGCGCACGGGCGTATTGTCATCGGCGAGGTAGACGATGGGGACGGATTGGCGGTCGTTGAGCGTGATGGGGACAGTCACGAGGTAGGTATGGCCATTGGCCCGGGCCGCGACGAGATCGTTACCGTAGAACGGCTGGACGAGCTGGCTGTGGATTCGGGAGAAGTTCTTGGCGTAGTCGATTTCGAACTCGGTGTTGCCGAGGTAAGCACGGGAGATGTCGTAACGGTTGAGAGTGCCGCCGCCGCCATAATGCGTACTGCCGGTCATTTCCTTGAGGAGCTTGCCGGTAGTGGCGTTGTATTGGAGGACGCGGCGCGGGTTGTCGACGCCTTCGACGATCCAGAGGCTGAGGTTGCGGTCGACGCACATGGAGATGACGTTGCGGTTGAAGCGCTGGGGGTCCCAGGGCCCGACCGCAGCGCCGCCCGGATTGCCGATGGTGTGGAGAAATCTTCCGGAGGTATCGAAGACGCGGACAGTGCCGTGGCCGACGTCGGAGAAATCCATGACATAGAGGTTGCCATCGGGACCGACGGCCATATTGGCGCATTCGACGTTGACGAGCGTGGTCAGTGCACCGGTGTCGGTGTTGACTTTGACGATGGAGCGGTGGTCGCCGTTGATGGCGACGAGCTCGCCGGACGGGAGAAAGCCCAAACCATGCCAGCCAAGGTGGACAGGGAGCTCTTTGAGGAGTGTGCCGGTAGTGCCATCGTGGATTTCAAGGCGTTCGTAGACGAGGGAGTCGATGGGGGGTTCCCCGCCGAGGTATTGGAGGGGCGCGACGCCGTAGATTTTGCAGCGGCGGGTGTCAAGGTTCATGATGTAGGACTTGGAGATATGCATGCCGTGTTCGTCGCGGCCGTCATGACGGAGGCAGCCGCCTTCGGCGTTGTCCATCCAGGGCTCGACGATGCGGATGCGGACGGCGCGGGTGGTCTGGGAGGTGCGAACGCCATTCTCTTTGAATTCGACGTAGCCATCGATGTAGTTGGCGTATTGATTGTCATCAGCTTTGTATTTTGCGGTGCGGCGGCCGGGTTTGAAGGTGGCGACATTTTTCCAGCCGGCGGTGGTGGGGGAGGCGACGGGCGCATCGAGGGGGATGGTGCCATCGGGTCCGTTCCAGACGTCGATCTCGGCACGAGCGCCATCAATTTCCTTGATCGCCAGGCCATCGATCTTCTGGGGGGTGGTCCATTCCATGAGATAGACGGCGGGTTTGTCCTCGCCGATGGATTCGGTGCGCTGGGCTTCCCATTCGCCGTTGGCAGTGGGTTTGCCGGAGTTGACGCGGATGGCGGCGGTAGTGGAGAGATCCTTGAAACGGCGGTTGAGGATGCGGAGGCCGTCGAGGTGAGCGAACCACTGTTTGTCGCTGAGAGCATCTCCGCCGGAGCGGCTGATCTTGACGCGGAGGGCGCGGGTCAGTGTGTTCTCGGCGGCGGTGAGGCATTCCCAGCGGCCGGGGCGGCCCTGGTCGGGAAGTGGCGTCCAGTCTTTGTTGTTGGAGGGCCGTGGAGGGAAGGGGGCATCAGCTTTGAGGACGCTGAATTCGAGTTTGTCCGTGGTGACGGGGTGGGGGAAAACAATGCTGCCGATGGGGACGGGCTGTTTGAAGGCGATGACGGTGTATTGTTCATCGCCGGTGCCTTCGGTGGTTTCGAGGTTGAGGTCGCCATTGCCCTGGGGCTTGCCGGTCTTGGCGGGGGCCTCCTTGCCGGGGACTCTTCCGCCGAGGCGGAGGAGGTGTGGAAGTTGCGTGGTGGGTTTGGGCAGGCAATGTTCGAGATCGACGCCGGCGGTGGAGGTGGGGTTGTCGAAGAGGGGGATGCCGGAAAAGGCGAGATAGACTTTGTTGTCGTGAGCGGAGATGGCGGTGAGGCTTCCGCGGCGTTCGGGGGTGCCGATGGGGAAGATGACGCTGGCTTCGTGGGTGGCGGGGTCCATGCGGTAAATTTTATGGCCGGTGGATTCGATGAAGACGGATTTCTGATCTGCGGTGAGGCGATTGACGCCGAGCCATGCGCCGAAGTCGTGACGGCCCCAGAGTTTTTTGCCATCGAGGTCGGTTTCGATCATGCAGACGCCGGCTTCAGCCATTGGCGCGCCGAAGTAGACGTGGTCGCCGACGGAGGTGACGGCCCAGTTCTGAGAGTGGTCGGAGAGCCAGCCGTTGGGGCCGTCGTGGCTGGTGAGCCACGGGGTGCGGTCGGGGAAATAGTTTTGCACGTTGGGGTAGGGGCAATTCTGGAAGACGAGTTCGACGAGAGGCCCGGTGATGGCCTTGAGCCGGTAATTGCCAGGGGCGACATAATTTCCAGTGGGATCTTTGAGGTTCCAGGGGATTTCACGGGTGGCTTTGGGGAGAACGGTCTGGGCCGAGAGATTCAGGAGGCGATGGCCATCTGCGGTGTCGATCGCCAACGCGGACGGCCCCTCGGCGGTGATGGCGGCGGGGATGCGGAAGGGAGGGCCATCATCGCGCTGGGTGATTGCGGGCGGGGTGGCGTCTTTCAGATCAATGAAAGAGCCGAAGCCGCTGATCCAGGCGTCGTTTCCATTGCTGCCGGTGATTTCAATTTTTACGGCGCGCGTGGCGCCGGCAGGAAGGTTCACCCAGCGGGTGAAGTAGCCCCACCATTTGAATTTGTGAGTGCATTCGCGAACGGCGGCGGCATCAATCTTTTCCCAATCCTGTGCGGGGGCCAGAGCGGGGTTAGCGGCGACATCGCCCTTCATGCGATAGACGTTGAAGGCGGTGATATTGGAACTGAAAAAGAGGCCGGCGATGTCCTGAGGTTTATCCCAGGCCAGGACATACCAGGTCGGATTCTTGGGCGTGGGGGCGGTGTTCTTGGACTTGGTTTTTCCGGCGGCGAGGCTGGACCAGCCGGTGCCGCGGGCGATGCCGTCGGGATCTCCCGCGCTGGCGCCGCCTGCACAGTAGCCTTTGGCGGAAAAGGTGAGGTCGGCAAGGCGGGCGCGATAGAAATTCCAATGGGCGAGGCTGGAGGAGCCTGCAGTACGGACGTCACGATAAAGGAAGGCGCGGGTTTTTGTGCCTGGTGGAAGGGCGGCGCTGCGGAGAAGCTGCTGAACGCCAGTGAATTCAATTTTATTCCACTGGGCCTGGTCGACGGGATTGGGGGCTGCCGAGACATTGTCTTTGAGGTAGAAGACTTCACCGCCGTTCCGGGAGCCGGTGTTGGTGGAGAAATCAGCAGGTTCGATGGCGACGGTGCCGACGGTGACGGGTTCCTTGAGCACGACGAGGTAATCGAACGTGGTCTCCGCGTCGACTCCAACTTTTCCCGCTTCCCAGCGATTTTCCTCCCAATTGCCGTCAGGCGAGGTCAGACCGAGGGTGCGGGAGACGATGGCGGCATCGCCGGGTGTGGCTTTGCCGTTGAGAGACGTGCGGGTGAGGGTCATGTCGATCTTGTCGGCGGAGAAGGCGAGGGTGAAGGCATCGCCGGTGGGGCGCGGTTCAGCCCAAGTGGAAAGGAGGAAGGCGGCACTGGCGAGGATCGCGAAGGCAGGGAGCAGGAATTTTGTTCGTTTGCGCGAGTTCATAGAGATTCCTTTGCGGATGAACGTGCGATTTGGAGGTCACATGCGAAATGACACAAGGACTAGGGGACGCGACTACAAGAGTTTCGAGAACAGAAATCTATTAGAGAAGCAGGAATAAAGAATCAAGAAGAAAGAAAAAGAGTACCTAACCTTCTTGATTCTTCCTCCTTACTTCATAGACAACATCTTAATTCTTTTCGCCTTCAGTTGCGCCGCCGAGGGTGTCGTCGAAGTGGTGGACGGTCTTGAGGCGGACGTGGGCTTCGGACGCAGCACCGCTCTTCGGGAAGAGGTGGTTGACCTTGCGAAGCAGTTTGATGGCGGTGTCGTTGTCGTTGAGTTTTTCGTATTCGAGAGCCATGCAGTAGATGGCGTGAGGCGTATCGGTTTCGAAGGCGGCGCCGATTTCGGAATATTGGGCGATGGCTTCCTTGTATTTCTTCTGGGCCGAAAGGCATTCGGCGACGCGATAGAGATTGGCGGGTTCATTCTGGGCCTGGCGGAATTCCTTGATGGCTTCATCATTCTTGCCCGACCAGGCCAGCGCATTGCCGACCCACATGAAAACATTGGTAGATTCATGGGAATCGAGTTCGGAGATTTTGCGGCGGCGGGTGATGGCGTCGTTCAACTTGCCGGCCTGGCGTAACACTTCGGAAGTACGCTCGAGGCTGAACTTGCGGTTTTTCATCAGGTCCCAGGCGGCGACGGCCTGTTCGATGTCGCCTTTCTCACGGACGAGGGTGGCGTACATATCGATGGCCCAGTCGGCATCCTTGTGGAACTGGCGGGCCTCGGAGGCGACGCCGATGGCTTTGTCGATTTTGTTGGCGCGCTTGTAGAGCTCGACCATGAGGCCGTAAGTCCAAGGCGCGTTGCTATAGAGTTTGCGGGCTTCGAGGGCCTGCTTGACGGCTTCGTCGGTGTTCCCGATCGTCTGGAAGATGTTGACGACGCCGCGGGTCAGATCTTCGTGGTAAGGGCGATCCTTATTTTCGTGAAGCCAGCCCATGACCGTGTTGGAAAGAAGCTCTGCGACTTTGTCACGGCGGGCGGCCAGTTCCTTGGTGTTGAGATCGTAGATGACCGATTCGCCGTTGCCTACGAACATGCGCTGCGCATCGGACTCCTGCCGGACGGATCGGTACAGGATATATGCGCCGGGAACATCACCGGCCAGAAGTTTCTCGCGAGCCAGCCCTTCGGCGGCCTCACGGTAACGATCGCCATCCAAACGGTTCTTGTTAAAGCGGTCGATGAATTCTTCCCAGACGGGGACGCGCTCGCGGAGTTTCTTCTGGCCTTCAAGAATGGCCACGTGCTCGAGCGCTGCGTGGAACGCGGTGGGGTGCGTGCCGTTATTCTTGAAGAGGTCCTTATAAATGACGATCGCTTTTTCGACATCACCCGACTGGCGATAGCACTGGCCGATGCGGAGGTAGGCCCACTTGGCGTCATCGGAATCGGGGGCGATATCCCGGACGAACTGAAAATCAGAAACGGCGAGATTGGGCTTGCCCTGAAGGCGGAGGCATTCGGCCATCATGAGCTGGCAGTAGGTGGCGACATCGCTCTTGGAGTGGGCATTCATGAATTTTTCGTAGGAGTTGCGCGCCGCGGTGAAGGAGGCTTTCTTGCGGAAGACGTCCTCGGCGGCCTTGAGCTCGGCGAATTCTATTTCACTGAGATTTTTCCAACGCGCAGCGCTGAGGGCGCCGGGTTCGTCGGCGCTCGCGGTACGTGGCAAGGGAATGAGCATCGACGCTCCAAGGAGCGTCAGCAAAACAGCAATAGTAGGGGGGCGTTGGAAGGATTTCATTGGTGAACCTTGTTCTCCTCAAGCCACGCGGCGTACTTGTTCATGGAATAATAGAGCACATTAAGTCCCAGGCGATAAGATCCTTCGACTACGGAGGGTTCGATGCCGCTGTGGCCGTCTTTCCATGCGTCGCCGATGTCTCCGGGGTGCAGGAATGCTACCCAACGTCCCTGAACTTTCCAGCCCCAGGGGACGGTAGGCCGTTCGTGCGGTGAGGTAAAGGGGAAGCTCCTGAGGTGATAGGGGGCCTGGAAGATTTCGTCATCGAGCGGGATTTCGACCGGTTTGACGTCGGGCAGAACGCGGGACATGAGGCGGCGGAAATGTTGTGCCCAGCCGGGCGAGGAGGCGTCGGCGAAGATCATGCCGTGGCGGTCGACGAGGTAACGCCGGAGGGTGGCATCCTCCCGCGAGGAGGTATTGAGGTCTTTGGCCCCGGTGATGTAGACGATGGGTGGGGAGGCGTATTTGGGGAAGGAGTTGAGGCCGTCGATCTCCTTGTATTCGGATTTGTCGGCGACTTTCCAGCCTCTGGAACTGCCTGCGGCGGTGCGGACGTGAACTTCGAGCAGGAGGTTGTAGTCGGCGCCTTTGCCCATGTTGGAGTCCCAGTTTCCACCATCATATTTGAGGCGGATCCAGCGGACGACGCCATTGCCGCGGCCGACGCCAAAGCCCGCGCCATCGCCGGAACCGCGGCCGAGCATGCCGCTGCCGGGCCCGTCGCCGTTTTCGGTGCCTTCGCCGTGGCCTTCTGCGCCGGCCTTGTACTGCAGGTTGGAGAATTCCTCGAGTTTTTCGTCGACTTTTTCGCGGGCGGCGTCATCGATCTTGGGCACGGTGAACTTGATGGGGCTGAACTTGTTGGTGACGAACTTCACTTGCTTCTGTTTCTTTTTCTTGATGATGCGGATGATTTCCTGCTGCCGGGAGCCGCCGGCCATGGAGCCGCCGCCGCCGCCGGCCGGCAGGTAATAGTAATCACAGCCGCGGAGCATCATGGGGAGGTAAAAGGCCAGTGCAAAGAGGATGTGCGCCAGCAGGCTGATCGTGAAGCCGTGCCAGAATTTGGAATTTTTCTGGCCATAGAGCGTGGCGTCGGGGCGAAGGATGTTCCACTCAATGCCGCGGACGAAGACGGAATGCAGGATGAATCTGCCGACGGCTCCGAGCATGCGCATGACGAAGGTGGCGGTGAGGTCGATGTAATCGACGAAAGCGTTGATGGCGCGGTCGCGGAGCGAAGAAGTTGTATCGTTTTCAAACTGCAAAAAACTCTCTTTTGCGGGTGAGGGACGCGGATTGGCGATCAGCGCAGGTTATTCATCATGTCGTCGACCTTGTTGGGCGTCTTCTTGTTAATTTCGTCCGGTGTGGCGGAATCATTCTTCATGACCTTTTCAATAACTTCCTTGGGGGGGTCTTTCGCTTCCACAGGGGTGGGGGCCGGCGCCTTGGGGGCCGCAGTTACGGATTTGGTGGTATCGGCGGCGCGGGTGGCGGGAGCGGTGGCGGCGTCCGCCTGGGCCTTTTCCGCGGCGGCCAGACGTTCGGCGGCGCCTTTGGGATCAATCCACGTGTCATGGATGTACGTTGTGGAGGTGCCCAGCAGCAGGACGACGTGAATCGCCAGCGCCACGCTGAGCCAGATGAGGCTGTCGCGTGAGGAGAGCTGCTGAATCATGCGCGCGGCGTTTTGCTTGCGAGCGGTGGACATTGTGCTGTTCATATAACGGGCCTCGAAAGGAAGTTCCGGAGTCAGGGGGTACGTGTTTCGTGAACGATGGCGATGATGCCGCCGGCGTCGCCGATGGCTTGGTAGACTTTCTGGTAATCCTTGTATTTGAGATCTTTATCGCAGCGGAAGCGGACTTCGCAATCCTTGGGCGTCTTCTTGTCGACGAGGAGGGCCTTGAGTTCCATGCCGAGTGATTCGGCGGAGGGCATCTCCTGGCCGTTGAGGAACAGCTTGGCGCCCTTGTCCATGGCGACGCTGATGGGGGTTTCAGTTTGCTTGGTTCGCGGCAGCTTGGGCAACGCCACCACGAGCCGATCGCGCATGAACGTCGACGTGAGCAGGAAGAAGAAGATGATGAGAAAAGCGATGTCGGCCAGGGAAACCATCTGGGTTTCCTTGACCGGTTCAGTTCGCTTCTTTTGGATTCTCACCGGAACCCTCCTCTGACATGACAATGATTCCACCGGCCTTCTGGATGGCATACAGGATGTCGGCATCGCGCTGGAAGGGAACATCGTCGGCGGCAGTCAATACCACCAGCCGTTCGGAATCTTTCTTGGTGGTGCTGAGCAGGGCCTTGATGCGGTCCTGCAAAGCGTTGAAATCGACAATTTCACCGTTGACGGTGACGACCTGTGCGCTGGCCTGCACGGTGATGGTCTTGGATTGCGAGGGTGACGGATCATTGGTGCTGCTGGGGCTGTCGAGATTGAGCGAATCATTTTGCGCAAAGGTGGCCGCCACCAGGAAGAAAATAATGATCTGCCAGGCGATGTCCGCCAGGGAGATGAAGGGAATATGGGGTGCCGGAGGTGGGCGGCGTTTGACTTTCATACAGCAGTGGTCTCATTTGAGGGCCGCACGTGGGAATTCGCAGGATGCCCGGAGGAATCCTCAGTTTCCTTGGCCTGGGCATCCAGAACGCGTTCGACCAGTTTGGTGGCCGCCGACTGGACCTGCAAAACGTAACGATTCACGCGCGTGGTGAAGTAGTTGAATTCGACGGTAGCCATGGCGGCGACGATCAGCCCGCCGGCGGTGCAGTGGAGGGCTTCGGCGATACCGCCGGAGACCGCAGCGGGGGTCAGGTTGCCGGTGCGGGCGACCGAGCCGAAGGCGTTGATCATGCCGATGACGGTGCCCATCATGCCCAGGATCGGCGCGAGGGAGGCGACCGTGGCCAGCGCGGTGAGATTTCGTTCGAGGAAGTCGACGACGTGGCCGCCGTGGTCTTCCATGGCTTGGACGATGCCTTCTTCAATTTCCTCGGGGCGCTTCCCGATTTTTTCGAGGAACTTAAGTTTGCGCAGGCCGATGGCCAGCGTTTCGGCTGTGGGTCCGGGCGTGGCCTGGCAGATGTCGATGGCGGCGGGGAGGTTCTTCTCGTCGAGTTTTTTCGATACGCGATCGAGGAGATCTTCGGCGTCGATATCGGCTTTGCGAAGGGTGCGCCAGCGTTCCAGGGTGATGCCCAGACTGATCACGGAACAGACCGTGATCACCCACATGGCCCATCCCCCTTCCATAATAAACTGCAGCATACGAACATCCTTACTTAGAGGCGGTTGGGGCAGCAAGAATCAAGGAGCAACGATCAAGAAGAGAACGCCATTTTACAATATCGGCGGTTACTTTTCGTCGCCGCTGTCGGTCTTCGCGGCGGTGAGCATTTCCGGCAGCGTCAACTGACCACGGGCATACCGTGCGGCATCGGAATCCGGGAAATCCCAGGTGCAGCGGCGGTAGCGGCGGTAGGCCAACTGAGCGTCGCCGGCCTTGTGGTAGCTCTGGCCGGCCCAGAACATCGCGTCGGAGCGAAGGTCAGAGTCGGTGTAGCGTTCGACGAGATTATCAAAGGCCTTGGCGGCGAGGAGGTAATTCTTTTTCACATCGGAGGCCGAAGCGCCGGGCTCCTTGGTGGGCGTTTCGGCGGCTTTGAAGTAGCACTGTCCCTGACGAAAGGCGAGTTTGGGCGCCCATTCGTGATCGGGATACTGCTGAAGGAACTGCGAACAGATGTTGGCCGCGACCAGGAGCTTGCTGGATTTATAGAAGTAGTCGCTGAGGCGGACCATGCACTTGGCGATGAGCGGGTTATCCGGATAGGTGTACGCCAGGCGGACATACTCTTCGCAGGCACGATCCATATCGCCTTTGTCTTCGAAGCATTGGGAGAGCTTGTACTGGGCGTCGGGGGCAAAGGCGTTGTTGGAGTAAGCGCGGATGACGGTCTGGTAGCACTCGATCGCTTTGTCGAATTCTTTGAGTTCCTGATGGAAGCCGCCGAGCAGGTAGAGCACGCGGGCTTCATAGTTGGAGCCGCGGTAGTTTTCGCGGACGCTGGCCAGGATGCCGCGGCCGGCTTCGAGAGCCTCCTTGGCTTCGGCGACATCCTTGAGCTGGTTGTGGCTCTTGAAGAGTTCGAAATAGCACTCGGCGAGTTTGAACTGCGTTTCGACGGCGAGTTCCTGATCGCTGAACCGTTTGGAGAATGCCGTGACGTTCGCATCGGCGCCCGGGGCGACATGCACGGTGAAGGTGCGATCGATGGCCGTCAACGAACGGGTGTTGAATTCATCGACGTACGTCAGCGTGAATGTATCGCCGAAACGTGCCTCGAGGGCTTGAGTGTTCGGATCGGGTTTGTCGGACTGGATGGTCGGGAGCTCGGCGGTGAAGACGCCGGAATGGCCGAGCGTTTCCCTGAGCTTGAGGTCGATCTTCTTACCGGAAGTGCTGGTGAGTTTCACGGTGATTTCGTCCTCATCAGGAGTGAGGTCCCGGTCGGCATCTTCGACGCGGAGGAAGAGTTTCTCGCCCAGGTGGATAGTAGAGATTTCCTCGCGGCCGTCGCGGCTGAGGTTGGCCAGCGTAGCATCCGTGACCATGCGGGCCTCGGCGGTGCGCGTGATGTCGTCGCCGGCGGGGGAGCGCTTATCCACGTAGGTTGCGGTGATGGTGTCGTTGCCGCTGATGGCCAGAACGGGAACGCGAACGGCGCCGTCATCGCCGGTGAGATCCTGGGCATAGCGCCATGCGCCCAGGAGGTTGCGGGCGCTTTCGACAGGGACGTTCACGGTGGACTTTCCGTTTTCGTCGGGTTTGCCGAGGACGAGGAGGGCCTGGCCGACGAAGCGGCCGGATTCGAGCGGCGTGCCGAGTTGCCGTCCGCCGGGCTGGGCGCCGTTGCTGAGCTCGAGCGGGATCGAAAGTTTGGCGCCGGCGGAGGTGGTGACCTTAACGACAACGGCCGAGTGGGCGTCCTTGGCGGCGTCAGGATCAATGACTTCGATGGTCAACGGTGCGCCCAGCACCACACGAGAAGGCTTGCCGGGCTCCGGTGCGAGGAAGATCTGGCGCACCTCGGGCTGAGCGCCAGGGGTGCCAGCGGTCGCGGGGTTCGTACGCACTTCCACGCGGGTGGGAAGGATGCTGACGATGCCTTCAGTCGGCTTGGCGACGGTGAACTCCGCGACGCGATCGGTGCGCGAACCGGGGTTAGTGTTCTGGCGGTCGGTGTAAATGATGTAGATGCGCTCGCCCGGCTTGACGGCGAGTTTTCCGGGCCCGTCGCCGGTGTCCACTTCCTTGGTGAACGCACCAGTGGTGGGGCCGGTTTCGGTGGCTTCCAGTTTGAGTTCTGCGCCGGATTCCGTTCGTACGCGGAAGGGCACGGTGTTCACCGCGGGGGAGGTGTCTTCGTCGTAGTCGGTGATCTCGGCGATGAAGCGCTCGCCGGAATCAATCCGGGCGATCTGTTTGCGTTCGCGGGTAACGCCATCGGGACCGGAGTGCACGTCGTAGGAAATGGCATTCACGATGGCGTTGTAGTAAGTGGCCGTGAGTTTGCCGGCCAGTACGCGGGCCTCACCGGGAGTGCGGGTGTTGATCTGGTCGGAATACGAGACGGAGATGACATCACCGGGGGAGACGTGGAGCAGATTCTCGTCGGCCGCTGCGGCTGAGGCCGGCGCGGGAAGGAGAATTTTCCCATCGGACGCTGCGACCGAGAGATGCGAGATGGCGACATAGTCGCCGCTGTACTGCTCAATATTCAGCCGCATGAAGCGCGCTGCAACGGGAGTATCGTTGAAATCAACAGTGGTGGATGAGCCCTGCGTGCGGACGGTCGGTTCCCGGGGGATGCTGGAAAGTGCCGGCACGGGCGCGGGGTCTCGATTCGATGAGGTCAAATAGGGTGCGAATTGATTGGTGGATCCCTGGGCGAACGTAAATCCACGGGGGGGGTTCTTCTCCGAGGCGTCAGGTTTGACCGTAATGAATCCCGCGAAACGATGCCAACCGTTGGAGAGAGTCACATTCAACCCATCGCGGAAATCGTCGCGCTGCGTGGAGATAATGCGGCCATCGATCACCAGCGCCACACTGCCGCCTTTGCCTGCAGAAACGCGGAATGTCACCCGGCCGTTCGAGTTTACGTAGAAGTAACCCACGTAGGAATGGATGTCGGCCTCGGGATCGGCATTGATTTTGGGAATTTCGAAGGTGGTGACGGCTTCCGCGTCAAGCGGGGGAGCCTTGGCGGTCGCGACCGTGGCCAGATATCCAGCCAGATCTTCCGGAGGCTTGGCGTTGTTGAACTGCGTCTTGACCTTGCTCCAGGCGTAGTGGCTGTACCGCATCGGGCCGTAGTTGCAGGAGAGGCCGTATGCGAGGCGGTTCTTTTCGCCGGCGTAGACCGGATCCCAGTGCGTGCCGTCGTTGGACATCTCCAGCGACCATGATTTCGGTGCATGTACGGCGGCATCCGGGACGGCAAAGGTGAAAGTCTTGATCGCGTAGACGTCCTTGAGGTCGGCGGCGATCCACTTGCCGGGCTGGTTGTCGTGCTGCGATTCCCAGGGCCCGTCGGGGTGCTCGTCGGTGACGGAGCGGACGGATTTGCCCAGGGCCGTATCGGAGGCCAGGGCCTCGGGCGCCCGTTCGGCGGTGCGGATGGTGCCCTCGAAAATACCGGAGTTCGGCGAGCGCTCGTTGATCCAGGCGCGAATCGAATCGCCGGAGCCGGCGTGGGCCAGCACTTCCACGCGGTTGATGCCGATATTGACGGAACGATCGGGATCGACCACCCGGACATAGATCGGATTGCCGGGTTTGACCTCGGCGGATGAGCGGAATTCCTTGGCTTCATCGGCTTGGCGTTCGAGGCGATTGTCCTGGGAAACGCGCTGCACGACGGACTTCTTCGCTTCATCGACGATCATGGTCGTGGATGCGGCGAATGTGGCGTCGGAGGCAATGCGAATGGTGCCCAGCGGAGGCGGAACGTACTTGAACTTGGCTTTGAATTCGTCGGTGTAGTCGTAGGTGATCACATCGTTGCCGAGCACCTGAAGCACGCCGTCGCCGGCCTTAGGAGCACCCAGCGCGGTGGGGAGATCGACGAGATAGAAGCCTTTTCCGGCGGCGCCGGCGGTGAGCGTGACGATTTCGCGGTCTCCGCCGGAGGTGGTGACGACGACCGGAACCGACGCTGCATCCTGGACGACGGCCATGTCGGGATCGTGAATCATGATGGTCAGATTCTGTCCGGGTGTATGCCAGCGTTTGCCTTCGCGGCCGAGACGGCCGATGGCCTGGAGCATATCGAGCATTTCACGGAAGCGGTTGTCGTCGCCGTAAATGAGGGCGAGCTGATAGAGCGTCTTGGACGCGAGTTCTTCCGAGGGTGAAAGGTCAAGCAGCGACTTGAAGGTGTTTCGGGCTTCCTCGCGGGAACCGGAGGTGTATTGCAGCACGCCGGACATGAAGGTGCCGCGGATGGCGGTTTCCGGATCGCGATTCTTCCGGAGTTTTTCAAAGACTTTGCCGGCTTCGATGTAGTTCTTCTGGTACATGTAGGATTCGCCGATGCGGAACTGGGCCTCAATAGCCTGCTGTCCCTCGGGGAACTTATCGATGACGGACTGATACTCGGCCCGGGCGACATCAAAGCGCCGGGCGTAGTAGAAGACGTCTGCCAATTTGAGCTGGACTGCGGCCTTGGTAGCGGCATCCAGCCCCGACTGCTTGTCGGCGCGGGCCAGCCAAAGGCGGAGAAGCTGCTCGGCAACGTCGCGGTCGGTGTCGGAACCGGTGGCCAGTTCGTTGCCGACGAAGAGTACGTATTCGGAAGGTACTTCATCGATCTTCTGGGCAAAGATCGCGGCGTTCTGCTGGTAGAGTTCCATGGCGGTCTTTTCTTCGCCCAGACGCAGATAGCTGGCGCCTTTGAGCAGCGGGGCGATGGGGGATTTGTCATCGACGGCCAGCAGATCTTCGCCGAACTTGCGGTAGGCATTGATCAGGAGATTGCGGGCGCCAGAGCGGGCGGCTTCGTTGTAGCCGGAAGAGCGCTTGAGCAAGACGCGGAGCATGGTCGATGCTGTGCCGTTATTTCCACGAGCCAGTTCATCATTGATGAACTCCATGCTGCGGTCCCAATAATACTGGTCGTTGGCCTCGGTGCGCGAGAGAGCCTGGGCGAAGGCGTCCAGTTGCGCGCCGTAGTTGCCGCTATTTCCGGCGCGGCGAATGACTTCGCGCGTGACGTCCATAAGTTGCTGGCCAGCCAGCCACTGCATGCCGATGGAAAGAAGCTGATCTTCCTTGGCGCTGTCGAGCGGTTTGAAAGTGGCGATGAGCGCCTTGCGGTTCGGGTCGTTGACGCGGCGCGGGTCGGCCACATCCAGGGAGAGGGCGATGATCTCACGGATGCTGTTCCAATTGTCCCAGTCAGTGCGGAAGCCTGTGAGCCGTTTTTCGTTGGCACGGGCCAGCGTATCGACGGCGGCGGAAAGATCCTTGAGATCAAAGGCCTGGCGTTTGGCGAGCATCAGGCCCAGTTCGGGCAGCCAGCCGTCGGCCGTCGGGTCGTTATAGAGTTGGTTGCCATAGGCGACGGCGTCAGCAGCGGGGAGGACGCCCATGAGATTCTTGGCGGCTTCGCAACCGGAACCCGTTGCGCCGAGGTCGGCGGCCTTGCGGTAATAGGCGATCTGCTGGGGGCGCCCGTCCTTCTGCCGGCCATAGTAATCTCCGAGTTGCCGGTAGCGGTCCTGGCGGGAGTTGATAGGGAACATCTGAGCATTTTGCACGAAGGCGTTGATGTACTTCTCAGCGTCCTGGGGTTTGTTGAGTTCGAATCCGAGGACGTCGATGGCTCCGCCGATGGCGCCGCTGACGATGTTGTTGTTAAGCCAGGCGTCGTTGCGGATGTGGGCCAGGTCGGCCGCGCGTTCGTAGAAGCGCACGGCGTCGGCGGATTTACCGGCGTTGCGGAACCATCCTGCAACGTCGACGGCGAGCCGCACGTCACCGGGATTGGCGTCGGATGCGGCAGCGCACCAGGTAAGCACGCGGGCGCGGTTTTCGGGGCCGGAGCGTTCATAGAGCGGCCAGATGTTCCCGAGGCTGAGCGCGTCAAAAACCTTAGGATGATCCTTGGAGGACTTGAGCAGGGCCACGAGGGCATCGACGGCGCGATTGGTGTCCCGGCTGCCTTCGCGGCGGACGGTCTCGACCTGCGCGCCAATCTCGGTTTGAGCCATCGCATCCATTTGCTGATGCAGGTACTCGCTGCTCTCCTTGAGTTTGAGGCGGGAAAGCGTGCCGATTTCATCTTCCATAGCGGCGCGAACTTCGGGCAGGAAGCCATTGGGCTTGATGGCCTCGACGAGTTTGTGGACGTACGCGTCGAGGTCATACTTTGTACGTTGCTTGGCGTTGATTTCCCAGCCCTGATTTTCGACCGCACCTTCGATGTAATTGCGTACGTGGTCGCGGCGATTGAAGGGGTTGTCCCTGATTTCATTTTCGAGAATGGTCTGGCAGCCCGGAAGATCGCCGTTGTGCCGCAGCAGTTCGGCCAGGCGAAGGGCCAGTTCCGAGCGATTCCATCCGGTGGCCTTGGCATAGAGCGGCCGGAGGGCGGCGATCACGTCATTCTGCGAGATGCCTTGGGCCTGGGCCGCATGCACCATGAGGCCGACAGCGTCCTGTACACGGGCGCCGGCGGCGATGAACTTCTGGGCATCGGCATAGACGCCGGGCAGATTCTGTTTGCGGTCGATCTGCATGTGGCCGAAGTTGATGTGGCATTCTATTGGGAACCCTTCGGCGGGATAGTGCTGTTCGAGAAAGGCCAGGTGGGCGGCGAGTTCCTTCATGTCGCCCAGGCGCTGCAGGCTATCCCACAGTTGCGCGGCAGCCTCGCGGTTTTCCGGATCGGCGGCAAGGGATTTTTTCAGGGCGACGACGGCATCAGCATGCTTTTCGATAGAGCGGCATAGATTGCCGATCCATTGCCAATCGCGGCTGAGCGTGGCCTGATTGGGTTTCTTCGCCATATAGGCCTGTGCGGCGGTGATCGCATCGGCAGTGGCGCGCAATCGATCCTGCATGAGCATTGCCGCACGACGGGCCGCAATGTCGGCTTCAGGTGCATTGGGAAAAGCCGCGGCAAATCTCTGGAGCGTGGCGACGGCCTCGTTTACCGCGCCGACCTGTTCCTGCAACTTGGCCAGCCGCAACATACGGATAGCCGTTTCCGGCGCGCCGGGGGTGGCGGTAATCCAATCCGATAGCGCCGACGCTTCACTGCTCGGGGAGTTCTGACCATAACGGGCGATTTCCACGAGACCTGAAAATACCTTTCCGACCGAGGGGGATTTGGGGAAATCCCGCACGAACGACCGGCTGATGCTGGCCGCGGCGTTCCAATCATTGCTTTCCCGCTCGGCTTTAATGAGCGTTAGCAGCACGTTTTCGCGCGCCGCACCGGTGGGGTTGTTCTTGATCCAGGTTTGCAGTTCGGCGATCGCCTCGATGGGGCGGCCGTGGCCCATGTACGCGTCTGCGAGCTTGAGCCGCAGGGGCGATCGTGCTTCTTCACTGGCCTGCTGGGCGATCTGCGATTGCAGCGGCTTGATGAGGGTGAGTGGATCGACCGGAGCAGCGGACTTTGCGTCGGGAGTATCCGCCGCAGGGGCGATTTGCGGATAGAGGATCGCACCGCCGGCGACCAGTGCCATCACCAACATGCCGGTGGCCAGAGGCTTGAATTTCGAAAGTCTTGAAGCCATGAATTTGGACCTTTCGAGCGTGCTTGCGAGGATCGGGGTAACGACGGATCAGGGAACGACGCCAGGTCGTTACCGACTCAGTCTCCGGAGATCTTCTTCTCAACATACGGAATCAATCGCTGCCGGGTTTCAGTCGCATATTTGCTTTGCGGATATTCGCTGAGGAGCTGGCGGAACTTGGCCAGCGACTCCTCAGGCTTGTTCATCCGGATGAGGCACTTGCCGTAATCGAAGAGGAGGCGGTCGATGAAAAGGGCGTCTGGGTACTCGTCGAGCGCCTGCTGGAAGGTGGTTGTGGCTCGGTCGTAGTCTTTGATGCTGACATAGTAATCGCCCATCTTTCCGATGGCTTCGCCGGCCACTGCGGACATGGGATATTTCTGGTAGACCTGCTGGTAGCTTTGAAATGCCGCTTCGATGAGCTGCTGGTTGGGTTTGGCATTATCGCCTGCGTCGAGCTTCGGTTGGGCCATCTTTTCCTGGCACTGGCCGATATCAAAGAGCGCTTCGGCCTTCTTCGGCGACTGGGGCAGTTCCAGCACACGCTTGAAAATCGTGATCGCCTTGTCGGGTTCGCCGCGTTTCATGGAGGTTTCGCCCAGACCCAGCAAGGCCTCATCGACAAACTGGCTGTTGGGGAATTCCCGTTCCAGCGCCAGGCACATGGCGGCAGCCTTGTCGAGATCGTCGAGTTCCAGGTAGAGCTTCCAGAGGCGGACGTACATATTTTCCAGCACCTCGCCGCCGAGGTTGCGGGCCCGTGCCGCGAGAGCTTCGCATTCATCGATACCGAGCCGGAATTGGCGGTCGGCCTGTTCCTTGAGTCCCAGTTGTTTGTAGATGCGGCCGATATTGGTGAGAGCCTCGGCCTTCTTGAGACGCGTCTGCAGTTCGAGTTGCTGGTCCTTGATTTCCTGGTTGGCAACCTTCACTTCGCCGAGCGAGCCGGTAACGGTCTGGCAGGTGCCGACCACATCGCGCGGCTTGTCGGTGGTGTTGAATTCGTCGTTGTAGTGAACTTCCAGGATGTCGCCCACCTGCACCTGGAGGATGCCGTCGCCGGATACGGCATCGCCCAGCAGGATGGGCAGCGAGCCGCCGAAAACGCCGGTGTGGACTGTCTTGGGTTTGTTGTCGACGGCATTCTGCGGGGCCTGGACAGCTTCTTCTCGTGGGCGTTCGGTGAGCGTAAGCGTCGCTTCATCGATGATTGCGTACTGCGGTTTGGCCTCTTCATCCGGAGCGTTGGAGTCCGTGGTGGGAACGGCGGAAGGGGCGTTTGGATCCTTGGCTTGCGCGGCCGCAGGCGGCTTGGCGATGAGCCGCTTGGCGATCACCTTGACGTTGACGGTGTCGGCATTCGGTGAGACGTCGCGGTCGAGATCGATCACACGCACATAGGCGGTCTTTCCGACGACGATGCTCTTGAGCGGATCGCGGAAGGCGCCATCCATGAAATCGGCGATGCCATTATGTAACGCATGAAGCTGGATTTTACGCGGGATGTTGATTTGCCCGGAGGCGGTTTGGGCGTCGGTGTAAGTGATCGTGACCGTATCGGTCCCGCACACCTGAAGAACGCCATCACCTTTGGTGGAATCTCCCAGGGCGGTATCGATCTCGGCCAGATAGGTGGCGGAGTTTGCGGCGCCGACGCGTGTAAATTTGATGGTTTCGGCATCGCCCGAGGCGGATTCGATCTTCGCGGTCACATCGGTACCTTCGGGGATGGCCGTAAGATCCTGATCGGTGATGCGGACGAATAACCGTTTGCCGATCTCGAATACTTTTTTACCCTGTTCCGTATCGGATACGGCGGTTCCGACTTTGGAGAGAGCTTCGATGGCCCGGTTGTACGCGCCGAGCTTGTAATGGGCGTTACCAATGTAGAAGTAGGCTTGATTGGCGAATTCCGTTCCCGGGAATTGGATGGTCACTGTGCGGAGACTGGCGAACGCCTGCTGCCACTTGGACTGCTCGTAATAGGATCGCCCGATGAGCAGCATCGCTTCGCCGCGGAGGTCGAGGTTGTCGTTTTCTTCCACGCTGGTACGTTCGAAATACCCGCGGGCTTTCGCCGGATCGTGACCCTTGTCCAGATAGTATTTGCCCAGCCGCATATAGGCTTCAAAACGGACGGCCGAGCGCGGATAGCGTTCGATCACCTGCTGGTAGAGTTCGAGGGCTTCTTTCGGCTGATCGAGTTCAATGCGGCTGTCTCCCGCGGCGAGGAGTTTCTTGGCGGCGCGGTCTTCGATGAGCGAACTGGCCGATGGCTGGGTCGCCGGCTTGGTGGCGGCCGGTGCATCTGCTGCCGGAGTCTTAGGCGTTTTCGGTGGCCTCTGCTGGGCCGGCGCAAGCTCCACGCCGGCAAGAACCACGGAAGCCGCGAGAATGACGCCTGCGGATCGACGAAGGTATCTGGTCATGGATTGCTGCACCCCAAAATTCATGAATACCGCCTCCGTCGAACTTATTTCGACTCCTGCTGCCATGACGGGCGAAAAGACCCGCACGCGCAACCCAAAGAAAACGCTCAGTATGTTGGGAAATTGCATCCGGATGGATCAAATTCACTGGAATCCAACAATATATCGGCGTATCGGAGCAAAGGAGTATCCCATTGTGGATGCTCCATTACAACGATACGCCGATATGCCCCGGTCTGGATGTCGCCTTGCTTCGCTTATGGCGCCATCTTGGCCTTTCCCCAAAGGCTGGGCTCAGGCATGATTTCGCCGGGAACATCAGCCACCAGACCGGTGGATTTGTTGGCCCAGTAGACGCGGGCGGCACGATTGTCGCCTTTGGCATCAGAGAAGATCACGCCCAAATCGGTGCGATATTGCTTGTCCGCCTGAGGGGCGAAGCCGAGCGTACTCAGCGGTACGGCGGCTTCGACAATGTAACCTCCATTGCGCCGGGTGATGTTGATCTTCGCATCCGTGAGAACATCGACTTTGTCCACCGTGTAAGAACGCCACGGGCAGGTAAACGTCACCGGATCCTTGCCCTGAGCAACGTTAAAGTGATAAAGAACCGCAACGGGTTTGTTGTCGAAAACCGACATGAGCAGCCGGATATCGCCGGGAGCAGCATCGCCTTTGGCGGGATCACCCTTGGCTGACGGATCGACACCGAGATGCAGATTGACCGAATCGCCCGTGACAAAGAGTTGTTTGACGTCTTTGCCGCCGTTGACCATGGGGTTGTCATCGCCGGAAACGTCGTAGGCCAGGTAAAGGTTCGAGGCATCCGACGCCAAGGCCGCGCGAATCTTGTACGGCCCGGAGGACCATTCGACGAAGGAATCCTTGGCGAAACCAGTGAGTTTGCCGTCGAGGGCCGGAGCGACCGCCGCTTTGGCAATGACCAGCGGTCCCTGCGGAACGGCTTTGGCTGCAATCTTGTGTGCAATTGCGGTGGCGGCAGCCAGATTGTCGACGGTGACATTCAGTTGCCCGCCGGAGATGGCCTCCAACTTGTCCAGCCCGTTGAGCTTGATCAGGTTGTAAGCGGTGAAGCCGGCAATGAGGTAATACTCATTGGTCTTTTCCGACTTGAAGAAATGCCCACCGAACCATTCGCTGCCCATGGTCACGCCGCCGAGCGGTACGCCGCGTTGAGCCGTATTGGGCCACGGATCGCTGCCGAGGCGGCAATCCTGGAAGACGCTGGCGACGAACAGGCCGTCCGTGGTCATCAGGTACATGCGTCCCATGTTGGAGTTCATGGCGAAGACGGTGCCCAGCGCGGTCTGCGCCCGGCCGATACAGCCGAGCGTGCCGATGAGCTGGTCGTCGCGATCGGGAATTGGCGTGTTGTGTGACGCGTGGACGCCGTACCAGTTGTCACGGTAAGTCCACATGATCGTGCCATCATCGCGAACGCCTGTGATCGGACTGCCTGCGACGACCATCCCGTGGCTGGGCAGGTAGAGGCAGCCGCCGATTTTCCCTTTGTCCGAGATGACTTGCTGTTTGGCGGCATCCCAGATCGGCGCGCCGCCGGGGGTCCACCCCTTCAGCGGGACCTTGGTGAGCATCTCTTCCCGGCCTCCGTAGGCACCGTAACTCTCGCGCGCCATGCCGTAGAGGTTGAAGTCCTCATCCAGCCAGAATCCGCCGAAGTAGCCGGTGGTGCCAACCGGATCCTGAAGATCCTTCCAGCCGCCCCAGCGCGAGCCGGTCGTAACTTCTTCCGCTTCCGGTTTGCCGTCGTCATTCAAGTCAGACCAGATGAAAGAGAGGCTGGCGTAGTAGTGCGTGCCCGCCGGCGCCGGTTGGAGGGGAATGTCTTTCCAGCCGCCGAGATCTTTCAGCGCCGGAGCACCCATGGCGGCAACGAGCTTGAGACTATCACCGTTCATTAGGAACAGCCGTCCACCCGGCGACATGATGTATTTACGCCCCTGCGCTGTCATCAGGTCTCCGCTGACTGCTCCCAGGGCTGAGACGACGGTCGCCTTATTGGTCGTGTAGTCCATTCTGAATTCGCATCCGCTGCCGAAGACACGCGTCTTGTCGGCCGGATCGGCATTGGCGCCCGTGCCCCCATACCCGGTCGGTCCGATGTAATCTGTGAGCAGTTTGCCTTCCGCGCTCCAGACGCTCACGCGTTTCGGGGACGAATCTTCTTCCGCGACCCACAGCCGCGCTTGCGCATCGACCGTGATGCCGTGCGGTTTGAGCAGGCCGTTGGGCTGCCAGGGTCCTTGGCGTGGCCGCCCTCCGGCGATGCCGATGTCCCGCACGAACTTGCCGTCCTTGCCGTACACCTTCACCTGCTGTGTTTTTCCGTCCGTGATGAACACCTGTCCCGCGGTATCGACAGCCATGCCTTCGGCCCATTCGGGCAGGTCCGCCGTTACGACCGGCTGCAGTTTTCCGTCCACGAGTTTGGCGATCGTCCGATCCGTCCATACATAAAACGCGCCCGTAGCATCGGCGGCCACGCATCCCAATCCTTTTACCGGCATTTCTTCCACTGCCGCCGCAGTCTTCTTGTCGTAGAAACGCAGAATCTTCCCGTCGAGCGGCACCGCGATACGCTCCGTGCCGACTGCAATGTTCGGCACATACGGTGCGTTGGCCTTCGACTTTTCATATTCCGCGTCCGTCTGGCCTTCCTTGCGTTCCACTGGCGGACGAACCACGGTCACCTTCAATTGCGCCCCATTGGTAGTTGCATAGGGTGCATATTTTCCGGTCTTGAGTTCCAGCCGCGCCAGTGCCGGTGGGATGTCCCAGGCACTCAGGTAGATGTAGGCATACTGATCATCGACTGCCACGGAATTCACGCCCGCCAGCGTGCGATCGCCCCATTTCTTGCGGCCGTTCAGATCGACGCCAATGAGCGAATAGCCGGATTCCCCACGCTCTGCGCCAAACACGATCATGTCCTTGCCCGCGGCAACCGTCCGCGGCGGCGTATGATCTGACAGCCACGCGCCCGTTCCATCGCCGGTGTCCCAGGGTGGCACGCCTGGGGTGCCGTAGGTAGCCTCATACACTGGATCGATGCCCTGGTGCATCAAGCCACGGAAGCGATAATTGCCCGGAGGCACCAGTCGCCCCTGGTCATTCGTGCAGTTCCAGTAATCAGTTTGCGGGCCCTTCGCACGCTGGGCCATCCCGATCAGATTTCGCACCCGATGTCCCTGTTCATCTTCGATGACCAGGGTCGCAAAGCCGTCGTAGGGCATCGTGTAGGTCAATGCCACCGGTCCTTCTGACCGCTGGAGATATGCGCCGGCGAGAATCGAATAATCCGGAGCTGGCAGATTCAAATGACCCTTCGGCTCCAGGATGACGTCCCCCCAGTCGTTCTCGGCCGTCCAGAAAAATTCGCGGCTCACATTCGTCCCGCGCACGACATCGGCATAGCGGTGAATCGGGAACGTTCGCCCGTCAGGGCCGCCCCAGAGAAACTCCATCCCCATCTGAAACTTCTCGCCGGCCGAATACGACGTCCGCTCGGACACCGTCTTGCCTCCCTCCTTGAAATGAACGTTTCCCCCGGTAATCAGCTTCCACGGGATCGCGATTTCCTGAATGTAGCTCTTGCCGTCTTCCCCAACGGTGAAGCCTTCTTTCGCACCGACATCGCACGCATTGGGTGCTGCGAAGCCCGCAAGCTTCTTCTGCGATACCGGGCTCTTGTCGTTGAATGAGCCGTATTGAATGTTGAGGACGGATTTCTTGGCTGCAGTGGAATACCAGCAATCCAGACTCATCGGCAGGTCAGTCTTCATACGCAACTGCACGCAATCGCTCTTCCACCCGGAGCCGATTTCGAAATTGGCGTCCACCATATTCTGCAGCGGTGTGGGATCGCGCCACAGAATCGCCAGGTAAAAATAATCCTTGTCGTACATCGCCGCGACCTTCGCGGAATACGTGTTCCGCGTCCGGTAGTTGGCGAAGCACTCAATTTGTCCGGAGAGATCCCAGTCCTCCAGCTTCCCATCGATCGTCACGGCGCCGGGGGCGGGCATGGCATGCAGCCCAATGTTGTTGGACTGCTGGGCGTGTGCAGAACCCGCGGTGAAGGCCACCACGGCGATGGTCCAGGTGAGCCAACTCAACGCGAGCCGATGGTATGATTTGCTCATTGCGATCTCCTCTGCGCCTGTTTGTTAAATTGCTCGGCTCTTTGGCACTCCAGCGATATGCTGCGTCGGAACGCCCTGGGCCGGGACATGTTCAGATTACACCGACTAACGGCTCGTGTCATATAAGCTTGCATCTCTTTCACGGAAGCGGCTACTATTGCCTGATAGGGAATTCTGCGGTGTGATACTCAACCCGGCGCCAGATGTTTGTTCGTTCTATTGATCAAAGGATAAAACCGTGAGTCATGCAGATTGGGAGAATCCTTCGCTTCTGGGACTAAACAAGCGCCCGCCGCACGTGCCGCTCTTTGCCTTTGGTGATCTAGCGATGGCCCGGGCGCGCCAGACGAACAACCGCCGCTCGCTCAACGGGTTGTGGAAATTCGAGCTGTTTCCCGCGCCGGAGCAGACGCCCCCGGGGTTCGAGGCCGATCCCCTTGTTTCCGCCAAGTGGAACTCGATCCCCATTCCCGGCACCTGGCAGATGCCGCAGGTCTGGGACTGCAAAGGGATCGATCGCCCGATCTATACCAACGTGACCTATCCGTTTCCGGTGGATCCGCCGTTTGTGCCCAAAGAAAATCCGACCGGTTGTTACGTGACGACGTTCGAAATCCCCGCCGATTGGATCGGCCGACGCATCTTCCTGGTTTTTGACGGCGTCGATTCCGCGTTTCATCTGTGGATCAACGGGAAGCCTACGGGTTTTTCCAAAGATAGCCGCGTCCCTGCGGAATTCGATATCACCGCCCTGGTCAAGACCGGCCCAAACCTGCTGGCGGCGCGGGTCTACAAATACTCTGATGGCAGCTATCTCGAAGACCAGGATATGTGGCGGCTCAGCGGCATCCAACGCGATGTCTTCGTCTACTCCAAACCACGGATCTATATCGCCGATTATCTGGTTCGGTCGCCCTGGCAGGGCACAGAGGGGGCACTCGAAATCCAGACGACCATTCACGGCGCTCTGCCGGAGGAACTGGTCAAGCACCGTGTTCGATCGCAGCTCTACGATAATGCTGGCGCGCCTATCGGCCCGGCGCTCGAATCGGATGTGGGTAACATCCTGTGGATCAGCACGGACCAATCGAGGGTTAAGTCCGGTGCGCTGCAGGTGCAGCCGTGGTGCGCGGAGTTTCCAAATCTTTACACGCTCGTCATCACGCTGATCGATCCGGCGGGCAAGGTCTTGGATGCGGAGAGTTGCCGCGTCGGATTCCGCACGATCGAACTCAAGGAGGGCGAGATCCGCGTCAACGGGCGGAAGATTATTTTCACGGGCGTCAATCGTCATGAGTTTGACGAGCGGCTGGGCAAGTCGATCACCGAGGAGCAGATGCTGCTTGATCTCAAGCTGCTCAAGCAGGCGAACATCAATGCGGTGCGGACCAGCCATTATCCGAATCAGCCGCGGTGGTATGAGCTGTGCGATGAATGGGGCATCTACCTGATTGATGAGGCGAATCTCGAAACGCATGGCATGAATCCCTGTGGGCGGCTGGCGAACGATCCCGCATGGTCCGGGGCGTTTCTCGATCGCGCGGTGCGGATGGTCGAACGCGACAAGAATCATGCATGCATCATTTTCTGGAGCCTGGGCAACGAAAGCGGTTACGGCTTCAATCACGACGCGATGGCAACGTGGATTCGGCGGCGCGACCCGACGCGCCTCGTCCACTATGAAGCCGCGGCGGCCGGCCCGGCGACGGATGTGCTTTGCCCGATGTACGCCCCACCTGAGGAGATGCACCGTCTCGGCGTGCTTCCCAACGAACATCGGCCCGTGATCGAGTGCGAATACGCTCACTCAATGGGCAACGCACTAGGAAATTTTCATGAATACTGGGATCTGATCTGGCCGGACCGGCACACGGGACGCCGACTGGCCGGGGTGTTTCATCCGGGGGAGCTGCACCCACGCCTGCAGGGCGGATTCATCTGGGACTGGGCCGATCAAGGTATTCGCGTGAAGGCCGCGGATGGCCGGGAGTATTGGGCCTACGGCGGCGACTTCGGCGACAAACCAAACGACGGGCAGTTCTGCAACAACGGCATCGTCTGGCCGGATCGTTCCCTTCATCCCGCGTATTTCGAAGTAAAGCACCAATACCAACGGATCGCAACACGCGCCGGGGATCTGTCCAAAGGCAAATTGGTAATCGCCAACCGCTATGAATTTCGTGATCTTTCGCACGTTCGGGGCACGTGGAAGATTCTGTCGGACGGCAAGGTCGTGGCGAATGGCGAGTTGGTTTTGCCCTCGATTGCACCTGGAAAAAAAGGTACTGCGACGATTGCACTCCCTTCGCTCAAAGCCGCGCATGCCGCGGCAGAGTTCACTCTGACCGTGGAATACGCATTGAAAGAAAAGACACCCTGGGCAGACGCGGGATTCGTGATTGCCACTGATGAAATCGCGTGGCCGAAGGATTTATTTGCGCGGCCGGCCCGCGCCGCTGCCGCACGGACGATCAAGCCATCCGTCAATAAAGATGGCTCGCGATTGCTCATTACATCAGGCAACACGGCCAGCCTGTTCGACACGGCAACCTGCCAGCTCGTGAGCTTCAAAGATGCCGGTCGCGAGCTTTTGGTGTCTCCGCCGCGTCATCAATTTTTCCGTGCCCCCACGGATAACGACATCGGCGGGGGATCGTCAAGTTTTCAGACCCGCTGGCTTGCTGCCGGTTTGGATCGCCTGGCGATTCAGAAGCAGACTGTCGAGATCGAGCGCCTCGACGACGTTCCGACGATCAGCGTCCTGCAAGACGTCTTCTGCCCGGAAGTGGGATACGGATTTTCCACCCGTTCCACGTATCGTTTTGCGGGTTCCCTGATCGTTATCGACAACGAAGTGGTGGCCGACGAGCGGCTGCCGGTATTGCCGCGGATCGGGATGCGGTGTGATGTGCCGGGAGCGTTCGATCGTTGCACCTGGCTTGGGCGTGGGCCGCATGAGAATTATGCGGATCGCAAGGCATCATCGCATCTTGGGCGATGGTTCTCGCGCGTGGATGATCTTTTTGTGCCCTACATATTCCCGACGGAAAACGGTGGGCGGTGCGATGTACGCTGGGTCGCGTTGCACGATGACGCCGGTCGGGGGTTGCTGGCGTGTTCCGATTTCCTGCTTCAGTTCACGGCCCATCGCTGCACGATGGAAGATCTGGCTGCCGCGCGGCACACGATTGACGTGCCGCGGCGCGACGCGATCACTCTGTCACTCGATCATCGCCACATGGGCGTCGGTGGCGACAACAGTTGGGCCCCCTGCGTTCATGAGCCCTACTTGATCAAGCCCGGCCGTTTCCGCTACCGGATCGTGCTGGCACCATTATCCGGCGGTGATGCGAATGATTTGTGGCACGAGGCGCTGGATCGGTTGATTTAGGAATAACATCAATCAGTCGCGAGCGTTCAACGCGCTCCATGTCAGTTCAACCAGCTTCGCCGCCAGAGCATCGCGTTGGTCGCCCCACACACTTTCGAGCAGCCGGCCAAGCTCCGCTTCGCTGGTGATGGGAAGTTTTTCACTCTCGCTCAAGAACCTCACCGCCGCCGCCGCGCCACGAGCCATGTTCGTCGGCGTGATTTCTCGTGTCAACGCAAGATGCATCGTACCGTACAAGCGATCGTGATAGCCCAGCTTTCGCCGGGGGTCGCGGATCACGCGGGCCACCAAATCGTTCAGGTTGGGATTGACCATGCGTACGAGCAGGTCCTCCGCGTACGCGCGAAATCCCTGGCGCGAGAAGAGCGGATCGCCCAGAGTGGCGTACTTTCGGCACAGGGCCTGCCCGCACTCGGAAATGAAGGCTTCCCGGCCGATGGCCAGCAAATCCGGATGCTGCGCGAGCTGATCCATCGTCTGCAATCCGCGGCGATGGGCCAGGTAGCCCAGCAGGGCGTGAATGGCATTGTGACCGTAGAGCTTGGCCTCTTCGAAGGGCAGCAGGTCGTCCTTCTCGACAAACGTCGGAATGCCGCTGGTGACACCGGGGAGCGTGATGCGTGTGATCAGGATGCGATTGAAGGCTTCAACGAGTACGGCGCGGGGCGTCGCGGGCGTGAGCGTCGTGAGCTTCAAACGGGCGATCTCGGCGCCGTCCGTGATCACGCCGCTCATTTTGCCGATCACCGTGTTGAGTATCTGGATTGCGGCCGTGCGGCGGGGAGAAATCTTTTTGTGTAATTCTGCACCGAGAATTTCGGCCGCATGATTATTGTTCTCCGCTGTGTAGATGATCGCGGGAATCAAAGTGTCTCGTTGCTGAATGCCCTTCGCCAGCAGTTCCAGAACTGATGCGTCTCCACCGCGGGCAAAGAAATCCACGCTGGGTAGGGCCGTGCAGAGGACATCCGCCTCCGCGATGGCCCGCGCCAGGGCTTCTCGATCCGACGGCGCGGTGGGATTCAGCAATGTCACGCCTTCGACGGTGATGGGCTCGATGCGATCGGCGTGGGCGATGTTGATCGTGTAACGTCCGCCGTTGTCGCGGACGGCTTTCACGAGCGCCGGATCAACTTCGGCGATGGTGAAACCGCCCGGGTGGAAATTGCCGCTGCGATACGCCTCGTAGACGAACAGCCCGTTCTGGATGGGGCCGAAGCCGAAGCCGACGAATCTTTTTTTTGAGTCTGACAAGACGTTCATCCTATTTCTCTTGGCCGACATCGTGCGGACCGATCATTGTCGCGTCGTCGGCGTGGTGTTTCCACATTGGCAGACGCAGATCACTGGCGCGGCGTTTCCATTTGCGGGCGATGCGTTGCTGCACTTTCGCCCACGCCGGGATGCCGCTGAGGGCATCGACCTGCTCCACGTTGCACGCGCCGACGCCGACGGCAGTGGTGAGCGCGGTTTCGGGCGCCTGGCCGCGTAGCAGTGCGGCAAGAAATCCGGCTATCGTGCAGTCGCCCGATCCGGTGGTCCCGGCGACTTTCACCTGGAAGCAGGGGGTGATCAGTTCGCGATTCAGCCAGGGCGGCAAGGCGTCCGGGCGGGCCCGGCCCATGTAGGCAAGGCGTTCTTTCCTTGCGCTCGTCCGCAGATAGAGGCCTTGGTCGCCCAGCTTGATGATGACGACGGCGACGCCCATCTCGAGCAGTCGGCTGCTCAAATGGGAAAGCAGGTCGCCATCGATATCGCGCGCGACGCGGATTTCGCCGTGGGCGCGGATGAGCGCGTCGTAGCGTTTGCGGTCGATCATGAAGAGCAGCTCTTCGACGCTCGGCAGGAACACATCCACCAATGGCAGAACGCGCGCCAGCAATCGCTCCCAGTTCACGCGTCCCGAATCAGATGACGGGTCCGGCCGGGACATATCCAGACTGACGGTCAATCCCATCTTCCGCGGGATGGCGAGCAGCTTGGCCAGTTCGCGTCCGTCATCTTCGTGCAGGCGGCGCATCAGCGGGGGGTAGCCGAAATGGAAAAGCCTCGCACCGCGAAGCTGTTGCGCGTCGATGTCGGCCGCGCCGAAGGTATCGTTGCAGCCGGGGCAATGCAGGAACAGGCGGTCGACACCGGGCGGGCTGATCACGACGGTGTAACTGGTCGGCTGGCCCGGCACGATCACCATGCCGCGGGAAAGCTGTGTATCGATGCTGCGGATGATGTTGAGCACATCGGTGCCGAAGAGGTCATCGCCGATCTTGCCCATGAGCGTTACGGAGACGCCGAGGCGATGCAGCGCCAGACCGGTGTTGGGCACCGCGCCGCCGGTGGCGCGCACGGCGGGGCCGACGTTGAAAAGCTGTCCGGGCACGAGTTTCACGGCACCGCCGGATTTGCTTGCGGGAAACGAGGGGAGAATATCCAGGCAGACATGCCCGGCGACGACGGCTTGCGGAGGATTTACGCGCTTGGTTTTCATCACACTTACCTTGCCGCCGGATATTCATTGCACAGCAGCCGTGTCGTCGGCTGATCTTCTTCGATCGCCGGGAATCGGCCGACCGGCTGATGGAAGCGGTTGTCGGTGGCGTCATCGTTGACGCTGGAAACTTCGCCGATGAGCGCGACGCCCGCTCCGGGCCGCGCCTGAAACTGATGATACAGACGCGGCGTCAACGTAATGCTCTCCCCGAGATGCAGCGTGACGCTTCCGCCTGCCTTGATCCTGCGAACCACCCCGTCGCAACTGACCTCCACCGGCGTTTCCGCGAACCGATCGTCCGCCGTGCTGTTATACAACTCCACGACCAGTTCCCCCGCACCGCGATTAATAATGTCTTCGGTCTTGAGCCAGTGAAAGTGAAACGGCGTCACCTGGCCCTCGCGGACCAGCATAATTTTCTCCGCGTACATTTTGCGATTGGCGGGATCGTCCAGCCGGCCGTTGCGCAGGGTAAAGAGCAGCAGGCCGACCTGTTCAAAGCGGCCGGAGCCGAAGTCCGTCACATCCCAGCCCAGCCGCCGGCTGCGAATCTCATCCGCCTCATGCCCCGCCTGCCACCAGTCTTTCGGCGACCAGAACGCAAACGGCGGCAACCGAAACCCGTGCTCGGCCATGAAGGAACTGGCGAACTCAATATGCCGATTAATTTCCGAACGTTTCATGCAATGGATCTCCTCGCTGAGCGGCAGAATACATGATTCCGCATTTTCCAGCGAGGGGGCGCTTGTGGCGTCACTTCTTGGTCGTGGCGATTTCATCGATCACTGCGCCGACGGCCTTGACTGCATCATCGCCATTGCCCGCGATATATAACTTCCGCCGCAGGCTTCCATACGAATCCTTCACCGGTAGTACGCGGTATTCCGCGCCCACCCGGCCACCGCCCACCTGCCAGCCCTGATTGGTAATCAGCGCATAGCGGCGTGAGAGTGACACCACGGTTCGCCCCTTGCCGGGCCATGCATAAGTGGCGGTGAACGGCAGATGCGGCCCGTAATGATTGCCCCAATTCCAATACGCGCCGGCCAGCGCTAGGTCATTATTCGTCCACTCGTCGCCGATCAGGATCGTCGCGTCGGCCCAGTGCTCAGTGTGAGTCGGATCTTCGTCTTTGGTGCGGGCGGTCTGTTCGGCAGTGGAAACGTTCAATTGAAGTTGTTCGCGCAGCACGGCGGCAAGTTTCTCCGCAGTCGCCTTATTCAGCGGATCGCCATAGCAGATGAGCACGGACTGTTTGCTCTCCGCCAGGCCTTTGAGCCACGGACCAATCTGACCCGGCGTCAGGTTCGAGACTTCCGGCGACGGCTTGGCCTCGCCGGCGAGTTTCACGCAATCCGCCACAACGGCATTTTTTTCCCGGCCCGGAAAGGCCGCCGGCGCAAACATCTGTACCACCGGTGTCTCGCTCAACGCCAACATCATGATGTGCCCGCTCGGCAAGGAAATGGTGAACCGAACGCCCGTCGCGTCGCGTTCAAATCCCACCGGCACGTTGCGGGCCACATCCCAGATCGCCTGAATCTTCGGATTGTTGATGCGGCACGTATAACTGTGTTTCGACAGCAGCATATCCACCGCGCCGCGCGGGCTGATGTAATGCACCTCGCGCGTCGAAATGCCCAGGTACATCGTCGCCACGCCCGCACGCTGACGCGGGAAGAAGCGCAGCGCCATATCTGGCGTTTCATGATCGAGCTCAATTTCGTGGCTCGGTCGCGGATCGCCCACCGTGGTGACGTAATACCAGTCGCTCGCTTCCTGCGACATACCCTTCGGTACGCTCAATCCCATGGCGTTGGCTTCCTTGCCTTTGAAGCGTTCCACATCCGCGGATTCCACCGCGTAATCCGGTTGATAGCCGAGTTGATCCACAATGAACTGCCGCAGCCACGCGGTCCGCGCCACCAACTGCGGCTCCCGGACAAATCCCGAGTACGTGCGATAGAACGTAATGCTCGTGCGATCCGCCTGCACTGCCTCGACGCCGAACGGATACCCCATCAACACGCCCTGGCCTTTGCCGTAGGTGTTGCTGGTGATCGCGGGTTTGCCACTTTCGTAACTCGCCAGCACCTTCGCCAGACCAGGCTTGAGCACCGTAAATGGCGGCTTGCGATCGGTCGATTTCGGATCGCCACCGGTAAAAATTCCCTTCGGAATGGTGATCGTCAGCGGCGTTTTCGTCACTGCCTCGCTGGTGGTTCCGTCCGCATCGGCGTCCAGAACATCCGCCAGCAGAGACTTGTTCAGCTTTCGACCGTACTCGTCCATCTTGGCCGGAACCTGCGACGCGATCAGCAGGCCGCCTTCGGAAGTCCACCGTGCGATCTCCGCGGCCAGCGCCGCATCCATCGCGTGCGCATCGGGCAGCACCAGCGCGTCGAGATGAATCTTCTTGAGCCCGCCTTCGCGGATGAAACGTTCATCGATCCGCGTGTAGGAAAGCTTCGATGCGTTGAGCAACCAATCCCACCCCAGGTACTCGTGATAGATCGTGCCTTCGGAAAGGTCGAATGTCGTCCGCGGAAGCAGCAGGCCGATACGCTGCGGCTGCGGGGCGGTGTTCGCCACCGTCGTGCCGAGTTTGTAGATCAACTGATCGGTCAGCCAGTGGTTGCCGACGCTGTGCCAGCCGAGTTGTTCATCCATGTAACCATGCGCCACCCAATCATAGAAGTAACGGGTGAGGTTGCCGGGATCCCGGAAATTGATCCAGAGGTAATCCCGGAAAAGGCTCTCGATGCTGTCGCTGGGGCGTGTGCCGAAGCCCACCGGTCCGACGCTGCGGATCATGAACGGTTGTTGGTCGTTTTCCGCGCCGACATTGGTCCATTGTGCCAAGTCATCCGTCTTTCCTTGGAAGCCGCCCCATTTGGCCTCGCCATTGTTGGAGATGCCATCATGATCGGAGAATTGACGCATCTCAGTGATGAGCAGTTTGTCCGGGAATGCCGCGGCAATGAGTTGCCGCTTGATCGCCAGATAATCGCGAACCCACACCCGCCGAAAGTGAAGGTAATCCACCTGCAACACCGGTGGGGGACCCGCCTTGGGGAAGCCGCAGTCCGGCAATTCGATCTCGGCGAAAGATTTGGCGGATGTGCCGGCGTTGGCGTTGAGTTTTTCGATCGTGCCGTACTGTTTGGTCAAATAGGCCTGCCAGCGCTGTTTGGTGAGGTCGGAATAATCGGCGCCATCGCCGAGAACTGTCGCATCGCCCTGTTCCAGATGGACCGCGGCGATTGCGTCATACAGGCCTTCCTGCTTCAGATTCGCCACCATCGCCTTGAGATAGGCGGCGTATTCCGCCGCGATGGCGGGATTAAAGAGTTGCACGCCGCCGAAGGGATGTATGGTGCCGTCCTTGTTTCGTGCGGCCAAACCCGCGGAGGCATCCATCTCCAAATACTTCGGCAGTGCCGGCGCATACAGCGGTAAGATCCACTGTTTCTGCTTGCCCAGTTCGTATTTTTCCGCGCCCCATTGCTGATCGGTTTTGATCGCCGTGAGAGTCGGCAGTTCCAACAGGAATTTTCCGCCGCGATCGCGCACCATCTGTACGCTGCGATCGAAATTCTTCCAGTCATATTGGCCCTTGCCCGTGCAGTTGTAGCCCCATGCTCCGATGGGCAGCTCTGAGGAAAAGAAGTTTTCGCCCGCTGAATGAAGCTTGCCCACGAGGTACCCAGGCGCAAGCGAAAGGTTGTCGTTCCAGATGTGCGGCAGCGCATCGGCGGCGGGATTCAGCGGCAGGCGAACGCCCGTCATCGGCCCGGCCATGCGCCACGCTTCACGCTCGGCATCGGGCCACGGGATCGGTGCGATCTGCACGGCACTGATGCCCTTCTTGGCTGCCTGCTCGATCAACTGCGCCTGCAACTTCTCTTTGAGCTTGCCGGCGGTCTGGGTATACGTTGCCACTTCCTTCGCCGCCAAAGCGAGTTCATTGCGCCAAAACGCCACGTCCTCCAACAGCCGCGGCTCGTCGCGTGAATCCCGCGCCAGCCGCACGCTCTCGATGCCGTCGTCTACGCACTTCACCAGTTCGTACATCCGAGTGCCCCGCTTCACCAGGGCATCGATTTCTTCCGCGGGTTTCTGGCCGGTCCACGGCGTCAGGTACCCGGCGATGCTCCGGCAGGCCAGCGCATCATCCCACCCCGCGCCCAGCGCCAGGCGCACCGTCTCGGAATCTTCGGTGAGCGTCGTCACCTCGGTGTTGTGGTACTCAGGCAATATGTCGTTCGGCGCTGCGGCCTGGCTTGCCGCCTGCAACCCCGCCATCCCTGCAATGCCCAAAAAGGCCAGCGACAAAATCGCGCTGCGGAAATATACCCTGCGATGGATCGCCATGAATTATCCTCCGTTCCACGAACTGCTGATTCCTGACCACTCACGGATTTTTGTAACTGTTGGGATATTCGACGCGCTTGCCGTCCGCGTATTCCCAGTCCACTCCATCATAAATCCAATGCCCGTTGTCGAGCCGCAGATTCTTGAGCACGATCCGCTCCGGATCGCCGTGCGCCTTGCGAAAGCTCCCGAAGAAGAGTGTCGCGGCATGCTCCTCGGCATCCGAATTCGGCGGCATCTCCACCTCGCAATAGACCTGGTGCAACCGGTGCCGCACCATGCCCGATTCCGCCTGCCCCGAAATCTTCGGCGGGTTCGCCGTGCCGTTGGCGAACCACCACGGCATTTCCCGAACCTCGTTGCCGACCGGGCCGAAATCGTGCGCTCCACCCCAACTTACGCTGCATTCGCCGTTGATCTCCAGCCCCGCCTCCTTGGCCAGACGGAACATGCGCCACCAGTACGGCTGCACCGCCACCGCATGGCCCGACGTGTAATCCACGCCGCTCATCCCACCGTACCCGCCGTCAAAAAAGACCGTCCGGCAACCCAGTTGCGCCGACATCTTGAACGTGTTCCAGACCATCTGATCCAGCCAGCCGCCGGTGAGACTCATCGGCGTCCAGTAGTAATTCGCGACCGCCGGATACGTTCCGTCGCGACCCTTGCGTATCCACTCCTCGTGCGATCGAATCAGCGGCATGCCACGCTTTTCCAGCAGCGGAATCAGCGGCGGAATCACCTGATTGTTGTATCCATAGTAGGGCGTGTAAAAGGCGTCCGAGAGCGCATTGGCCCGTGGCGACATGATTAAGTCCGGCCGCATCCAGTAGCCCATCTTCACGCCCTTGGCCGCAAATGCTGCCGCCATCTGCCGGATCACCTGATTGTCTTCCTGCTGCGGATCGGTCAGATGCTCCTCATCCATCGCATGCGATGCCGAAAACCAGAGCGGGTGATAGAAGAAAAAGAGATCCACGCCGTTGTCCGCACAGGTTTTCGCCTGCGATACGGCGCCCTCCACGGCATTTTTCTGTCCCCAATAAAGCGTTGAGGATCGCGCCGCCGCTGGAAGGTACGGCGGTAAATCGTACAACGCCGCCATCCGCCGATTGAAATAGAAACGCGCATCGAGAAAACGTTGCGGCGCCTCAAGCGTCCGGTCCGGCGAATACAGATATTCAAAAGTGTCCACGGCCTGCGGGCCATCCTTGCCCGCCATATCGATCGTAAAATTCGGCCAGATGCCGTCCTGGCCCTGATCCGCATAATTGGTCAGCTTGCTCAGGATGCCGTAATACTGCCGCCGCGGCGCGATGATCAGCGTTCCCTTGGATTGATCGATGAACACAAACGGCTGAGTCTGCAGGCACGGTTCCGTCGGATGGAAATTCCCTCCCTCCCGTACCTTCCCGTGCTCTGTCCCATTTTCCCCGCGCTTCCATGAGATGATTTCCGGGCCGACCTTCGACCACGAATGCGTGCGATACGTCGTCGCCCCGTCACAACTGCCATCGATCCCGAATGCGTCGTTAAGCGACAGCGAAAAACCGGTCTGCTGGTAATAACTGGGAATGATGATTTCAACCCGGCGCGCCAGGCCGCTGTATGTCGTTCCGCTGATCTTTCTCGTCACAGGAAACCACGTCTCCCGGATTTTCGCCCAGATCCACGTATCGTTCTTGGCATCCTGCGGCAGCCCGGGACCCCACAGCGGGATGCGATAAGTGAGCGTGACCCGCTGCCCATCGACTTCCGAGCCGAGCCATTTGCCCGCGATCCGCCCCTCAAATTCCGGCGCGTAATTGAGATTGATCCGCGCCGGCGCCACGGGCGAAATCTTCGTCGCCGGCTCCATCGCGCCAAAACCAAAATTGTCAAAACTTCCCAGGTCGATTGGGTTGCCGTAAGGACGCGGATTCACCAGGTGCTGGCCGTCGGGCGTCAGCCAGTCGCGCCATTTCATGCGGTCGATGTCGAACACGAGCGAGTGCCCATTGGCGAAACTGATCGTGATCGCACTGCCGAACTGCACTTCGCTGCGCCATTCCGTCTTTTTGATGTTCGCCGCGCCGTTGGACGCTTTCGCCGGCGCTACTTTGGAGGGTTTCGCCAGCGCTCGCGACGATGGCCGCGTTTCACCGGCCGGACTGATTGCCGTCACCGCGTACGCATAACCCGTATCATTTTGTGCCGTTGTGTCCGTGAAGGTCGTGCCTGCGATCGGTTGGTTGTTCAGCCGCGATTTGTTTTTCTCATCCGCTTCGGTCCAGCGGTACACGTTATACCCCGTGACCTCGGACTCCGTGTTCGGATTCCATTCCAGATAGGTTTTTCCGTCTCCGCCGTCCGCATCGAGTCCCGACGGCGGAAGCACTGGCGCCTTGGGTAGTGCCCCCAGCGCCGGCAGGCTCATGACCAATAAAAACAGCACCCCTGTTACGCAGCGTTTGATCACAGCAATACCTCCTCAACGGGGTGCGCTTCACCCGAGCGAGTCCTTCCTGCTTGCCTTGTGTCACGTCATGACTTGTCCATCTTTGTGTATCAACGTCTGGGCTGCTCTAAGCTTGCAGTAATATACTTTATAGACGCATCATCATTTCCTATATAACCACCGGCTTTCAACGACCTTATCCCAGAAATTCTCCCGTTTGGGCCTTACTCTCCGCACGAATTGGATGTATAGTTTACGTGGTCATCGCGGCATATCAGTTGTTATTCTTATGGCTGGCAACACACGTGTGAAAAAAAGACGATCGGTGGCTCGGAATCGAGTCATTACCGTGCTGCGCCAACAGATCGCCGAAGGGAAACTCGTCCCCGGCAGCCGCCTTCCCATTCGCGTCGAGCTGCAGGGACAGTTCCAGGTCAGCCATGTGACGCTCCAACGCGCCATCGATAATCTGGCCCAGGATGGTTTTCTGCAATCCCGCGGCCGCCTCGGAACGTTCGTTGCCGACCGACCGCCCTTCCTGAATAATTACGCGCTGGTTTTTCCCCACCACCCCGGCGCCGGCGCCTGGACCAAACTCTGGAGTGCCGTGGCCCACGAGGCGGTCGCCTTTGAGCAAGCCCAGGTGCGCAGAATTCCCATTTATTACGACATCATTGACGGCACTCCGAATAACGAGACCTACCAGTCGCTGTTACGCGATGTTCGTGAGCATCGTCTGGCCGGGCTCATGTTCGCCTCCTCGCCCCACCTGATCGAAGGCACTCCACTGATCCAGGAGCCCGGCATTCCGCGGGTAGCCATGATGTCCACGCCCAATAATCCTGCGCTGAAACTCTGGAACGTCAATATCGACGGCCAGTCATTCGTGGAGATGGCGCTGGATTATCTGGCCAAGCGCGGGCGCAAACGCCTGGCGATCCTGGCGGCCCCCGGCCTGTTGGCGACGTTCAGTGATAATCCCGCATTTGCCGCCAATGCCGAAGCGCGCGGCATGATGATTCGGGATTACTGGCAGCAATATGTCTGGGAAGGGTCGCCCATCTGCGCCCGCAACGCCGTCGACCTCTTGATGCGCGGCACGCAGGATGGTCGGCCAGACGCCCTCATCATCGCTGATGATAACCTCGTCGAAAGCGCCATTGCCGGCTTGATGAAAGCCGGGGTGCGGGTGGGTGAGGATGTCGATGTTGTCGCTCACGCCAATTTCCCCCTGACCGCGATGACCGGGCAACCCATCCGGCGTCTGGGCTTCGATGTGCGGCAGGTGATCGCGCGTTGTATCGAAGCCATCGATCGGCAGCGCGCCGGAGAAGCCGAGCCGCAGGAATTGATGGTCCAGGCGCAATGGGAACAGGACGTCCCCGGCGCAACCCATATTCTCGGCTCTATATAACCATTTAAACTTGAATCAGATCGCGTCGCTCAGATGGCAAGGGGCTGTACTATCGCGCAAGAACTCTGCGTTTACCCTCTATGGATACGCATTGAGCAGCGCAAGCCCTGTTGTTTCAAGAAATTCATGAATTCCAGGAATTCTTGTTCCCTCGCGGGAAATATTCATGGCCATCGCACGTTAACTACTCGAATAACGCAGGCCGGTTTGGCGGGCTTTGGGCATCTCACTTTGCAAGGAAATTACATGAGCGTACTTAAGTCATTCGTGGTCGGTGCGTCCCGATCCTTGGTCCTTTCGGCCGTCGTGCTTGCCACGCTCACCGCGGTTGTTTCCGCCGACGAAAAGGCCGAAGCTGACAAGTCCGCAACCCACCTCGACCGTTTCGCCACCTTCACGCCCGCCTTCACTGAAGACGCCATCGATTTTGACGCCTGCCGCCAGATAACCAGCGGCAAGGCTGAACCCGTCGACTTCTGGAAAGTCCGCAGAACCTTCGGCCTCATCCCCGACTCCGGAAACTGGAAAGATCACCAGCTGACCATTCCTGCAGGAGAAGCCGGCAAGAAGACCACCAGCGGCTTCCTGTTCGTCTTCAAAGCCCCTGTTCAGATCGGCGCCCTGTCGCTAACTCCCGCCGACGTCTCCGATCCCAAAGGTTCCGTTAACGGTGGCGAGCTCTTCTACGTTCCCGGCGACGCAAAGGCCATCCCGGATCCCGTCCTCGACCAATCCGACTGGAAGAAAGTCACTTTTGCTTCTCCCGCGCAGCACCTTCGCTTTGCCACCTTCCCCAAGACCATCGCGGTGAAAGCCCTCTACTACAAGGACGTCCGCACCCAGGGCGATGCGGATCTCATCTATCTCAACGCCTACAAGAATCGTCTTGAAAGCATCACCTCCGCCGCGACCGGTTCCGCCGCGCCCGCTTCTGCCGTCAAAGACGCCGCAGGACTTACAAAAGGCCAATCCGTGGCCTTCACCACCACCGAAAAAGTCAGCGACAAGGCCCCGGTCTCTTACTCCCTCGTCTGGAAAGAAGCCCACAAACTCGACGGAGTCTTCCTCTATTCCAATGCCGACAAGTTCCGTCTGCTCGCACTGGATCCCAACGAAAAAGACCCCGCCGTCGCCTGGAAACCCATCAAGTTCACCGCCGATTGGGATAACATGCACGCCTGGGAATCCTGGCATTTCAACTACCGCTGGCTCTCATTCCCGAGCATTGAAACCACCGCACTGAAAGTCGAAATCACTGCCGTCGACGGCAGTACCTCTTGGATCACCGGCCTCAGTGCAATCACCATCCTCAAGGATTAGGTCGTCTGTCTAGCAATAAAGTTGGGCAGCGACTCCCAAAGGTAATCAGACATTTCTTACGGACGCGCGGCAAAGAACCGCGCGTCCGCTATTTTTGCACAAGTGCGGTTGTGCCCACTCCCGTGCCTGCACCTCAAACGCTCTCAAGGCAATCGACGACCTTCGTTTCACTGGGGATATTCCGCAAGAATCCAAAATATGGGGAACCCGCGCGCCGGTGGGGCGTCTCAAGACGAATACAGGAACGGTCAAATTGGGTTTCCTTTGCGGAGATCGACGATGAAACGAGCAATTCGCGTGAACAGGCCCGTGCGTTGGGGCGTTTTGGCGGCCATGGTGGTGGCGGGCGTAGCGACGTTTCTGCCGCTGGCCCAGGGGCGGATCAAGCTGATCACGCTTCCGGTCCGCGAACGCGTCGAGATCCAACTCGACAATCCGGACGCCACGCTGGTGGAGGAGGAACGAATCGTTCCGCTGGTCAAAGGTGTGAACCAAGTGGACTTTTCCTGGGCTAACACGCAGATCGACTCGAATACCATCGTGTTTCGCGTCATCGGTCCGGCCGGCGGAAACGGCGATAAGAAGCTGGACGTCAAGGTACTCTCGGTCAGCTATCCGCCCAACGAGGCGGCACTGGTGTGGTCGGTCGGATCGAGCGATTCCGGCTCTGCGCGGGTACGGATCAGCTACTTGCTGGGCAACCTGACCAAGAGTTTCAATTACCGCGCGGTCGCCAGCAATGATGAAAAGACGCTGACGCTGCAGGAGTTCATGCGCCTGCAAAACTTTGCCAACGAGGAATATCTTTCCGGCGCCGATCCCGACGGCGGAGCAAAGCTCTACGCCGGCTATGGCAAGCAGTTCATGAAACCGATCGGCCTCAACGAAACCAAGGAAGTGCTGGTCGACAAGTTCCTCAACGTGCCGGTGACCAAGACCTACACGTGCAACCCAGCGGAGTTCGATTATCTGGACCGGCCGCAGAACAAGCTGCGTGTACCCATGCATTACGTGATCAAGAACGACAGAGCGGGAGGACTGGGCGGCGCGCCGCTTCCGTTTGGAAAGGTGCGTATGTTCATTGCACCCAAGGATGCCAAGGCGGCGGAGGGGGATGCGACGACGACGTTCCTGGGCGAAGACTGGGGCAAGTTCACGCCCATCGATGACGAAATGAAGCTCTACCTGGGGCTCGCCCAGGACATCGTGGTGAAGCGCACTATCGACAAGAACGAGCGGCACAAGATCGCTGGGAACCTCTACGACCAGGAAATCATCGTCAAGTACGAGATCGAGAACTTCAAGGAGCAGGCTGTGACGTTGAACGTCGCGGAAAGCCTCGCCTACGTGCGTAACGAATTGATCGGCAACACCGGGCGCGATGTGCAGTGGGAACTGGGGAAGGAGACGAACTTCGACAGCGGCCCGGACAAGGAAAAATCGACGTCGGACCTGCAGGTGTTCAGCGCGAAGCTGCCTCCACGTGCCAAGGATGGCAAGGCGGAGAAGATCATCAAGAAGCTGCACGTCACGCTGAAAAACGAATGGTGATGGGTAAGTAGCCAGTAGCCAAAAGGGGTTTGCAATGCGGTGGATGAAATACTTGGCGGGTCTGTTGGTGATGGTGGGGGCAGTAACGCTGGCGCACGCGCGGAACGTGGATCTCTCCACGGTTCCGGAACGCAAAACGGTGCAACTCACGATCTACAACTCGGAAGACCTGACACTGGTCCGCGAGACACGCACCGTGACCTTCAAGAAGGGCAACAATCCCCTGCAATTCTCGTGGGCGAATACGCTGATTGATCCGACGAGCGTTGAACTCAAATTCCTGACGCAAGCCGGAAAGCTGGAAGTCTCTGATACGACCTTTCCACTCGACAAGCCGCAAATGCTGTACTGGAACGTCAAGAGCGACATCGACGGCGAAGCGACAATTCAAATCACCTATTTCACCAGCGGCATCACCTGGAGTGCGGATTACGCCATCATTGCCGGCGCCGATGAAACCAAAGTGGGTCTGGAAGGCTTTGTCCGCATCTTCAACAACAGCGGCGAGGAATACGAAGACGCCTCCGTGCGCCTCGTCGTGGGCAAAGTCAACCTGGTCGAGAAGATCGCCCAGCTCGCGCGCATTCCCATGAATGAAATCGATCGGCTGGGGAAGGATGTGGCTCAGAAGTACAAACGCGACGGTTTGGAGGGTGCGATTGCCACAGGCGACGAAATGAGGGCATCTGGTAGAAAGGCGAGCGCCGCCCACGAGAAGCAGATCGTCAAGGAAGGCCTGTCGGAGTACTTCATCTTCGCCATCGAGGGCACCGAGACGATTCCAAACGGCTGGAGCAAGCGGCTGCGTTCGCTGGAAGCCGGTGACGTGCCGGTGAAGATTCAGTACCGGTATCGCCCGATGGAGTACGGCGACCAGTTGGTGCGCATGTACCTGCTGACCAACGATGTGCCATCGAAGCTGGGCGGTTCGCCGTTGCCGGATGGTGTGTTCCGCGTCTTCCGCGAGAACGGCCGCGGTGGGCTTTCGTACATCACGCAGCAGTCCCTCAAGTATATTCCGATCGGCGACAAAATTGAACTGAACCTCGGGCGCGATCCCGAAGTGATCTTCGAATTGATCAAGCTGAAGTGCTGGCGGGACAACATCTGGATGTGGCTGCAAGATGCCAAGATCTACCAGCGCGCCGACGATCAGGCCCTGAAGATCGAAGTGATTTCCACCGTCTCGGGATGGGATGACCACGTGCTCTATGCCCAGCGGATTCGCAACTACACCCGCAAGGCCATCGAAGTCGAAGTGCGGCGAAGCTTTAACGGCGACGTGGCTTTCCTCTCCGATCTGCCGGCCTTGCGGCTCTTCGACTACTGCACGCCCGAGTTCACCGTGAGCGTCGACCCGGGCAAGAAGGAAGGATTCACCTTCGAGGTCGTGACGCGGCAAGGCAAGGACGTCAAGCAGAATCGCGTCGAACTCGGCAAGATGAAGTAAAGGGTTTGCGATGCGCTGGATGAGCTATCTCACTGCAATGCTGGTGATGCTTGGCATGGCGTCCCTGGCGCACGCGCGCAATGTGGACCTCTCGACGGTGCCCCAGCGCAACACCGTCCAGTTAACGATTTACAATTCCGAGGACCTGACACTGGTTCGCGAGACGCGGACCGTCACGTTCAAGAAAGGCAACAATCCGCTGCAATTCTCCTGGGCCAACACGCTGATCGATCCGACCAGTGTGGAACTCAAGTTTCTGACGCAGGCCGGAAAGCTGGAAGTGTCGGACACGACCTATCCGCACGACAAGCCGCAAATGCTCTATTGGAACGTGAAGAGCAGCATCGATGGTGAAGCGACGATTCAGATCACCTACTTCACGAGTGGAATCACCTGGAGCGCGGATTACGCACTGATTGCCGGCGCCGGGGAAACCAAAGTGGGGCTGGAAGGTTTTGTACGCGTCTTCAATAACAGCGGCGAGGAATACGAAGATGCCTCGGTGCGCCTGGTGGTAGGCAAGGTCAATCTGGTAGAGAAGATCGCACAGTTGGCGCAGATACCGATGAAGGAGGCCGCGGAGCTCTCAGATTCAAAAAAAGCGGAATTTTATGGTCAGGCAATGCGAAAAATGATTGATCGTGCGGATGGATCGGCTACTGGGGGCGCCGGGTGGGATGACGCAGAAAAACTTCGTGAAAAAGGCATTGTGAAGGAAGGACTGTCAGAGTACTTCATTTTCAGTATCGAAGGCACCGAGACCATCCCCAACGGCTGGAGCAAGCGTCTGCGTTCGCTGGACGCGAAAGACATTCCGGTGAAAATTCAATATCGCTATCGTCCGGTCGAATACGGTGATCAGTTGGTGCGGATGTACCTGCTGACGAATGATGTCCTGTCGAAGCTGGGCGAATCGCCTCTGCCGGATGGCGTGTTCCGCATCTTCCGCGAGAACGGCCGCGGCGGCCTGTCTTATCTCACGCAACAATCGCTCAAATACATCCCCATCGGCGACAAGGTCGAACTCAACCTGGGACAAGATCCCGAAGTGATCTTCGACCTGGTGAAGCAGAAATGCTGGAGGGAAAATATTTGGATGGTATGGAATGGGGGTTGGATCAAGCGCCGCG
>CAIMWO010000032.1 GCA_903845195.1 uncultured Phycisphaerales bacterium
GACGATCCGCATCGCCCGGGTCTTTCCAATCCACTTTCATAGACGCCTCCTTGCAGAGGCTTAAGCATCGCCGCTTCCGTGAAAGTGCGCAACCTAACATGCGCCGTACCGCGCGCGAGATTTAAGTGGGATCCGGATAAGTTCATGCACGCCACTTGTACAGTCTCGAACATGCCATACCTCGCTTCGAGAATAGAAACTCAACAATCACGGATGCTGGTTACGGGGTGATCATCCGGCACGGAATCGGCGTCGAGTTCTTCGACGTGCGGTGTGCCGTGGTGGTCGGTGACGCAGAGCACGAGGGCGTTGATGGAGGCGGGGCGGATGGCGGGGGCGAGTTTGCGGATGGCGGTGGCGGCGGCGTGGAGGGTGGCGCCGGTGGTGCAGACGTCGTCGAGCAGCCAGAGGTGCTTTCCGGACAGCCATGGATCAGGGCGGCAGATGAAGGCGCCTTTCATGTTTTCGCGGCGCTGCGTTTTGGAATGGATGCCGGATTGCTCGGCGGTGGACTTCACGCGGCGGAGGGGTTGGCGCACCGGCCAGGAACCCAGGGCGGAGAGGTGGCAGGCGAGTTCTTCAGATTGATTGAACGTGCGTTTGAGGCGGCGGCGCCAGTGCAGGGGCAGAGGGATGAGGGTGTCAATCGGCATTTGCTGCTGCTCGGAAACGGCTGTGAGCGCCTGGAAGAGAAACGGTGCTGCGACGGCGGCAAGTTCCCAGCGCCCGGCGAATTTGATCTGGTAGACGAGGCGCGACAGGGGCGGAGCGAAATGGCCGACGCGGGCCAGTGTGTGGACGCCTATGTCGCGGGTGGGGCAGCGGAGACAGGGCGAGTGGCGATCATGTCTTTCATAGGGACCGACCGTGGAGCCGCAGCGCCGGCAATAATTCGTCAGCGATTCCCGGGCGATCTGCTCGCGGATTTCGGGAGAAAGGTGCGGCGAATCGGCGGAGAGGGGTGTTCCGGTGATCCAGCATTGGTCGGGGAAAACGGTCTGGAAGAGCGCAGCACACGCGGCGCGTGTGGAGCGGATCGCCTGCCGCGCGGGATTCACGGTGCAATCTCGGAGAGGCGGCGGATGAAATCGGTGACGAGTTTGCCGGCGACTTCATCGCTGAAGGCGGTCGAGCGGTAGGTGACGCAGAGGCTGAGGCGGTCGCGGATCGTGGTGAGCGTGAAGACCAGCGGCAGGAGCGGCCCGGTGGGGCTGATGCGCAGGTAATCGAGAATCTGCGGCGAATCGTCGGAGGCATCGTAGGGCTGATCGGCCCAGGATTTGGTCATGTTCACGTTGGAGATGCCGGCGGCGACGGGGACGGTTTTGTGGAAGAACTGGGCCTGGTAGCGGCGATTTTTGTAGAGATCCCACCAATGCCGCGCCATGACCAGTGCCGCGTAACCTTTGACCGGCGTGAAGCGTTTCTTCACGCGCTGCGTGTAGGCGGCGACCTGTTCGACGAGTTTGTCCATCGGGGAAAGCTCGGCGTAGTCGAGCATGACGGTGTAGCTTGAGAGGTAGAGGTTGAAGACGCGGTCGAGCGGGGTTTTGGCGGCGTCGCGGATATCGACGATGGTGCCGATGCCGACGTTTTGCCGTTTGAAGTGGAACTTGCGGGTGATGCGGGTGCCGCGGGCAACGGCGGTGAACTGGCCCATGGTTTGGCCGAGGGCGGCGACGAATACGTCGTTGACGCTGGCATTGTGAGACTTGGCGAATTGGTAAACGCGTTCGATGAGGCCTTCGGGGAGTGTTCTGTAGATGTAGCGTGAATCGAAGTTCAGGGGATCGTTCAGGTTCAGGCGGAACGCGTGGCGGTGATGCCAGATGTTCTTGAGGCTTTCGCGGATGGAAGCGGAGCGGGGGAGGCGGCCCATGTGATGGCGGAAGAGCGAGTCGAATGCCGGGGCATCGAGCGTGAGGGGTTCGAGCCGGGCGGCGGCTTCGGGGTTGGCGTATTGGAGGAAGATTCGCTGCATCAGATCGCGCATGGCCCGGGAGTCGCCGATCCAGTGATCGTAGAAGGCGGCGAGATAATGGGTGCCGTCGGAGCGCGGGAGGATGCAAAAGCGAATCGGCAATTCATTGGGAGGAAAGGGGCGGTTGAGTTCTTCATTCACGAAGTCGCGGAAATCGGAGGCGGTCTGCTCGATGGCGATGTCGGATACGGGCGAATAGCGCACTTCAAAATTCTTGTGGGAGAAGGTCGGGGCGCCGAGGCCGAGCTGGCCGATGACGGTTTCGACGGCATGTTTCCAGCGGTCGGGATCGGGAGCGCCGGAAAGGTGCATCACCTGCCCGGCATTGTACGGATGCAAGGTGGACCAGCGGCGCATGAGAAGTTGGAAGGCGTTAAGGCGCACGGTCGCTCCGGCCTGGCCGCCGCGCTGCGCAACGGAAGATGTATCTGAAGTTGGCGTAACAGCGACCTGAGTCACACACATTCCTCACCGTGGGATCCCATTCCACGGGAGGTATTCTACCCGACAAAGGCCCGGGGTACGAAACGTCCGACGGATTTCTTGTAATCTGCATAAATGCGGCCGTGCTTGGATTCCATGTACCGTTCTTCACGACGGGCTTCGATCTGGAGGAGAAGGAAGTCGATGGCGGCGGTCAGAAGGACGATTCCGCAGGGGGCCATCAGGACGGCACAGACATCCATGACCATGCGAATGGCATAGATGGGGTGGCGAACGTAGCGGTAGGGGCCGGTGCAGACGAGGTCGAGTTTTTCCCCGGGATCGATGCCGATGCGCCAGGAGCGGCCCATTTTCCGCCAGCAGATGAAGGTGGCGATGGTGCCGAGAATGCACAGGATTGACGCGAGGGCGGCGATGATCTGCCAGAGGAGGGCGTGGGGTTCGACCCCTTCGCCAAGTTGCCAGAAGGGTGCGAACAAGGTGTGGGCGAGACCCGCCTGCACGCGGCCGGGTTTGACGATGGCGAAAATCCAGAGCGATGCCAAGAGGGCCAGGATGTCGGGATACCAGAGGATGCGCATGATCTGGCCGACGGTTTCGCGGGGCAGGGCGTTGGGATCTTTGCCGATCTTGCGGGCGAGGCGCACCAGCTTGATGAGCACGTAGCCCCAGTAAATGCTGAGGCAGATGGCGGCGATGAGGGCGGGTATGCGGGCGATGTTCATGACTCTGTTGTAATGGAAAGCGGCGAATAATTCATCTGCGGTATTGGTCGACGATCTGTTCGAAGGCTTCCAATTGTTTGTAGTTGCCTTCCCAAGTGGTGTAAATGGTACCGATGACGCCTTTCGATTTTCCGGCGGCATCCAGCCACTTGTTCATGTTGGCGGGGTCGGAATCGTAGTAGCCGGCGATGATCATGTGGTGGCCGCGGTCGGCGAAGAATTTCATGGATTCGTTGCGCTTGTCGAGGTACCAGAGGGCGATGACCACATCCTTGGGCAGGCCTTTCCAGGAGCCAGCGAGGTCGCCATTGACGAGGTAATAATTGTTGCGGGCGTTGTGGTGGGGATCGAACATGTCGGACCAGACGTAGAGGGTGGATCCCGGGGCGGTGGTTTTCAGGATCGTGGCGCAGGTTTTGACGTTGTCCGCGAGAATTTCGCCGGGGGTGAGCATGCGGCGCTGGCAGGCGTTGCACCAATTCATGCAGCGGATTTCGTCGTGGGCCATGAAATACTGTTTGGCGTTGAAGAGTTTGTGCAGCCGCTGGGCATGATCGCGGAGCAGGGCGACGGTTTCGGGTTCAGAGGGGCAGAGCATGACGGCGCCGGAACTGGTGATCACCGGATGATAGAAGGAGACGCGGAGCTTGGCGCCGTCGGGGAGATGCGTGAGGAGCTTGATGGCGGGAGGTTCGTGGGTCAAATCGTATTCGCCGGGCCAGGGCACGACGCCGAGTTTGGGGTCTTTGACGGGGGCGAAGTCCTGGCCTTCGATGAGGGGTGCGCCGGCTTCAGTCTTTATGACTAGCGGTGTGCCGGGGCGGCGAAGGATGTTGAGGAGTCCGGCGTCTTCGAGTTGGGCGTCGGCCAGCCAGGCGGTGCCGGCGCGCGGGCCCCATGAGCCGAGATAGAGCGAGACTTCGCTGTGATCGAGGGAATTGAAGATGGTGGTGTACGTGGTCCAATCCTGCGTGGGTTTGATGGACCAGTCCTGGAAATCGAGGGCATCGAGCTGGCCTTCGGAGGACTTGTAGAGGAAGTTGGCGCGGAGGCTGCCGCGGAATTGTTCAGTCTTGATGCGCATGGAAAAGCGGTACTGGTGGAAGGGGGTGAGGGCGAGTTTTTGCACGATGCGGGCGTTTTCGCCCTTGGCGACAGCGGCGTCGAGGCGTGCGGCTTTGTTTTCGGGATCGGCGGTGATCGCGGGGTCGTGCCAGTCCCATTGTTTGAGATTTGCGAAGTCACCACCCTTGAGCAGGGCGGCGGGTTCGGCGGCGGGGCGGGCCTCGCCTTTGGTCACGAGGAAGAGGGCGTCTTTGACCGGCAGGCCCTCGGCGAGATTGGGATTGTGGCCGAGGATGTCGTTTGACCAGCCTATCGGAAAAACGGACGGGATGAGTTCGAGGTGGTGATCGGCGGCGAGTTTTTTCAGTTTGGCGACGTTGTCGAAATAGTGCTGATCGAGCGTATCGAGGCGGCCGAACTTGGAGTCGGAAAGAAGGACGCCGGTGTAGTGGGCTTTTTCGGCGCGCGTGAAAAGGTCGGCGGCTTTTTCGAGATTGGCATCGACGAGGATATTTGTGGGGAGGTAGAACCAGCGCTGATCGAGGGGGAGTTTTTGCGGATTGGCGGGGGCGGAGGTTTGGGCGGTTAAGGCGCTGGTAAGGAGTGCGAGGGGGAGGAGGAAGGATAGCCGGGCAAAGGGCATACGGGGTCTCCGATGGGGAGCATTATAACCGGAGCCGGGCGGGGACTGTACGAATGGCGCGAAGACGTTCACCACAGTCACAGAGACACGGAGACTTCACAGAGGCGCGATTGAAAATAGTGGATTAAGAATAGTGAAGAGTGAAATGAGGAATTGGGCTGATGCACCATTCTTCTTTTGGCACATTCTTCTCGTCTACGATCTACCGTTTGCCGTTCGCAGAACTCTCACCGCTTCGGATCCAATCCCTTGCCCCTTGAGTTCGATGATTGGTCGGACCGACGGTTGCTGACGCGCGCGGCAGTGTTATCATGCCCGCATGTCGATGTTCTACACCGCTCGCCGCTGGGCCCGCCGCGTACTCCTTTCTTTACTGCTACTCATATGTGTCGCAGCGCTAGCCATTTGGGTGCGTAGTTACTGGTGCTACGACTCGGTATCTGTCTCGTTCGTGCGTCTGACGCACCCGTGGGATAGGAGTGTTGAACCCTTTCCAAAGATCGTTCAGAAAGAATGGTGGATCACCACACGTCCCGGGGGTATGGGTGTGGTGTTGTTCGAAATCAGCGATACGATGGGGCAGGAAATTTTAGATGGGCGAGTTGTTCACCCACCCCTGCTGAGCTATAGCACGGGACCGCAGCAGCCGTGGGGGAGTTTGTCCATCGATCGCGGGTGGGCTGGGTTCTACTGTGATGGGCGTGGTAATGGGCAGGTGCCATTCTGGGCCATTGCCACATTGAGTGCTGTCCTTCCGGCATTGTCGCTGCGGCGTTATTGGAGGAGATACTCAGGCAATGGGTTTCCGGTCGGACCACCGAAACAATGAGTCGATGAGCAGAAGCAAGAAGCTGGAAGGCGAGATCTGTGATCCAATGACCGGTTGCGAACTTCTAGTTTCTGCCGTCGGTGGATTGATCTTTGATTTGTTGGGCGGCGCGTTTTTTGGCGACCATGAGGCGGTTGGCGTAGCCTTCGGCGGCGGGAGGTTGGGGTGGCGTGGCGGTGGGGTTGGTGGCGTCGGAGGGGGTTGAAGTTGGTGCGGCGCTGTTGGCGGAATCGGTGAGGACGGCGGTGGCGGTGGGGGGGATGGGGGGGGCGGTTTGGGCGCGGGTTTCGATGCGTTGGCGGAGGGTTTCGCGTTGTTTTTGCACGTCGCTGCGGCCGGATTTGATGCTGCGGAAGGCGCCGAGCGATTGGCCGGCGATGGCGGAGGTGGGGTAGGCGGTCGATGTGGTGCGGCGGAACCAGTCGGCGATGTTGAGGCGGCGCCAGGCGATATCCAGGAACAAGGCTGAGGCGACGAATACCAGCAGAAGTTGCCACAGCGGCCAGAAGGTGCGGACGGCTTGGGGCTTGTGCTGGAAGACGGCGTCGATATCGGTGAGGAATTGCCCGCCGGAGGATTCGGCAAGGTTTCGCAGGAGCGCGGCATTGGGGACGAGGTCGCGGTACTCGGGCGGGTAGGAGAGTACGCCGCCGCCACGGGCGATTTCGGAATTGCTGCCAGCATCGAAGACAGAGGTCAGGTACGTGCCGGTGCTGGTGGCGTTGAAGCGGCCGACATAGCGGCCGGGGGCGACTTGTTCGAGGCGGACTTCCGGAAGATTGGTGTTGAGGTTGGGCGGCGAGACATTGGCTTTGAGGTCGAGGTTGTTGAGCGGCTTGCCGCTGTCGTCGAGGGCTTCAACGATGACGCGGCCTTCGCTGCCTTCGATGGCGGTGGTGGTGGAGATGTTGTTCGATTGTGCGGTCTTGCCGACCCAGCGGACGACCTGGGCCCAGAACTTGGCGTAGCCGTCCCAGGCGACCCAGTCTTTACCCCAGTGGGCGTTATCGTCGGAGGTGAAGGCGACGCATTTGCCCAGGCCGATGGACCAGTGTGAGAGGACGGGGTCGTCGGCTTCGAGGCCGTGCATGGCGAGGGTGGCGCGGGGTTTGAGCGTGGCGCCGACGTAGCCGTAGAGACGCGGGACGCCGCCGGTGCTGCCTTGATCGCCGGTGGATTTGGCGCCGAGGAATCCTTCGAGCAGCGGCGACTGGTAGAGCGTCGGCGTGATGCCCTCGGGTTTTTCGACGTAGGCCGAGCGCGAGACGATGAACGCTTCCTTGGCGAACATCCGCGGGAGGGCCATGACGTCATCGGTGATTTCCCAGCGTCCGTGACCGGCCTTGGGGCCGGCGACTTCCTGCTGGAATGGGACATCGGGATCGGACTTGGTGCCCATGCCGATGACGGAAGTGGTGATCTGGTATTTTTCGAACATGGATTTGGCCATGGCGACGCAATCTTCCGGCTGCTCGGAGTCCTGGGCGTCGGCGAACATGATGACGTGTTTGGCCATGGCGTTGACGTTGGGAGAGTTGAGGAGTTTGTAGGCATGAGCCAGGGCGGTTTTGCAGTAGATGCCGCCGCCGCCGGCGCGGTTGGCCAGGGTATTGGAGATGAGATGCGCTTTGTTGGCGCCGGTCATGGGGACGACGCGGGCGTCGCCCATCCATTTCACTTCGGTGTCGACCGCGCCGATCATGGCTTCATCGACTTCGGTCAGGGCCTTGATGACTTCGACGGCGCCCTGATTGGCCAGATCCATTTTTTCCAACAGGGTGCCGCCCTTGGCGGGGGCGCCCATGGAGCCGGATTTGTCGAGCACGACGACGATCGCCAGCGAGGCGAGATGCTTTTTACGTTTGATGTCCATGTAGACGGGGCTGACTTCTTCGATGGGTTTGTCTTTCCAGCCGCCGGGGCCGAAGGAATCGTTTCCGCCGATGAGGACCAGTCCGCCGCCCTGGTTTTTCACCCAGTCGCGCACGGCGCTCATTTGTGATTCGGACATGTACGCGACGGAGACGTTGTCGATGATCACGCAGTCATAGGGGGCGTAATCCTTGACGGCCGCGGGCAGGCCGGTGGGGCCGACGGTTTCGACGGTGAGATTTGCAGGCGGGCGCTGGAGCGCGGTCGTGAGATAATCGTTCGAAGTACTTTTGCCGCGGACGAGCAGGACTTTGCCGGGGGCGTCGACCTGTGTGAAGCCGTAACCGGTGTTGTTGGCACTGAAGGTGTCGTTTTCGTTGATCTTGGGACTCACGGTGACGGAATACTCGTGGAAATTTCCTTCGGAGAGGGAGTCAGGGATGTCGAGAACGTTGCTGCCGGGCTTGAGGTGCACGGGCATTTGCTGACCCATCGCAGAGCCGTCGCGCATGAGTTGAAGTTTGGCATCCTGTTCGATATCGGAAGAGATGATGGCCCGAACGACGAAGTTGGCATCCTTCTGCACGCGGGGCGGGGTGACGACCTGTTCGACCATCAGTTCATGGCCGGCTTTGGCGGCGAGGAGGAGGACATCGACATCGACATCATTGATGGCGGCGATGCGTGATTCACGGAGGGCGTCGCCGACGTTCTGGTTGCCATCGGAGAAGAGGACGACGCGTTTCTGGCGGTCGGGCGGGAAGGTGGCCATGGCGAGGCGCAGGGCGCGGGCGATATCGGTATGGCCGGTGTCGAGGACCTTGGTGGGTTGCGGCACGGGGCCTTTGGGCGAGGGGAGGGAGGAGAGGACGGAATCGCCGCCGAACTCGACGATGGAGAAGAGATCGTCGCGCTGCATCTTGTCGATCTGGCGGGCGAGGGCGTCGCGGACGACTTCGCGGACGGGCCCGGGGACGGATTGGGATTGGTCGATGACGAAGACCACGCAGAGGCCGTGGTTGAACCAGACGAGGCGCGTGCCCGCCAGGGACAGGACGATGGCGAGGATGAGCGAGCTTCGCAGAAGCAGTGACACGCCGCGCCGGAATTTCGAAGCCGGAACGCGGGAGGTTTTCCAGAGATAGACGATGGGAATGAGAAGCAGGAGAAGGAGCAGCCAGATCGGCTCGGCGAAATCGAGCGGGCCGAGGACGAAGGCGAGGGGATGAACAGCAAAGGGGAGCATCATGACATTGTAGTCCGCCGCCACGGTGCGTGGGTAGTCACGTATTTAAAGCTTCCAGGAGTAGTCCGTTGGTAATCCTGCACACAGCTGTCGAAAGCCTTTTGAAGCCAGCAAATTGAGATTCTCTCAGGGTTACGGATCGGGTTGCGGAGGCCCAACGAATCACTGGCCATGGACCACTGACCGCGGGGTCAGTGCCCTTTGGGGGCCAGGATCATGATCATCCGCTTGCCTTCGAGTTTGGGTTCACGCTCGACCTTGGCCAGTTCGCCGAGATCGGCTTTGAATTTTTCCATGAGGGTGCGGCCGAGATCGATGTGGGCCATCTCGCGGCCACGGAATTGGAGGTTGAACTGAACTTTGTGGCCTTCTTCAAGAAAGGCCTTGGCGTGATTGAGCTTGGTGTCCTGATCGTGATCGTCGATACGCACGGATTTGATGCGGAGTTCCTTGAGTTGTGTGACGTGCGCGGCGTGGGCTTTCTGTTCTTTCTTCCGCTGGCGGTATTTCCATTTGCCGTAATCCATCAGGCGGCAGACCGGCGGCTTCTCCTGGGGAGAAACTTCGACGAGGTCGAGGCCGGCCTCGCGCGCCAGGCGAAGCGCTTCGAGGGTCGCGATAATGCCGACCTGCTCGTTGGCCTCATTGATCAATCGAATGGGTGTGATACGAATCTGCTCGTTGCAACGCAAACCGTGCTGGCTAATGGCAAAAGCTCCTGTGTAACCCCGGAAAACTGACCGCGTCGCCGATTCCAGAGCGGCGGGAAATACACATTTCCATTGGGCTTTCTACTTGATCCTGACAAAAGAGTCAAATTGGGGAATGTTCGCCGGCGGGTCGATTCGGGGCGATGGGATGCTCTTTTGGCAGATCGCGGGAGACGACGGGACGGGACCACAAATGATCACAAATGGCCACAAATGTGAGCGAGGGGTCGTATTCAATTTGCGGTCAAAGCGTATAATTCTGAGTTCTGAAGAAGGGATTTCCATGCCGACGCAGCTTTCCGTCAACGTGAACAAGGTCGCGACCATTCGCAATACGCGAGCTTTGGACATTCCGAATGTTGTCCATTGTGCGAAGCTGGCGCTCGATGCGGGGGCGCATGGCATTACCATTCATCCGCGACCGGATCACCGGCATATCCGACCGAATGATGTCGATCTGCTGGCGGCGTTTCTTAAGACTTATCCGCGGGCCGAGTTCAATATCGAGGGGAATCCTTTCATTGATTATTTGCCGCACATTCAGCGGGTGCGGCCGACGCAGTGCACGCTGGTGCCGGATGATCCCGATTCGTTCACGAGCGATCGCGGATGGAAGGTGGCGGGGAATGAGACGCGGCTGCGGGAGGTGATCGCAGAGTTGAAGGGGCTGGGGGCGCGGGTCAGCGTGTTTATGGATGCGGATTCGCAGGAGTTTGAATTGGTGAGGGAAATGGGGGCGGATCGGATCGAGCTGTACACGGAGCCGTATGCGGCGGAATATGCCAAGGGCGGAGCGGCGCGGGATGCGGTGGTGAAACGATATGCCGATGCGGCGCGACGCGCTCAAAAGGTGGGGTTGGGAGTCAATGCCGGGCATGATTTGAATCTGCACAACTTGCCGACGTTTGTGCGGGCGATTCCGGGGTTGCTTGAGGTGTCGATCGGGCATGCGCTGATTGCGGATGCGTTGGAGTTTGGGCTGGCGGAGACGGTGCGGAAGTATTTGGCCGCGTGTGCGGGGTGAGGGGCGGCGGGAAATTCAGAATTCAGAGTTCTGAATTCAGAATGAGCGGGGGTGAAGCTGACAGGCCTTCCGTTTTTTGCCGCATTAAGTCTACTTCAGGATCGCATCGATCTTGGCCAGTTCTTCTGGCGTAAACGCCATGTTGTTGATGGCACCGACGTTGTCTTTGATTTGTTCGGGGCGGCTGGCGCCGATGAGGGCGGTGGTGACGGCGGGGAGGCGGAGGACCCAGGCTAGGGACATTTGAGCGAGGGTTTGGCCGCGGGCCTGGGCGAGGTCGTTGAGCTTGCGGATGCGGGCGATTTTGTCTTCGGTGATGTGGGCGGGCCTCAGGAAGCCGGCGGCGGAACTGGCGCGGGAATCATCGGGGATGCCGGACAGATATTTGTTTGTGAGGAGTCCTTGGGCGAGGGGGCAGAAGGCGATTACGCCGACGCCGAAACGCTCGGTCACGGGATAGAGATCATATTCCGGGCCGCGGTTGAGCATGGAATAGGCGGGCTGGTGAATCACGGGCTTGGGGTAATGGTGCCGCTCGCAGGTCGCGACGACATCGGCAGTTCCGGGGCCGGAATAGTTGCTGATGCCGGCGTAGATGGCCTTGCCGGACTTCACGGCGGTGTCCAGTGCGGACATCGTTTCTTCCAGCGGCGTGCTGGAATCGGGCCGGTGATGGTAGAAGATATCGACGTAATCGAGTCCGAGGCGTTTGAGCGAGGCGTCGAGGCTGGCGAGGAGGTATTTGCGTGAGCCGAAGTCGCCGTAGGGGCCGGACCACATGCCGTAGCCGGCCTTGGTGGAGATGATCAGTTCATCGCGATGGTTGGCGAAGTCTTCCTTGAGGATGCGGCCGACGCGTTGTTCGGCGGAGCCGGGCGGTGGGCCGTAGTTGTTGGCGAGGTCGAAGTGGGTGATGCCCAGGTCAAAGGCGGTGAAGAGCATCTGGCGGCAATTTTCCTGGAAGGATGTTTCGTCGGCGTGATGGCCAGCATCGGTTCCAGCGCCGCCGAAGTTGTGCCAGCATCCCAGGCTGATCGCCGGCAGGAGCAAACCGGAATGGCCGCAGCGGCGGAACCAGGCCTTTGAGGCGGCGCTGTAGCGGGTGGCGGCGGGAACGTAGGCCATACGAATGCTCCTGATAAATGAAGGTCGCATAGTTTACACAAAGAAAGGTGATTCGTCGGTAGTTATGATAAGATTTTCGCCTCGGGTTACTGGCGAAAGGATTTATTCATGGCGAAGTTGGAACTTCCGGGTCTGCAATATCTCTATCCTGTACAACAAAATAATCGGGTGATTGAGGCGGATGTGGTGGTGTATGGGGGAATCTCCGGGGGCGTTGCGGCGGCGATTCAGGCGCGGCGCATGGGCAAGACTGCGGTGGTGGCAGAATTCAGCGATCACCTCGGCGGCATGACGACTGGCGGGCTGGGCGCTACGGACATCGGCAACAAGGCGGCCATCGGCGGCATTTCGCGCGAGTTCTACCGGGCGATGGGTAAGGTCTATGGCAAAGAGGAACACTGGACATTCGAGCCTTCGGTGGCGGAAAACTGGTTCGTCGAGCAGTGCGCGGCGAATGATATTCCGTGTTACTTCCGGCAATATCTTTCCGGCGTGAAGAAGGACGGGAACCGCATCACGGAAATCGTGATGACCGATGGGACGGTGTATCGGGGGAAAATGTTTATCGACGCGACGTACGAGGGAGACTTGCTGGCGATGGCGGGCGTGCGGTTCCACGTGGGCCGCGAGGCGAACAGCGTGTATCGCGAGACGCTCAACGGCGTGCACTTCGGGCATCCGAATCACAATTTTCGGACGTGGGTCGATGCGTATGTGGAGGAAGGGAACCCGGCCAGCGGATTGCTGGCGGGCGTGCAGGACTTGAGCCCTGGATTTCAGGGGCAGGGCGATGCGTGCATACAGGCGTACAATTTTCGCGTGTGTCTGTGCAAGGAAGGGCCGAATCAGAAGCCCTTTCCGAAGCCGGCGGGATATGACGCCAGTCGTTATGAACTGTTGCTGCGATACATCAAGACCGGCATCTGGGATGCGCTTGTGTTGACGAAGGATATGCCCAACGGCAAGACGGACACGAATAACTGGGGCGGTGTATCGAGCGATCACATCGGGGCGAATTACGATTGGCCCTGCGGGTCGTATGCGCGGCGGGAGGAGATTTTCCAGGATCATGTGAACTACAACGCGGGTATGTATTGGTTTCTGGTGAATGATCCGCGCGTGCCGGCGAAGGTGCAGGACGACGTGCGGCGATGGGGCCTGCCGGCGGATGAGTTTGTGAAGACGAGCCATTGGTCGCATGCGTTGTATGTGCGCGAGGGGCGGCGAATGATTGCGGCGCATGTGATGACGGAACACGAGTGCCGCGGGCGGCGCGTGGTGGAGGATGCGATCGGTCTGGCGGCGTACACGATGGATTCGCACCATTGCCGGCGGCTGGCGCTGGATGGACGCGTCATCAACGAAGGGAACGTGGAGATCGGCGGCTTTCCGCCGTATCCGATCAGCTACCGGTCGATTGTGCCGCGGGAAGAGGAGTGCGCGAATCTGGTGGTATCGACGTGCTTGAGCAGTTCGCACATTGCGTACGGATCGATCCGCATGGAGCCGGTGTTCATGATTCTCGGGCAGAGTTCGGCGACGATTGCGGTGCTGGCGATCGATGGCGGGCGGTCGGTGCAGAAGGTGAGTTATGAGGAATTGCGCAAGCGGTTGGTGCGCGATGGGCAGGTGTTGGAGTGGAAGGCGGGGGAGAAATTATGAATTATGAACGATGAACGATGAAAGGGGGGCCGCGTTTGTCAGGTGCGTTTCGGGGCCGGCCAGGGGAGTTGGAAATTGGGGGTGAATTGTTCCATGAAGCGGAGGGCGAAGGTTTGTTCGCAGGCGGTGAGGGGGAGGATCAGCGTACTGATGAGATAATTGGGGAGGATGTTCAGTACGGGGATGCAGTAGAGGATGTAGCCGGTGAGGCATGTCAGCAGGGCGATGAGGAGCAGGGCGAGGTTGCCGGCAATGACCAGGGCCATCTGAACGGCGGTCATCATGAGGAAGTAGAGCAGGCAGGATTTGAGATGGGGGAAAAAGATCCGCGTCAGAACGTACTTGTAGGCCGGCCAGGGGGGCATGTGGGTGATGTACATCACGGGGATGGCCATGAAGAAAAATGTGCACGCGGCCAGCCAGACGAAAATCAGGGCCAGGGGGATGGCCAGAAGAAGAAAGATTATGGCGAGGCGCGACCAGAACGTGATTTCGTATTCTCCGGTCGTGGAGTTCAAAAACTGGTGGAAGTCCGGCCAGGCCAGGGCGGCGGCGACGACAACGATCAGCAGTAGGACATTGAAGATGGCCAGATCCCAGTAGATGCGGAGTTTCATGAGGGCGTTGCCCTGCTGGCGGTAGCGTTTCCAAGCGGCGCTGAAGCCGGACTGGCCGGTGATGACGTAGTCCATCAGCATGAAGCGGGCGCGGGAGTTGATGTAGCGGTAAAGGATGTAAAAAACACAGGCCACCAGCGTGGCGCCGGTCATGATGGACAAGAACGAGGAGGTGTTTTGGGTGATCCAGTCGATGATCGTGTCTGCCTTGTAGCGAAAGGCGGCGACTTCGGCCCACATCAGATATTCGGTGCCGCCCTCGCCGACGCAGACCAGCACCGCGGGCAGCGCCAAGCAGAGCCACTTCTTTTTGTTGATCGGAGAAAAGAGAAGGCGCTTCGCGTGGGCAAGTGCGAAGTCCAGCGACGGAAGAATGGGCGGCGAATCGGGCATGGGCGTGTCACGAGCTTTGGAGTGATGAGGGGGGAATTTTCGCCAGCAGTTCGCGCTTGAGGATTTTGCCGGTATGGGTCATCGGCATCTGGTCGAGGAAATAGACGTCGCGCGGCGTCTTGAAGGGGGCGATTTTCTGGCGGACGAAGTTGCGGATTTCCTGATCGGTCGGTTTGGTAAGGTTGGAGTTTTCCTGGCCGGCCTCGGGTTTGAGCTGTACGAACGCCACCGGCAATTCGCCGCGCTGGGGATCTTTCACACCCACGACTGCGGCCATCAGCACGGAGGGATGTTGTTTGATGGCCTCTTCGATTTCGCGTGGGAATACTTTTTCTCCGGCCATGATGATCATGTCTTTCTTGCGACCGGTGATGTAGAGGAAGCCTTCCTCGTCGAGCCGTGCAATGTCGCCAGTCTTGAACCAGCGCAGGCCGTCGGCGTCCGGCGGCAGCAGCACTTCATCGGTCAGTTCCGGTTGGTTGAAGTACCCCTTCATCACGTTGGGGCCCTTGATATACAGTTCGCCGCCGTCGACGCCGGGGGGCAGATCGTGGCCATCGTCATCGACGGTTTTCACCTGGACGTCGGGAATGATTTTGCCGACGGCTCCCGGCTTGTGCGCCCAGGGAACGCTCAGCGCCACGATGGGCGCGGTCTCCGTCAGGCCGAAACCTTCCATCAGCGTCAGGTTGAATTTCTGCTGAAAGGCGCCGATGAGCGGCACAGGCAGCGGTTCGCCGCCGGAGAGCGCGATCTTCACCGATTTGAGCGATTCGGCATTTCCGGATTTCGCGTTGGCCATCACGGCATACATCGTCGGCACCATGATCAGCACTTCGATCTGGTGCTTCTGTACGAGCTCGAAGACGCCCACCGGGGAAAAACGCGCCTGGAAGACCATCTTGGAGCCGAGATAGAGCGGGATCATCAGGTTGCCCATGAGTCCCAGCGTATGAAACATCGGCAGGACGCCGAGGAAAATGGTGCGCTGGGTGAAGCGGGCATGTTGGCAGGAATCGATGGCGTTGGATTCGAGATTGCGATTGGTGAGCATCACGCCTTTGGGCCGGCCTGCGGTGCCGGAGGTATACATGATGACTGCCACATCATCATCTTTGCGCGGCGGGATGGGGTGCACGTGCTTACGGAGATTGGCGGGGTCCAGGGCGATGGACGTCATCACGGCCAGGCCGGGCTTTGCGAAGGTGAGCGATTCAAAATAGATGATGCGGCAACCGGCTTGCTGGGCCACGGCCTCGGCGAGGGGCTTGAAGTGTTCGATGGTGAAGATGACTTTGAGGCCTGCGTCTTTGACGATGGCTGCGAGTTCTTCGGGTTTGAGGAGGTAGTTGAGCGGGATGGCGATGCGGGAGTCCCAGCGTGTGCCGCCGAGGGCGACGGCGAAGGCGGCGGTGGGGGGGATGAGGATACCGACCTTGTCGCCGTAGTCTGACTGCGGGCAGAGCGACCGCAGGTGATCGACGAACAGATGTCCGCCGTAGATCATCTCGCGGTAGGTGAGGGTGCGTTTGTCATCGACGATGGCGATGGAATTGGGATGCTCGACGGCGTGGTCCAGGACTTTTTCAAGGATCATCGGAGTTCCCTCGGGTGCAAAGTGTTGCCCGCGCCCACGGATTATGTACGATGCTCGCAGGACGTACGTGGCATGAGGAATGCGGATGAATGTACCGACGAACGCGGCGGACTACAAATGTCCTCTGGAGCACACCCATTCTTAACTTTTGGGGCAAGCGTTTATGCAGTGGAAAATGATAGGCACGATGACCCTGGTGATGGCGGGATGGTCACTGGGCGGCTGCGGTGCGACGGCGTCGGACAAAAAACTCCTCGCGCAGGGGTTTGCGGATTATGAAGCGCATCGCGTGGATGAAGCCCAAGCCGCGGCCACGAAGTTTATTGAGAAGAATCTCAACGCGGAGAATCTCGATGAAGCGTATTATCTGCGCGGGCTGACGGAATTCACCAAGGGCGACCGGCCCGGCGCGGCGCAAGATCTGCAGATCGCCATCGGCAAATCCAAACGTGAGGATCTCAAGGGTAAGTCGTACGGAATCCTTGGCGAGATGGCTTTCAATGGCCAGCGCTGGGAGCAGGCCTTGGACTACTTCAAGAGCACGCTGGAGTGCTATCCCGCGGGGCAGGCGCCGGTGGCCGTTTACTTTCGCATCGGAGCGACGCTGCAGGCAATGGGCCAGTGGGAGAAGGCACGGCCGTACCTGGACCGGGCGATCGCCTTGAAGCCGGATGCGGTGATGTTGCAGCGGGCGATACAGCGGCGAAACGCCACCAGTTTTGCACTGCAGTATGGCGCGTACAAGGAAGGCCCGCGCGCCCGCGAGGCGGCGGATCAGCTGCGGGCCGCGGGGATCAATTCGATGATCGCCAGCGAAATGCGCGAAGGGCAATTGTTGTTCATGGTGCGCTCGGGAAGCTACCGGACTTTTGACGAAGCCGACTTTGCCCGGCAGCAGTTGGTGGCCAAGTATCCGCTGGTGACGGTTGTTCCGTAGTCGCACGGGCCCGGAGTTTTCGCCGATTCTCTTATGATGAAGGGATGCCGCCTTGGTTTCCCGGTTCTTTCGCATCAGTGCGGTGGAGTCGACCGGTGCTTCGGCGGCGTCTTACGTGCCCGCGGTGTTCGTGTCGCGTGCGCTGGCGTTCCTGCGGTTGCTGGTCGTCGCGGGGATTCTGGGCAGTGTGGGGCAGGCGGAGTTCGGGCTGTATCAGCCGGGGTTGGAACTGATCAACTGGATGGTTCCGCTGGTGATGCTGGGGCTGGCGGATGTCGCGGAGCGTTACGCTTCAAAATTTGAACGGGAGGGGCTACTGGGCGGATTGCTGCGGCGGCATTGGGGGCGGCTGCTGCTGACCGGGGGGGCTGCCGTTCTCACGTTTGCTGCGGCTGCGCCATGGGCATGTCACGCGGTGTGGGGGCCGCCGACGCGGGCGATTTCCCAGGTGCATGAATTTCTGATGCTCGGCGCCTGCGGGGTGACGGTGGTGTTGCTCGCACTGTATCAGCATGTGGCGGCGACGTTGCGGGGGTTGCGTGCCTATGCGGCCGCGGCGGGCATGGAAATTTTTGCTGCGATACTACTGCTGGTTCTTTCGGCCATTGCGGCGTGGATGGGCAATGCCGTCTATCTGTTGGCGGCATACGCGGTGTCGCTGATCGGGCCGCTGCTGGTGTACGGTGGGCTGTTGCATCGCCACGCGCGTAGTAATCAGCCGTTGCCGCGACAGATGCCGGAGTTGCCACACCTTTCCAAATTTGCCAAGTGGACGCTGATACGGCTGCTTCTGACGATGACCTTCGGACTCATCGCGATGGTCTGCGTGCGCTGGCTGGCGCAAAACGATGCAGCGATTTCGCAGAATTCGAGCTTGCCGCAGCAGCAGACCGCGGAGTATGCGATGCCTTACCGCGTTGCGCAACTGCTGGCGTTTGTCGGCGTGACGTTATGGTCGTCCGCCTACGGTGTTGCGGCGGGGGCGTGGAATGACCGGCGTCTGCGGCGGGCGCGGGCTCAAATGCTGCGTGTGGGAAAATTTGGTGCTGCGCTACTCGTCGCGATCGCGCTGGTCGTGCTGCTGGGCCGTGGCATTTTGGAATGGATGCTGCCTGTTTATGCCGACAAGATCGAATTGCTTCTGCCGCCACTACTTGGCGTGTTCTTGTGGTATTCGTTGCTCGGATTCCTCGCCACGTTCGGGGATTTGCAGGAACGGCCCTGGTGCGGCGCGGCGATCTGGGCGACGGCGGTGATCGTGCAACTGGCGATGCTGCTGGCCCATGCGTTCTGGGCTGCGGGGATGTCGGCGGGTTGGGTGGCCACGTACGCTTCGGCGGCGGGCGCGGCGGCGGGGCTGGTTGTCGCGGTAATTCTTCTGTGGCGGCCGCTGAAAATGGATGCTGCGACGGTGCCGCTGGCATTGCTGGCACTGTCGCCGCTGGGATTATTCGCCCCCGCGTGGGTCGTCACCTATGTCGGTGCTGCGACGCTGGTGGCAGGCGTGATTATTCCTCAGATAATGGGGTTGCTGCTCCGCCGGCGCGATCGCCTGAAGTGGTCAAAATGGCGGCGGCGACACCGATAAGAAACCCATCCGTTTTCCGCTTCATCACCGATAACAACGGATACATTCTCGGATCCAGTACCTGCGAAATTGTCATCAACTTCCGCGCACAAACGCCCGATGTGAGTAGTGCCGCGGATGACTTGCGGCGCTGCGGCCAACAGGCGAATTGGCTGCGGTCCTGATGATGGCCGGTTCGCGATTCGGCGGGTCCTGGCAGGTGGGAACCATCGCATGAAGGACCGACGCCGCCACGCTCCCCGCTTCATTTTGGAAGTTGGAAGTTTTCGATGCCCCGCAGGCGGAAGGTCCGCGCGCAGCGACTAGATTTTTCGGAGTCTGAATGAATTTTGCACTCTTTATGCTGGCACGCGGAGTGACGATCAACGGGTCGGTTCTGCGTCCCAGCGAATCGCGCCGGCTGATTAATCTCGCTGCCGTGTCCGCGGCTTGCGGAGACCTGCCCGCGGCGGCCGATGCCTATGCCAGGCTCTGTCGGATCGATCCGGCTGATCTGTGGAATCGCCTGATTTACGGCCAGTTGCTATTGCTCACCTCGGAGCACGCTGCGGCATCGGATACGTTTCATGGGGCGATTGATGCATTGCTCGGCCAGACCTCGATCGATCACGCGACCGACCGTAGCGCTCGGCTGGCAGGTCTCGACGCCCCTGTTGACGCCGACGAGCTTCCCGCCAACAGCATGGAACAACTGATTGCTTCGATTGAAACCCATCTGCGTGACGGGCGGTTCGCGCTGGCCATCGAACTGCTGCAGGAAGCGCTGGGCAATATCGAAACGCTCTTGGCGGCGCAAACGGGACTGATCGTCTCCAAGGCGCGCCAGCTTCGCCGGCCCACGGCCAAGTTTGCCGAGTCGCTCGTGCCACTGGCACGCTTGGGCGATGTGCTTCTGCGTATGATGGCGCGGGCGCACCTGGCGGGAAATCTTGCGGATTCTCTGCGCGATCGCGCGCTGCAGGTCGATCTGGCGCTTTGGGCCACCAGTGCGGGAAGCGTCACGCGGCTGCTGGAAATGCAGTACGACCAACTGACGGCGGCGGCCAAGGCGCATCCCTCGCATATTGAAGTGCATTACCGACTGGGCTTGATTGCACGCACGTTGAATCGTTCCGAGGAGGCCGAACAGGCTTTCATGAAGGTGCTGCGATTGCATCCGCATCACGTCGGCGCGGCTGCGCGACTGGCGGCCACGGCTCTCGATCTGGAACATCACCAGCAGGTTCTGCCGGTGTTGGCTGTGGCGCTTCATGTGACACAGGATGTCATGGCGCGCTATCGCGGTCTGGCATCGGCGGCGGCAAGTTCGCGGTTTGATGAGACGGTCGAGGCGCTGGTCCGTGACCTTGGCCCGGCGGCTGATCCGATGGCGGTGCGGGCGAACCTGGCGCTGGCGCTGTCGGAAATGGGGATGCTCGATGAGCAGCATGCGGAATGGAAGAATCCGCTGACGCAGATTGTCGTAGCATAAGTAAATTCTCAATTTTCAATTTTCAATTATCAAGTGGGCGCGGGATAGCGCATTTGGAAATTGGAAATTGGAAATTGGAAATTGGAAATTGGAAATTGGAAATTCCACGCTACTTCTTGCCGATGTGTTCCACCAAAGCTTCCACCATGCCCGGAATGTCGTGGGCGTCGGCTTCAACCGTCGGCGGCCATCCCAACTCTTTCAGTGCCGTCGTAGTGATCGGGCCAATCGATAGCCGCGAAATCTTCCCGGCGGTTTCCCGCAAATCCGCCGGCAACATTTCGTGAAGATTCACGGCTGTCGATGCGCTGGTGAAGGTTATCCAGTCGATCTGTCCGTCGCGGATGGCCGTCAGCACGTCTTCGGGCAGGGCCACCGGTTTGACTGTGTGATAGACCGCCAGGTCGTCGACCGTAGCGCCAAGTTTCTCCAGCGCTTCGCGCAGCGCGGGGCGGGCGATGTCGGCACGGAGCAGCAGGAATCGCTTGTGCCGCACCTCTTCATCGCCGAGGCGCGTCTTGATGGCCGCGGCCAACTCTTCGCCGACAAATTTTTCGGGAATCACGTCCGGCACGATGCCGATCTCTTCGAGCGCTTCGGCCGTGGCAGGGCCGATCGCGGCGATATTGGATGCCCCGAAATGCCGCGTATCGAAAGTCAGTTCGCGCAGGCGTCGCCAGGCGGCCCGCACGCCGTTGGCGGAGGTGAAGACGACCCAGTCGTAGGCGGGAATCTGCTGCAGCGAGCGGTCGATTTCGGTCCAGTCGTCCGGTTCTTCCAGGGCGATCGTCGGCGCTTCGATCACCTGCGCGCCCAGCGCCGCGAGTTGTGCGGTCAGTTCGCTGGATTGCTGACGGGTGCGCGTCACGAGGATGCGCTGGCCAAACAGCGGTTGGCGTTCGAACCAGTTGAGCGTGTCGCGAAGGCTGACGACTTTTCCGATCACCGTGATGGCCGGTGCCGTGATGCCTGCGTTGCGGACGACTTCGACGATGCTGGCGAGCGTGCCGGTGACTGTTTGCTGATGCGGGTGCGTGCCCCAGCGGATGACCGCGGCAGGCGTGGCCGGATCGAGGCCGCCGGCGACCAGGCGCTCCACGATCGTCGGCAATCCCTTTACCCCCATGTAAAAAACCAGCGTGCCGTTGAGTTTGGCCAGGGCTTCGTAGTTCACGCGGCTATCGGTTTCGCTGGCCTCGGTGCTTTCCTTTTCGTGGCCGGTGATCAGGGTGATGGTGCTGGTGAAGTCGCGGTGGGTGACGGGGATGCCCGCGTAGGCGGGGGCGGCGATGCCGGAGGTGATGCCGGGGATTTCGACGAAATCGATGCCGCGGGCGCGGAGGAATTCGCCTTCTTCGCCGCCGCGGCCGAAGACGTAGGGGTCGCCGCCCTTGAGGCGAACAACCGTGAGCCGCTGCGTTTTGCCCGCCGGGCTTTTCGCGCGCAGTTCCAGGGCTTTGTCGACGAGGATCTGGTTGATCTCATCCTGGGTTTTCGTGTGCTGATTGCCCGACTTGCCCACGTAGATGAGTTCGGCCTCCGGGGGGCATTGGGACAGCAATTGGCGATTGGCGAGGTAATCGTAGACGACGACGTCGGCATGCTGCAGGGTCGCAGCGCCGGCGACGGTAATCAGTCCGGGATCGCCCGGACCGGCGCCGACGAGATAAACGAGAACTTGGTTCATGTATGCTCCACATTTCCGCCGAACCGCATTTTGCCTGATCTTACCGGGAGTGAGCGGCGGTTGCATCCGTTATGTCAGCGAGGAATTAGCCCGTCAGGGAATTCGAGGCACCGGCGAACACGAGTGCCCCGGTACCTTGAAAGATCGATCTACCTGCTCAGCTTGATTCTTGCCGGCGCCGGGTAAGGTGATATACTGCGCACGGGCGTGTGGATATGAGTTCATTATTCCTGGGTGAGGCATGAAACCGATCTGGGCTGCGACGTTCGCAATCACCTTCGCGATGGCCGCGGCGTTGCTGGCGGACGGCCCACCGCGCGGCGGCGCGGCCAAGCTTCGTACTGTGAACACGCCGCACTACATCATTCATACGGATGTGGATGAAGA
>CAIMWO010000033.1 GCA_903845195.1 uncultured Phycisphaerales bacterium
GCGGCGGACCACCCGTGGAATCGGGATCCGGTGGGCCGGGCCCACCCGCGAGCAAGGCCCGCTTCGGCTACGCCTCAACGGGCCTTGCTCGCGGGAACCAAGACTCTGTCAGGGTGACACTTCTACTTCAGTTAAGAGGGTGACAGTTCTACTTCTTTACAACAGGGATTTCTCCATAGCAACGCCATTTGCCAGTCTGGTGAACATTGCTGACAAAACTTACTTCGCGTAATAATCCTGCAGCGGCTTGACGGTCCAGCCGCCGTCTTTACTGGTATCTGCCCGCAGTGCGGCGATGGCGTCGGCGGCGGCTTCGGCGGCGGTAAGCGTCGTGATGATCGGAATCTTGTGCATGACCGCCGCGGCGCGAATGGTGCCTTCATCGGTGCGCGGGCCTTTGGTCGTCGGCGTGTTGATGAGCAGTTTCACCTGCTTGTTCTTGATGGCGTCGATGATGTTCGGCCGGCCTTCCTTGATCTTGGGGATGCGCGTCGCGTTGACGCCGGCGTCGGCGAGTACCTTGTGCGTGCCACCGGTCGCGATGAGATTGAACCCCAGCGTGGCAAGTTTGCGTGCGATGGGGACGATGGCGGGTTTGTCGGCGTCGCGGACGGAAATGTAAATGGTTCCGGTGGTCGGCAGCGATCCTCCCGCAGCCATCTGTGACTTGGCATAGGCGATGGGGAACGTGCTGTCGATGCCCATGACTTCGCCGGTGGAACGCATTTCCGGGCCGAGGATCACGTCCACGCCCGGGAACTTATTGAATGGGAATACGGATTCTTTTACAGCCACATGCTTCGTCGGCACGATTTCGTGCGTGATGCCCAGTTCCTTGAGCGTCTTGCCGCACATGATTTTCGCGGCCATCCGTGCCCAGGAAACGCCCGTGGCCTTGCTGACGAACGGCACCGTGCGGCTGGCCCGCGGGTTCACTTCCAGCACGTAGACCTCATCATCCTTGATGGCGAACTGCACGTTCATCAGGCCCTTAACCTTCAGCTCTTTGGCCATGACCAGTGCGTTGCGTTTGATCTCATCGACGATCTTCTTGTCGAGGCTGAACGGCGGCAGCGAGCAGGCAGAATCGCCGGAGTGGATGCCGGCTTCTTCAATGTGCTCCATGACGCCGCAGATGATGTAATCGATGCCGTCGCCGATGCAATCGACGTCGACTTCCGAAGCGTCGCCGAGGAAGCGGTCGATGAGTACGGGATGCTCGTCGGCGACTTCGACGGCGTATTCGATGTAGTAGTTAAGCTGTGTTTCATCAGAAACAATTTCCATCGCGCGGCCGCCCAGCACGAAAGAGGGGCGGACCAGCACGGGATAGCCGATCTGCTTGGCGACGATGCGGGCCTCTTCCGCGGAGCGGGCCGTGCCTCCCTCGGGCTGCCTGAGTCCGAGCTTCTTGATCATCGCGTTAAAGAGTTTACGGTCTTCCGCGGCTTCGATGGATTCGACGGCGGTGCCGATGATCGGCACGCCTGCATCCTTGAGGCCGCGAGCGAGATTGAGCGGCGTCTGCCCGCCGAACTGAACGATGACGCCGGCGACGAGGCCGTCCTTGTCGCGGAGCGGCTTGCCGTTGAGGCGTTCGACGATGTTCAGCACGTCTTCGTGCGTGAGGGGTTCGAAGAAGAGCAGGTCGCTGGTGTCGTAATCAGTCGAGACGGTTTCAGGATTCGAATTGACCATGACGGATTCGAGGCCGAGTTCCCGGCAGGCGAAGGCGGCCTGGACGCAGCAGTAGTCGAACTCGATGCCCTGGCCAATGCGGTTGGGACCGCCGCCGAGGATGATGACCTTCTTCTTGTTGGAGACGCGGATTTCGTCAGCGAGAACGCGTTGGAGTTTGCCGTCGACGAGTCTGTCGATGGGGGCTTCGTACGTGGAGTAATAGTAGGGGGTGGCGGCTTCAAATTCGGCGGCGCAGGTGTCGACGAGTTTGTAGACGGGCTTGATGTTGAACCGCTCGCGGACCTGGCGAATGGCGGGAGGCTTGGTGTTCCAGACGGTTGCAAGTTGAATGTCGGAGTAGCCCCATGCTTTGGCGCGGCGGAGGAGGTCGGCGTATCGGCCGCACTTCTCGTGGTTTTCCACCTCGGGATCGCCGAAGCGTGGGGAAGTGGATTCGATCGCGACGAGCTCATCTTCAAAATCAACGAGTTCCTTCATCTGCTCGAGGAACCACGGGTCGATTCTTGTCAGCTCAAACACCTGCTTGACGGTCCAGCCCATCTTGAACGCATAACGAATGTAGTAGAGACGCCCCTGCGAAGGCACGGCGAGCTTGCGGGTCAGCTTCTCTTCCGGGACCGGCCAGGTGGCGGCAGATTCTTCCTCGGTGTTTTTGCGGGTCATGTCGGAGCCGCGGTCGCCGAGAGTTTTTTGGGAATTCTGAATTCTGAATTCTGAATTCTGAATTCCGCTTTCATGCTTCCACCACTTGTCGATCTTGTCGAGGCCGAGGCCGAAGCGTTTAACCTCCATCGAGCGAATGCCCTTTTGCAGGGCTTCCTTGAATGTACGGCCGATGGACATCGCCTCGCCGACGGATTTCATTTGCGTGGTCAGCGTTTCGTCGGCATCGGGGAATTTTTCAAACGTCCAGCGCGGAATCTTCACCACCACATAATCGATTGACGGTTCAAAGCACGCGACCGTCTTCTTCGTGATGTCATTGGGCAGTTCATCCAGCGTGTAGCCGACGGCCAGCTTGGCGGCGATCTTGGCGATGGGGAAACCGGTGGCCTTCGAGGCCAGTGCCGAGGAACGGCTGACACGCGGATTCATTTCGATGACGACCATTTCGCCGGTATCGGGATGGATGCCGAACTGGATATTCGATCCGCCGGTTTCCACGCCCACCGCGCGAATGACGGCGATCGAGGCGTCACGCATCCGCTGATATTCCTTGTCGGTCAGCGTCTGGGCGGGCGCGACGGTGATGGAATCGCCGGTATGCACGCCCATCGGATCGAAGTTTTCGATGGAGCAGACGATGACGACGTTGTCGGCCCGGTCGCGCATCACTTCGAGTTCGTATTCTTTCCAGCCAATGAGGGACTGGTCGATTTGGATTTCGGTGATCATGGAGGCATCAAGGCCGCGGGCGGAGAGCGTTTCGTATTCTTCCATGTTGTAGGCGATGCCCGAGCCTGTGCCGCCGAGGGTGAACGAGGCGCGGATGATGCAGGGGAGTCCGGTGAATTTGACGACTTCGCGGGCTTCATCCATGGAGTGGGCGAGGCCGGACTTGGGGCACTGCAGACCGATTTTTTCCATGAGGGCTTTGAAGACGCTGCGGTCTTCACCGCGGCGGATGGCCTCACGGTTGGCGCCGATCATTTTGACGTTGTATTTGTCGAGTACGCCGGCATCGTAGAGGGCGATGGCGGTATTGAGGCCGGTCTGGCCGCCGAGGGTGGGCAGCAGCGCGTCGGGGCGTTCCTTTTCGATGATCTTGGTGACCGCTTCAACGGTGATCGGTTCGACGTAGGTGGCGTCGGCCATTTCGGGGTCGGTCATAATAGTGGCGGGGTTGGAGTTCACGAGAATGACACGGAACCCCTCTTCCTTCAAGGCTTTACAGGCTTGGGTGCCGGAATAATCGAATTCGCATCCCTGCCCGATGACGATGGGTCCGGCGCCGATGATCAGTATGGATTTGATATCTGTCCGCTTGGGCATCTTCTTCCTTCTAACCTTCACGTAGGCCGGGTCGAGGCAAACTCGCAAGGTTATAGCGGTTGGCGAGGAAACCGTAAAGCACGGCGGAGGAAAAGTGGAAAAATGGAGCGTTAGAGATGAAGGGATTGGTGGCCAAGGAATGAAAAGGTGGTGATGGGCTGAGCATCGTGGAACCACCCAAGTGGGAATTGGGAATTCGCGACATAATAGAGGATTATTTAATCCCTTTTATTCTTGCCCATCACCTTCTCAGGGGATACAACGTACATAAGTCAATGAGAACTGCAGATGAATAGTCACACATAAATGGTGGGCTATACCGGGTTATACGCGGTCATCAGTGGGAATCCACCCGAGTGGTGTTGCTATAAGGCGGAAAGGCGATTGCAGATGATCCTTGTAACATGTCCGTCATGCAAGAAGGTTCACCAGATATATGAATCCTTGCTGGGCAAGCGCGTTCAGTGCAAAGATTGTGGCGTAGCATTCGAGGCCAGATCGAATGGGGCGCAGCCGGTTCCGGCGGCGGTTGCAGGATCGAAAGGGGCTGAGATATTAGATGAACCCGTGGAAGTTCCTCGGGATGTGCCTTCCAAGGCGCAAAGGCCATTCGGTTTAGTGTGGGTCGTCTTCTACTGGATCATTAACGGTCTTTTAGCCATACCACTTGGTTACATTATCGCCTGCATGGGAAGCGCGCTGGGCGGCACAAATGAAATGACACGGAATATGTTTGGTTCTCGCGGATTCGGAGAGTCTGGCGGGACGCCAGCCTTGGCAGCGGCCTTCCTCGAGTTCATTGGGCTTCTGGTGTTCCACTTTGGGCTGATTCTCTTGGTCGCTTGCTACGGTTTGTGGACATACCGAAAATGGGGGCTTTCATTGGCAAGGGGATTGGCCGTTGCCTCTTTTGCACTGAACGTGCTGATATTTATATTGGGCATTATCAGCCGCGCTGGAATCGTGGCCGGTTTGATCGGGATGGTCATCTCTGCCGGCATCCTGGTTTATCTATACGGTTATGCTGACCTTCGCGAGCGTTTGAAAGGGTACATTCCAACCGGAGGCCTACAAGGCGGCTCGTGGGAGCAGTATAAATGATGATCTAGCCGTCCGCGTCATATCGGTCGCGGCTCGTTGGCGTTGTGCTCAAGCCTGTTCGATTCGCGTTCGGGAGAAGCGCCATGATTTCTGTCCAATGTCCATCATGCAAGATGGTGCATTCGTTGCCCGAGTCGGCGTTGGGTAAGAACGCACGCTGCAACGACTGCCAGCATGTGTTTGTCGTTACGCATGACGCGGGGCTCGTGGAGTTAGGCGTTGGCCAAGGGGTTGTGAGCCCGGCGCCCCAAAAGATTCAGCTTCACCCCCAAGTTCACTCACGATCACCCCAAACGGGCGGTTTGGAAGTATTGTCGGACGAACGATCTCGGTCCAAAGCCAATAAGGTCCTGCACATCGGAGTGCCTGCCGGACTATTCCTGGTCGCGGGGATTGTCGTTGCGGTTTATGTTCTATTACCGGGTCACCCCAAGCCGACTTCTACGGCAAGCACCGAAATTGCCCCACCCGGCAATGTTCGCAACACCCTGCGGCCCTCTCTCAGCAAAGCTCGCGAATTAGCCAACCGTGAAATTGACGCAGCTCGGCTAAGTGGTATCGCTTACGCCTGTATGATCTATGCCAGCAGAAACAACGACCAAATGCCTGCTCATCTATTTGCCATCACGTCCGACTTGCATTCGCCCCAAGATTTCAAGTCCAAGTTTTCGTTAACTCTCGAGCCCACCGCCATGACCTCCACCCCCGCCGACCTTGAGTCTTGGTGCGATTGGATCTACATCGGTGCCGATCTCTCAACTACCACTTCCTCCGCGGAAAGGATCGTCTTCGCGTACAGCAAGGATTTGTACGCCGACCACAGCCGCTGCATTGTTTTCGCGGATTGCCACTCGGAATGGATTGAAGCCTCCAATCTGACAGGTGTTTTTAACAAATCTAACAACGCCCGCGCCGCGGTCGGACTTTCTCCTGTTTCCCTCGATGGCCCGCCTCCGAAATCAGTCCCGCCGCATCGCATCAGTTCGAAGCGCCCGCCAGCAACTACACCGCCGGCCGAGTTTCATAAAATTGCAGGTTTGCAGACTGTGGCGAGGTTCCTTGAGCCGCCGATGCAATGTGCTTGCCCGTGTTGGTCCCCTGACGGGAAATACATCATGTTCATTGCTCGACCCGCTGAACAGGCGGGCGGAAATCTTTCTAAGGGACCATGGAATCCTGGAATTGTGCCGGGGAACATTTGGGTTGTTTCCGTCGACGGGGCGAAGAGATGGTTGGTCAGCAACTTCTTCTTCGGCAAACTTCTAACGCCTGATGGCCGCCGCGCCGATCCATTGAAACTAGATGTGAGTACGGTGTCTTGGTCGCTTGACGGCGGGAAAATCGCTTTCCGGGCTTATGAGGGAGAAGATAGGCCGATTGGAATTCAAACCGATCTCTATGTTATGAAAGCCGATGCGTCTGACGTTTTCCGGGTAGCAAAAGATGATGGTTGGGGTAAGTTGGGCAATCGCACGCTTCAATGGACACCGGATGGAAAGGGGTTGCTCTTGGGTGGGTCAACGATTGATTTAGAAGGAACGAAGTTATCCCCGCTTACCGTTTCCGGTGGAGGAAAGGTCACAAACGCTTGCTCTTCGCGTGATGGGACGAAGTTGGCAGCGATCGTCGAAGAACGTACAGAAAGCGGCCTTGGTGTAATTGACCGAAGTTTGCAGCAGGTGAAGTGGCTCGCTCGTGGCAAAATGTTCGGCGGTGGGGGCACGAATTACGCTCCGCGATCTTGGTCGCCGGACGGGAAACAGATCGCAGCGGATGCCACAAATAATGTGGGCAGAGATAAGCACATTGCTATCTTTGATGCACTAAGCGGAAGTGAGCGGAGGCTCGTCGACGGTGCGGCACCGTCCTGGTCCCCTGACGGGCAACGAATCGTCTTTGCTGGGGGGGAAGGCGACCCGGACAATCTGTATCTGATAAGCCCCAACGGGAAGAATTTGCAGAGGATCACCAATCTGACTCCTCCGGGGGTGCAAATGATCTGGGGTTCGTATCCATGTTGGTCACCCGACGGGAAACAGATTGTGTTCAGGCGCGGTCAATACATTTGGGTGGCTAACCTTGACGGAACGAGACAATCGCCGATTGCCATAAGTACCGATCATTCACGTGTAACGAACACGGGCACTCGAGTTGGGCCATGTGAATGGACACCACTGTGGAAACCGGACGGAGGCATAGCGTTTACGCCGTATAAGGAAGCAAAATGGGAGAGTTTGGGAGCAACGCCTGAGTTTGAGGTGTCCGTAACAAACGTCGATGGCACAGAAGTTCGTCCGCTTGTGCGGCTTCAATCGCCAGCCGATGGTGATGGCGCCAGCTGGTCACCTGACGGAAGTAAGATGGCCTTTGACAAAAACGGAAATATCTGGGTTGCGAAGGGAGATGGCACTGGTCAGAGCAGGCTTACGGGAGGCCGGCATCCTCAGTGGTCGCCTGATAGTCAGAAAATTCTCTATGTTCAAGGCAGCAAAGGCAACGAAGTTCTTTGCACAATCGGTTTCGACGGCAGCAATCAGACGCAGATAACGGAACCAAGTCACGGATACACCGATTATCATTGTTGGTGTCCGGACGGCAAGAAAATAGCCTTCAATGGTCAGTACGGAATATGGATTGTCTCCGCTCAAGGCGGCGATGCGCATCGCATTGCACCGGGGGTCTACCAGCCGCGCTGGTCGCCGGACGGCAAAAAGTTGGCGTTTTTCGTTCAAGGGAAACCAGTCGAGCTGCCCGCGGCAGTGAGTCCGTCTACCGTATACGTTATGAATGTGGACGGCAGTGGCATTCGGCCTGTAATACAGGTAGATAAAACCGCGTACGGCGATAATGTTGTGAACAACCTATCATGGAGCCCCGACGGCAAACACATCCTCGTCGGAGAGACCGCAAAGGGCGGCTACGATTATGAGGACCGGCATCATATTTGGATCGTGGATGTCAGCGAGCCGGTGTTTTACCAAGCGTCGTACGTTAGTTCTCCCTTGCTTGCCTGGAAAGTACCGGCGTTCGATCCTGTGCCGCGGGTCATTTCGACCATTCCATCGACAGGAGGAGCGCCTGTCCCCGGAGCTGGTGAGTTGCCGCGCGATGTGAACTCGAGACACCCACCTGCCAAGCCGGACCGTGCAGACGGTCAGAGCAAGATTGGGCCCGTCATGAGCCGCACGGGCAAAATCACTGTGGATTGGACAATTCCAGAGTGGGCTAATGCGACGGGGTTGCCTGTGGATAACCCGATACAAAAAGTGTGCGTAGTCCGGAAGGAGAGGCGGTTCCCAAACCTCTTGATGTTTGCCGGCGTTGGAGTTGGTGGTGCAGCGGAGTCAAAGGATGATCAGGCGTACAAGGATTATCTCCAACGGATGACCGATACATTCAACAATGGCATACCTCCAGGAAAGGCTTCCAAGCCTGTGGAAGCGACGGTCAACGGCGTCCAGTATGACAAACTCTCCGCCGAATCTGGTATTGAGACAGCGGTTGTGCTGGTCGGAGTACAGGACGGGGTATGCGTATCGTATTGGTTTGTGGGCAATCCGAACCGAATTGCAGAGTTCAATGCGATGGTGGGCAAGGCGAAAATAACCAAAGAGCAAAGCGAAAAATGAGACCTTCGGGCTTGAATAAAGAAATGGATAAAGTGAAGTCGTTCGTGCTATGAGGGCTTACGCCCAATCGGGCCTGCTGGGCAGATCGGCCGGCAGGCAGCGGTGTTGGCGGACGCGTTGGATGACGTCGGAGAAGAGCGTTTCGGTGGCGGACCATGGGGCTTTCTTGAAGGTCCAGCCGGCCGAGTCATAGCAATCATTGATGAACCGCGTCACCGCCTGGATTTCAGAAAACGCGGTGATGGGCGCAAAACCTTTGCGAACGGCGTCGGCAAAACTATTGAAGATCAGGGAGCATCCGTCGAATTCCTTGCGGTCATCGCGGAATTCCGTCACCGGTTGGCCGTCGCAGAAGAGGTACCCGGCGCCGTTCCAGAGCGCCCGGCCCTTTTCGCCGACAATGTCGATCTGGTGGCGTTCTTCGGTAGAGCAGGTGGTGCCGACGAAGGTGATGGTGGGGGCGTCCGCCGTATCCAGCGTGCCGCGGATGAACGCCGTGTCGCCGGCTTCCAGCGTCGGCGCATCGTGAAACTTGTACATGGCGGCCTGCACATTCTTGACGCGAGCCACGCTGGGCAAGGCACCGGGGGAAAGCAATGTGAGCATCTGGTTTACGTAGTGCACGCACTGGTTGTAGAGCGCGCCATCGACGCACCAGTCGCCGTCGATCTTCATGCGGCCGGCCCAGGGAATGCGGCCGTAGTATTCCTCCGTCCGCCACCACAGGCTGGAAAGAAACACTTCCTTGATGCGCCCGATCGCTCCGGACTGCAGCGCCGCGCGGAGTTCCAGCATGCTCTTCCGGCCGACGTGCTGCATCTGCACCGCCCCGACCTTTCCGCTGGCGCGCTGGGCCGCGATCATCGCCGCGCAATCATCCGGATGCGTCGCCATCGGCTTTTCCACCAGGACATGCTTGCCGGCCTGGAATGCCGCGACGGTCATCGGACGGTGAAAATGGTGCGGCGTGCAGATATCGACCGCGTCGACCGCAGGGTCGGCAAGAACTTCCTCATAGGAACGGTAGATTTTCGTGCCACTCTTGAGCAGCCGGGCAATCGCATCGGCCACGCGGCGGTCCTGTGGATAAAGATCGTAGCCGCCGACGAGCTGAAAATGAGGGTTCTTCTCGACTTCGTTAATATGGCAATAGCCGATGCCGCCAGCGAGGCCGATTTGTGCGATACGGATAGCGTCGGGGCGTTTGGGGACGATGGCGTTGGCCTCAAGGGCGACGTTGCGGGTTGTCACGAAGAGCACTCCAAAAGTATTTCGGTGAAGAATCGAAAACCGAATTATAACGTGCAATGCCGCCGAAAGACCATCAATCACGACCAAGCCATGATGCCGCCGGCGATGGCCGCCGCCCCGAAAAGGTGACATCTTCACCGCAAGCCTTATGATAATACTGGGATTCTATATTCCCGTTTCGGATGGTGGTGTGTGAGAGGTCCTCGATGCGCCTCGGCATTCGCCGAAAATTGATTGGCACATTGATTCTTGTGGGATTGTTCCCCCTGGTCATGAGCCTCATTGTCATTCTCGGCGGTGGCGCCGCGATGCAGCTTTCGCGCATCCGCACCACCTACGAAGACATCGCCGCGGACTGCTCCTACCAGATCACGTCGCGGATTCGCTCGGAATTGGGCAATACATTGTTGTTGTCGCGGCTGCCCCATACGCTGGAATTTGTCCGCGAAAAGAATCGTCGTCGCACCCTGCAGGGTGTGCCCGCCACCATGCCCGGAATTTCGATTCCCCAGCCCAATGACGCGGCCAATGAACTCGACCGGAAGTGGCCCGGTTTGTCGCCCACCGATCCGATTGTGGCCGCCATCCTGCAAAATCCGATGGCCGACCAGCTGCGCCTTCTGGGCGCCGAGGATCCCACCGACCGGCAGTTGTTGGTGACGAATGCCTACGGCGAACTGATCGCAGCCGACGTCAAATCCGGCGATTTCTTCCAGGCTGATGAGCAATGGTGGCAGATCACTTACAACGAAGGTCATGGCCGGGTGTACGTCAGTTCGCTGGTGATCAATCCCGTCAATGACAAGATGGTCATCGAAGTCTCGGTTCCGGTTCTCGATGATGTCAGCGGTCGTCGCGTCGTCATCGGGGTCATCAAGGAAAAACTTGATGTTTCGTGGATCCAGCGACCGCTCAAGGAACTTCCCGCCAAGCTGGGCGCCACCGGGCAGCTATTCGACCTGGACTCCAGCCACACCATCTTCGCACCCGATCCCAGCCCGGTGAATCTGCAGGCCGAGGAATACTATCTTCGTCACCGCGGCAATCCCCACGTCGGGATCACCACGCTGATGTTCGGCAATCTGGTCCAGGGCATCGCGCTTGTGCCCACCGATACGATTTACGTTTCTTCGACGGAACGGCCGCAGGTGCCGCACTGGGCCGTGCTGGTCAGCAAGCCGTCATCCGAGGCGATGGCGCCGATTTACAAGATCGCGCTGATGGTCGCCGCGATCGGCGCGGCATTGATCCTGGTGCTCTTTATTCTCGGCGTGGCGATTTCCAATCGCGAGATCATCATGCCCATCCTGCGCCTGCGCGAGGCCACCGCCGCCGTCGGCCGGGGCGAACTGAACGTCCGCCTCATGAGTACCGACGTGCGCGATCCCACCTTCCGCAAGGACGAACTGGGCGACCTGGCCCACGACTTCGACGAAATGACCCGGCAACTGCAGCGCAACGTCAATGCGCTGGCGCGTTCCAACGAAGCCAAGCGGCGTTTTATGGAACTGGCCGGCCACGAACTGCGCACGCCCGTGACGTACATCCTGGGCGTTTGCCAGTTGGCGCAGCGGCAGTTGCAGCAGGAAGTCGCCGACGTCGTGGCTGCACGGCAGGATGTCGCCACCGCCACGCGAAGCAACTCCGCGGTCAATGTCGAACTGGGCAAAATCGCTCTCAAGGCGCAGCGCCTCAGCCGCATCATTGACAACCTGCTGAAACTGGTGAACAACGATCAGTTCACCACGCGCATGACCAAGGCGCCGGTCGATATCCGCTCGTTGCTGCTGCAGGTGACGAGCGATTACCGACCCTTCAGTCTCGAGCGCCGGCAGCAGCTCATCGTGGATCTCGCGGGCAACCTTGCTTCGATCGAAGGCGATCGCGACAAGCTCGAAGACGTCTTCACCAATCTGCTCTCCAACGCCATTCGCTTCTCGCCCGACGGCGGCGTGGTGAAAGTCACCGCCCATGAAGTCGTCGGCGATATGCTGGAAGTCCTCATTGAAGATTCCGGACCCGGCATCAGCAAGGAAGACCTGACTAATCTTTTTGAACCGTTCTATGTCGGCTCCGACATCATGCATCATCACTCCGGCGAGTATGAGTTCGGTTCCAAAGGCATCGGCCTGGGCCTGGCGATCGTCCGCCGCTTTGTCGAGCTTCATGGCGGCGTGGTGCGGGCGCAGACCACCGGCCACGGCACGCAGTTCCATATCCTCCTGCCGCTGAACAAGGAACCCATGGAACTTCCTCCGCCGGCGAATTCGTAATGACCACCCCTTTTGACGACGGGTTTTTCGCTTCATGATTATGTTTGCCGCACCAGCCTGGTTGATCGCGATGCCACTGGTGGGCATTCTCGGCGTTTGGGCGCTATGGCGCGGGCGGCATCACGTGCAGCGCGTCTCCTCGACGCGTCTGTGGGAAGGGCTCACCGGCGAAGCCTCCGGCAAGAAATCCCGCCACGTCGATCCCGTCTGGCTGATGGTTTTTCTCGCCTCACTGCTCGCAGGACTGGCCCTCGCCGGACCGCGCTGGCAATCGGCGACAGATCCGCAAGTCGCCACCGCCGACGTGCATTGGGCCATCCGCGGCATCGCGGGCCAGACGCAGGCTGAACTATTCGTTCGCATCGAGCGCGATCAAGGACTATCGGGGACCTGCAAACTCATCGTCGCGCCCACCGAAATGGACGAGTTCACGGGAGTCGTGAAGCAATTCTCGGTAGCGGACTTGCGCCAAGGCATGGTGGTGCAGGTCCCGAATTTCCCGGAGTTGCAGGCCACATTGACCGCCGGCCCGCACGTGCTGGCCAAGAGCACCTTCATCCGCCGCGATCGCCCGCCTTTCGCGTTGCTGACCGCCGTCGCGCGTGGCGGCAAAATCGACCCGGCCCTGCTCCGCCTTTTCTCCGTGCATCCCTCCGTGACCACCGACGATCCTACGATCCGTCCCGCCGTCCTGCTCGTGGACGATCCGCGTTTCGAAGCCGATTCAGTCGACGCCCGTACACTCGTGATCGCCTCGCCGCGCACACCCTTGCCGGGCAACACGCTCAAGCAGGTCATCACCCCCGCGGCTCCCGCCAGGCCGCAATCCGCCCAGCTCAACCTGGCCGCCGTCCGTGTGAATCGCTACACGAGCGCCGAACTCTCCAGCGACTGGGAAATCCTCGCCACCCTCGACGGCCACCCGTGGATCGCCATGCGCACCGAATCTGCTACGCCCACCGCGCCCCTGCGCCGCTCGGTCTGGCTCGCCTCCAACCCCGCTCAGGACGGCAACTGGGGCGTGGACCTTTCCTTCGTTCTTTTTTTTGGCGAACTACTCGATCAGATGTATCCCGCCACCGTGGGTACCGCCCCCTCCGATGTGGGCGTTGTGGAATGGACCGAGCGACGCGACACATCGGGCGAACCATCGCCCACCGTCGCGCCCATTTCTCTGATGCCAGGCGCCGGCCTTGCCGCAATTGTGCTTCTGGCCTCGGCTTCGCTGCTGCTCTTTCGCCGCGCCCACCTTCCGCCGGCCTAAACGCTCATCTCATGTTTCGGGTCGATCAAACTTTGTCTCCGCGACATGGACTGGCTGGCCCGAAAGATGCGCGACGATTCGCTCTACATGCACATGACAGTTTTCCAGGAACACCTTGTACCCATGCTGCGTCCCCGCCACAGCCGTCCCCGCGACGTATACCCCGGGCACATTGGTCTGCATCGTTTCCGGATCGAACGTCGGGGTCTGCCGCTCGCCTTCGAGCGTTACGCCGGCCATTGCGCACAAACTCATGTCCGCGCAATAGCCCGTCAAAAGCAATACGAAATCCGCCGACACATCGAGGGTCGTTCCATCACCGTTCTGCAGCGTCACCGCCTCGGGCGTGATCCGCGTCGGCAGCGTATGCCAATGGGCGGTGATCTTCCCGGTCTTGCACAGCGCAATGAATTCCGGATAGAGCCAGTACTTGATGGATTCTTTGTCGATCGTATCCCGGCGATAGCTGAACGTGACGTTCGCGCCGGCCCGGTGGCAGCGCAGCGCCGCTTCCACCGCCGAATTACGCCCGCCGACGATCAGCACGCGCTTCCGAAAGTAGGCGTGCGGATCGCGGAAATAATGGGACACGTGTCCCAGGTCTTCGCCGGGAATGTTGAGCAGGTTCGGCTTTTCCGTTCCGCCGGTCGCCAGGATAATGCGGCGCGCCGTGACCGTCTCAGGCAGCGCTTCCGGTTGCAGTGCAGACTGAACGGTGACGTGAAACACATCGCCCTGGCGCTCGATTCCCACGACGCGCCGATACGTCTGAATCTGAAGATCGAATTGTTCCACCACGCTGCGCAGATACGCCAGGTATTCCTCCCGCGACGCCTTTTCCTGTCCCGGCGTCACCAGCGGCACACCGGCGATGGCGATCCGGTCATTGGATGAAAACCAACGCGTTCCGGTAGCCCACCAGCCCATCGTCGCGCCGATCTGGCCCGCCTCAACGTGTACGTAGTCCAGTCCAGCCTTCTTAAGCCCCACGGCCACTTCAAGTCCCAGGGGCCCGGCGCCAACCAATAGGATGTCATACTGCCTGTTCATGCGGCACATCATAATCTATTTTTTCGTGATTAGAGATGTATGAGAATCGTTTTTTGGAATTCTTTTTTCCTTTGTCTGCTCCCCCGCGATCCTCTCCCGCGATATCATGCCGGACTCGATATCTTGCTTCCCTGACCAGGTGTTATTATGTCTGCTTCCTCCGCTCCTCTCATGATCAGTGTTTCCGGCGTCCGCGGCATCATCGGCGCAACGCTCACGCCCCAGGTGGCCGTCGAGTTCGGCCAGGCTTTTGGACACTTTCTGAGAACGCAGAATCCCGGCCGCAAGTCGAAAGTCGCCATCGGCCGCGACACCCGACCCTCCGGCCCCATGGTTTTCGGCGCCGTCTCGGCGGGACTCATGTCCGTCGGCGTGGACGTCATCGACGTGGATGTCGCCACCACGCCCTCCGTGGCACTCTTCGGCCGCTACCTGAAGACCGACGCATCCATTGTCATCACCGCCTCGCATAACCCGATCCTCTGGAATGGCATCAAGTTTCTCCGCCACGACGGCATCGCCTATCCGCCCGCCCAGGCCGCTCAAATCAAACAGATCTATTTCGACAAGCCGTGGAAACTCGTCCCCATCGAACACCTCGGCCTGCTCTCCACCGATTCCCGCATCCACGCCCATCACATTCAAACCGTGCTGCAATACTTCGACGTCCGGGGCATCGCCGCGCACCGCTACCGCGTCGTCCTCGACTCCGTCAACGGCGCCGGCTGCATCGGCACACCCATGCTCACCGGCAAGCTCGGCGTCGAACTGATCCACATGAACGGCGAAGCCACCGGCCATTTCGCCCACACGCCGGAGCCCACGAAGGAAAACCTCGTCACGCTCGCCGACAAGGTCCGCGAGAAACGCGCTGCCGTCGGCTTCGCCCAGGACCCTGATGCCGACCGCCTCGCCGTCGTCGACGAAAACGGCACCTACATTGGTGAGGAATACACCCTCGCCCTCTGCACCTATGCCCGCATGCTCACCAAACCCGGCTCCGTCTGCGCCAACCTCTCCACCAGCCGCATGGTCGATGACATCGCGGCGAAGTTCGGCCAGAAGGTTTTCCGCACACCGGTAGGGGAGGCCAATGTCGCTTCCAAAATGATGGAAATCAATGCGGTAATCGGCGGCGAAGGCAACGGCGGCGTCATCGACCTGCGCGTCGGCCCCGTCCGCGACAGCTTCCTCGGCATCGCCATGATCCTTGATCTGATGTCCCGCACCGGCAAGTCGATCTCGCAGATCGTTGCCGAACTGCCGCGCTATGCCATGCTCAAGACCAAGTTTGAATGCACGCCCCAGCAGTCCGCCGCACTCGTCGAGAAAGTTAAAACGCAATTTGCCGACCAGAAACTCGACCTGCAGGATGGCGTCCGCATTGATTGGCCGACGGGCTGGGTGCACGTCCGCCAAAGCAACACCGAGCCCATCGCCCGCGTGATCGCCGAAGCCGCCGACGAACAGACGGCCCAGTCGCTCGTGGCCCAGGTCCAAGCCCTCCGCTAATGCGACACAGGCCCTTGTTCGCGAACGTCAACTTCAGACTCCTTTCACCTTGCCCAGCTCCCCGCATGTTCGTACAATACGCGACTCAAAATGCCATTAGGCTCGCTCCGGCTTGCTATGTTGCGGCTGGGGGTGTCCTGTACCATTGCTGAAGGGTAGTCCCACATGATCGCTGTTGAGAAGAAGAAAACCGTTATCGAATCCAATCGTAATCACGAGAAGGACACCGGATCTCCGGAAGTCCAGATCGCCCTGCTCACCGAACGCATCGCCGAACTCTCCGAACATCTCAAGTCCCACAAGAAGGATTTCTCGAGCCGCCGCGGCCTGCTGAAAATGGTCGGCACACGCAACAGCCTCTTGAAATACCTGATCAACACCGACAAAGATCGGTATCAGAAGATCATCACCAAACTCGGATTGCGTAAGTAAATTGCAGCAGCAAGAAACACGAAGCAGGCAATGGTTGTGATTCCTCTTGCTTCCGGATTTCTTGCTTCTTGTTTCTATTTTTTGTTTGTTGGCTGGCTGAAATACGTAACGGTAGGCCGGTGAAAGATAAGTTCTATTTAGCGTAAGGAAAAAACAATGGCAGTCGTCAAAGTCACTCGTGAGATCGGTGGGAAAACATTAAGTCTGGAAACCGGCCTTCTGGCCAAGCAGGCTGATGGGGCAGTGCTCGTGCGCTACGGCGATACGGTCATCCTCGCCACCGTCGTCAGCTCCGACCCCCGCCCCGGAACTGATTTCTTCCCCCTGACCGTCGATTATCGCGAAAAAACTTCCGCGGCCGGCAAGTTCCCCGGCGGCTTCATCAAGCGCGAAGGTCGCCCCACCACCAAGGAAACCCTCACCGCCCGCATGATCGACCGTCCCATCCGTCCGCTCTTCCCCTTCGGCTATTTTGACGAAGTGCTCATTCAGATCATGGTGCTCTCCGCCGACGGTCAGAACGACCCCGACGTGCTCTCCATGATCGGCGCCTCGGCCGCCCTGGCCATCTCTTCGGTCCCGTTCGAAGGCCCGATCGGCGCCGTCCGCGTCGCCCGCGTCGACGGCCAGTTCAAAGTCATGCCCGTCACCGCGGAAATGGACCTCTCTGATCTGGACCTGCTCCTCTCCGGCACCGAAGACGCCGTCAACATGATCGAAGTCGGCGCTCGCGAGCTGCCGGAAACCGTCATTCTTGACGCCATCAAGCTCGGACACGCGGCCATCCGCGAAATTACCGGCGCGATCGGCGAACTCCAGAAACAAGTCGGCAAGCCCAAGTTCGGCAAGCTCAACAAGCCCACCGACGAACTCGTCGCAGCCATCAGCAAGAAGTATGGCAGCGAGATTCTTGCCTCCAAGAACATCGTCAAGAAGCAGGAACGCAATGACGCCGTCAAGGCCGTCAAGGAAAAGATCAAGGCCGAATTCCTCGCCATTGATACCAAGACCACCAAGCCGCTCAATGATCCCTTCCATGTCGCACTGGCTATTTCCGTCATCGAGGAAAAGCTCATTCGGGACATGATCCTCTCCGGCAAACGCCCCGACGGCCGTGACACCAAGACCATCCGGCCCCTCATGGGCGCCGTTTCGCTCTTGCCCCGCACTCACGGCTCGGCACTCTTCCAGCGCGGCGAAACGCAGGTGCTCACCACCGCCACCCTCGGCACCGGTGAAGACGAACAGATCGTCGACGGTCTCGGCGATGAATATTCCAAGAAGTTCATGCTCCACTACAACTTCCCGCCGTTCTCCACCGGCGAAGTCAAACGCATCATGGGTCCCGGCCGCCGCGAAATCGGCCACGGTGCCCTGGCCGAACGTTCGCTCGAAGCCGTCCTCCCCACGCCGGACGTCTTCCCGTACGTCGTCCGCCTCGTCTGCGACGTGATGGAATCCAATGGCAGCTCCTCGATGGCCTCCGTTTGCTCCGGCACCCTCGCCCTCCTCGACGCCGGCGTCCCGATCGTCCGCCCCGTCGCGGGCATCTCCATCGGCCTGGTCAAGGAAGGCACGCGCGAAGAACTGCTCACCGACATCATCGGTGAGGAAGATCACTACGGCGATATGGATTTCAAGGTCTCCGGCACCACCGAAGGCGTCACCGGCATCCAACTCGACCTCAAGATTCGCGGCCTCTCCTTCGACATCATCGAACGCACTTTCGTCCGCGCTAAGGAAGCCCGCTTCTTCATCCTCGGCGAAATGGCCAAGGTTCTCTCCACCCACCGCCCGCAGATTTCCCAGTTCGCACCGCGCCTGCTCACCATCAAGATCAACCCGGAAAAGATCGGCAAGATCATCGGACCCGGCGGCAAGACGATCAAAGCGATCGTCGAACGCACCGGCGCCAAGATCGATATCGAAGACGATGGCTCAGTGTTCATCGCCGCGATGGGCATGGAGGCTGCCGAGAAGGCCCGCGAGGAAATCGAACGCCTCTCCGAAGACGTCAAGATCGGCAAGATCTACAACGGCAAGGTCACCAGCATCAAGGATTTCGGCGCGTTCATCGAAGTCATCCCCGGCCAGGACGGCCTGTGCCACATTTCCGAACTCGCCGACCGATTCCTCAAGACGGTGGGCGAAGAAGTGAAGATGGGCCAGAGCGTCCGCGTGAAGGTCATCTCCATCGACGACCAGGGCCGCATTAAGCTCTCGCGCAAGCAGGCGATGCGTGATGAAGCCCCGAAGCAGCCGGCCCCGGCCGCTCCCCAGGAGCAGGCCCAGCCCGTTGGCGACCCCACCGCCCCGGCCTGATTCTGCGGAATCAGACGCCATCCAGCAGTAATCATGCCGCCCGAAAGGATCCTCCTTTCGGGCGGCTTTTCTTTACCCGCACCGTTCCATTGACCCCACCCGATCCGCCGCTAAGATGCCATTCGTGTAGACGCTGGAAATTCTTGCCGAATGTGGAGATTGATGCCTGTCCCGATGGGCACGCAGAGATTTCTGCAGCGGGGGACCCGATGCGGCCTCCAAACGGACCGCTCTGGGGCGAATCTGCCATACCGGCAGTAGGCGTATCAGCGCGCCGAGCCCGTCAGCTTACCTCGCAGGCTACACCGGAGTGAAGACGCAGAACGAAATCCGCGCCCAGAAGGCTGCCGGGAAGTTCCCGAACTGCGGCCCGATTTTTCTGTGTGCCGTGCGCGCTGCGTTGTCAGAATCGTATGCTCGTATCCCATCAAGAACGCCCGCGCGAACTCCGCTGGTACCACGCCGGTCCCATGCTCTATGGCGACTGGGGCACCAGTCGTTTCTACGTCCTCGGGCTGGCCTTCTATTTTGCGCTTTACGCCTCCTTCTGGTACATCCTTGGCGTGGGTCTCCTCGTGGCCGCCGTCGGCTGGGCCTACACGGTGGTTTGCCGCGTCTATCCCGATGGCGGGGGAGTCTACTCCGCCGCCCGCCAGCTCAGCCCCGTCCTCTCGGTCATCGGCGCTCTACTCCTCTTTGCCGACTATGCCGTCACCGCCGCCCTCTCCGCATTCGAAGGCATCCATTACTTCGGCATCGAATCCAATCATTGGGTGCAGGTCGGCGCCATCGGCAGCATTCTTTTCCTCGGCTTGATCAACTACATCGGCCCCAAGCGTGCCGGCGCGTTCGCACTCGTCGTGGCCCTGGCCACCCTCGTCTGCACGCTGATTCTGGTTGCCTTTTCCATACCCCATCTCCATGCCGGCTGGTCGCATATCGCCTCTCCCCAAGGCGCCATGACGCATCGCTGGTCCACCCTCGTCAACGTCGTGCTCGCACTCTCCGGCGTCGAGGCCATCGCCAACATGACCGGCATCATGGTGCAGCCGGTCAGCAGCACTAGCAAGAAATCCATCTGGCCGGTCCTGGCCGAGGTGGTCATATTCAACATCCTGCTGGGCATCGCCATGCTCGCCCTGCCCGCCGCGCTGCAGACCGCTTCCTCGGACCCCGCAGAATTCACCAAGCCCGCCTACGTCTATGACCGCCAGCGCGCCGAATTTCAGGACAACAACCCGGGCTACAAGTCCGACCCCGTGCTCAAAGCCCGCTTCGACGCCCTGCCCGAAAAATCCCGTAACGAAGAGCGCATGCAGAAAGTCGTGCTTCGCGTCATGGGCGAACAGTTCGTTCACCCCTGGTTCGGCGCCATTAGCGGCGTCGTCTTCGGACTTCTCCTGATTTCCGCGGTTAATACCGTCATCGGCGGCATGGTCTCCGTCAGCTACGTCATGTCCCGCGATACCGAGTTGCCGCGTTTCTTCGGCAAGCTCAATCTCTTCGGCGTGCCGTGGCTCGGACTGATCCCGGCGATCATCGTGCCCTGCCTGCTGCTGCTGCTCTTTACCGATCTCGATGCACTGGCGGATCTCTATGCGATCGGCGTCGTCGGCGCGATCGCCATCAATCTCTCGTGTTGCACCATCAATCGCAGACTCCCCGTCAAGAAATGGGAACGCACCGCCATCGGTTTCATCGCCGCGGTCATGATCGCCATCGAACTCACGCTCGCCGTGCAGAAGTGGCACGCCCTGGTATTCGTCTCGATCATTCTTGTGATCGGCCTGGGGATGCGGCTCTTCACCAAGTGGTACTTGCCCGCCCGCGCCAGAATGGGTCTGCCTCCCACGCCCGAGACCCTGACGACCGGCCGTTACCGCGGCGCCGAAACTCACATCGAGCGTCCTGCGCCGGCCGTGGCCGCCGAAGGCAAGATCTCCGTCAGCATGTTTGGTACTCCCGCGGAACAGTTGGATATGTCCAAACCGCACGTCCTCGTCGCGGCGCGCGGTTCCAAACCTCTCCTCGATTTTGCCGCAACCTACGCCAAGCAAATCAACGGCATCCTGTTTGTCATCTTCGTTCGCCAGGTCAACGTCGCCTTCGAGATGGGCGCCCGTGCCCCCACCCTCGATGAAGATCCCGCTGCCCGCAATGTCTTTGAAATGGCCGCCCAGGCCTGCAGGGATGCCAGTGTCCCGCTCATCCCCATCTACGCTGTCAGCGGCGATGTGGCTTATTCCATCCTCGACTTCGCCGCCACTTACGACGTCCGCGCCCTGCTCATGGGCGTCAGCCGCAAGGGCACATTCCTCCGCGCCCTGCAGGGCGACGTCCTTACCGCCGTCGCCGATCAGCTCCCCGCCGACATCCCGCTGCTGATTCACGCCTGAAAATAGAATTGCGCTCTGGTATTACCGCTCGAACGGTCGGGGCAATCGCGTCCAGTCCAGAACCACGCCGGTGTATGTTTCGGGATGCAGAAGCAGTCCGTCGTAAGCCTGTTTAATTTCGCTGGGCTCCATCCGGTGCGAAATGAGCGGCGCGATCTGCATCCGGCCGGCCATGATCCAGTCAAAAATCATCCGTTGTTTGTCGAAGAGATTGGGGCCGTTGCCCGGTGTCGGCGGATAGGCCGGAATACACCACTCGTGAGCCCCGCGAACCGTCAGGAAGCGGGTGTGGATCGCATTGAGAAACGGCGTCAAGTCGGTGGGATAATCGCCCCGCGCCGTTCCCAGTAGAATAAGCTGGCCGTGCTGCGCGGTGGCCTGCAGTGCCTGCAATGCCACTGCGGAATTTCCCGCCGCTTCGACCGAGATATGGGCAAGCTGTCCCTCCGTCAGTTCGCGAATTTGTGTGAGAACCTCCGCGGGTGTTCCGCCCAGGACGTGCGGGATGTTGCACACACTCGCCAGCTTTCGCCGCGCCGCATTCGGATCGACGCCGATTACGCGTGCCCCCAAAATTCCAAACGCCTGCGCCGCCAGGTTTCCCACGGCCCCCAACCCAAAAACCACCACCCACGGATGCCGCGGCAACTCCGCCTTGATCACCGCCGTTGCCGCCACGCCCGCCATCCTCGACGCCGCGGCAATCGCAGGATCCAGCCCCTCCGGCACCGCAATCGAAAACCCCTGCTCGTACTTCGCTTCATCTCCCTTGACCAGCGAGGCATGTTTTTGAAACGCAAAGATCCGTTGCCCCGGCTTCACCCGCGTTACACGCTCCCCGATCGCTCGCACAATACCCACATTCCCATACCCCGGCCGAAACGGATGCGAGCACCAGTTCCCCGGCACCAGCGCATCCTTGGATAGCCCCGTGTAAATCGCCAGCTCCGTCCCCGCACTGATAAACGAGAACTCCGTCTCCACCAGAAATTCCGTCGGCAACAGCGTCAGGTCAAACGCATTCGTCTGCAGTTCAACCTGGTTTTGCGAAGTAATGACGATTTCGTGGCGTTGCATGGAGGGTAGAGTAAGTGCGACGCAGGCCATCGGTCAATCCGTGAATGGTCTTTGCCCCCGCGAGTTCCTGCTTCTCGTCTTCACACTTTCGTTCGACCGCTGATCGCGTCTGCCAGAATTGCTTTGTTCGAATATTCGATCTGTGCCCCCGCCGGAAGACCGCGTGCCAATCGCGTGATCGCAATGTGCGGCGCCACCCGTCCAATCTCCTGCTGCAGATATAACGAAGTGCCGTCCCCCTCCATCGTCGGATTCGTCGCCAGGATGATTTCTTTCACTCCCGACGCCACGCCCTCCACCGAGGGCCCAATCCGCGCCAGCAACTGCGGTATCGTCAGTTCACTCGGCGTCACATTCTCCAGCGGCGCGATTCTCCCCAGCAACACGTGATATACGCCTTTGAAAACTCCGGTCGATTCCAATTGCAGCAAATCCTTCGGCTGCTCCACCACGCAGATCACTTCATGGTCCCGCCCCGCGTTACCGCAGATACTGCATGGATCGCTCTCCGTCAGATTGAAGCAGATCGAACAATGCCGCACCTGCTCCTTCATCGAACGGATCGCATCGGCCAGCGCCAGCGCCTCCTCCTTCGGGCTCTTCAGCAGATGAAACGCCATCCGCTCGGCCGATCGCGTCCCCACTCCCGGCAGCCGCGCCAGCATCTCCATCAACTTCCGCAGCGACTCAGTGTAATGTGGATTTGTCATGAGTACTCGGTAGTCCGTGGCCCGTGGTCAGAGAATAAGGGGCCATGGGTCTGACCACTGACCACTGGCCGCCGACAACGATTATGTCTTACTGCCCCAGCATCCCGCGCATCGCACCCAAATCCAATCCACCCGTCACCTGCTCCATTTCCTTCTCGACGGCCGCCTTCGCATTCCTGATCGCCTGGTTCACCGCGGCCCGCGTCAGATCCGAAAGCAACTCCGTATCCGTCAGCGGCGCCGTCGTCGCGTACGTAATCCGCGTAATTTCGAAAAGCCCGTTTGCTTCTGCTGTTACCAGCGATCCGCCCGCCGTGCCTGTGGCCCGCAACTGTGGCAGCCGCGCCTGCACTTCCTGCATCTTCGCCTGCATCTCCCGCGCCTTGGCCAGCATCGGCCCCATCTGTCCCAACGCCTTCAACTGATCAAACATTTCTCACTCTTCCGTATTCAACAACTCAATGTTCACGACATTCGCATCCAGCTTCTTCATCAACTCCTGCACCACCGGATTGTTTTCCACATCATCCTTCACCTTCGGCGGAATCCGCTGTGCCTGGGGCGTCGGCGGGGCTGCCGGTCCGCCAAACCGTGCTGCATCGTTCCCCTTTGCTCCGCCCGCCGGATCGTGCGCGACCTCCGGAAACACAAGACTCAGCCGAATCCCCTTGCCCGTCACCGCCCGCAGCGATTCCTCAATCTTCGCCCGGGCTTTCTCATTGGCAAACCCTTTCAGATTCGCAGGCATCCACGCCATGGTCTCCCCCGTCTCCGCATTCAAGGATTCCAGCCGCCCCTCATACCCCAACGTCCGATCCAGGTACCCAAACAGTTTTCTTGCCGCCGCCCACACCGCCGCCAGATTTCCCAGATCCGCTACCATTTCCACCGGCGCCGCCTGCACCGCTGCCGGCATCACCGGTCCCGGCCTCCCCATCGGCCGCGGCCCCGGACGTCCCGCCCCGCCCACGCCTTCCTGCCGGGTCTGGGCATTGCGCGCCTCTAACTCTTCCTTCTTCTGCCGCATGTGCGACTTCATCACTTCATAGATCGATTCCTCCCCCTCCGGCTCCGCATCAGGTGGCATGCCCAGTGAGGCAGAGGCCGGGGGGGGGCCGCTGGGCATGTTCGGTTGAGTTTGTCCCGTCCCCGCCACCTCCCCCAGCACCGCTGCCGCTGCCGCCGGATCAATCGCCACTTCCCTCGGCGGCGCCGTGACTCCCTCCGTCCTCACGGTCTCACTTTTTTTTTTGACCCGCCCCAGGCGAGTTAGAACTGCTTCCGTCACCTCCGGCCATTAGTTGCCGGATACTCGAGAATTGCTCCGCCAGCGCCAACCTCACGATCAACGCATCGAACAGCGGCCGGTGCATCGTGCTCGATTTCAACGACCGCAGCGACAACTCGCACAGCGTGATCAAATGCACCAGCGTCGGCGGATCATATTTCCCCGACAGCGCCGTGAAAGCTCCCCGAGCCTCTCCCGGCACATCCAGCAGGTCCGTCTTCTCCCCGCACGTGGCTACCAGCATCAATCCACGGAAAAATTCGATCAGCTCCCCCAGCACTTGCTCCACCCCCATTCCATCCTTCAGCAGCTTGTCCGCCTTGATGATCGCCGCCGCCGCGTCCCCTTCCGCCATCGCCGATACCAGCTCCGCGATCGAAGCCGTCGGCGGCTTGCCCAGCAACTCCTCAATCACCTTGTCCGTGATCTTCTTTTCCCCCATCGACAGCACGCGATCCAGGATCGACAACGCATCGCGCATCGACCCATTCCCCAGCCGCGCGATCCGGAAGATCGCATCCTCCTCCGCCTCCACGCCCTCATCCTTGCAGATCGCCCGCAGATGCTCCGCAATCTGCTGCGTCGGAATATTCTTGAAATCAAACCGCTGGCAGCGGCTGATGATCGTCGCCGGCACCTTGTGCACTTCCGTCGTCGCAAAGATAAACTTCACATGCGACGGCGGCTCCTCCAACGTCTTCAACAACGCATTAAACGCCCCGCCCGACAACATGTGCACTTCGTCGATAATGTAAATCTTGTACGCGCTCCGCGCCGGCCGAATCCCCGCCGACTGCCGCAGCTCACGCACCTGGTCCACCGAGTTGTTCGACGCACCGTCGATCTCGATGACATCCATATCCTCGCCCCGCGCGATCGCCTTGCACGTCTCGCACGATCCGCACGGGTTCCCATCTTTTACGTTCGGGCAGTTGAGCGCCTTGGCCAAGATCCGCGCCGCCGACGTCTTCCCCACCCCGCGCGTCCCTGTAAACATGAACGCATGCGCCACCCGCCCCATCTTGATGGCGTTCTTCAGCGTCTGCGAAACCGCCTCCTGCCCGACCAGTTCATCAAAGGTCTGCGATCGATACCGCCGCGCCAGTACTGTATAAGTTTCCGCCATAGACCCGGATTATAACCCATCCCGCCACTTATGAAACTGCGTTGAAATTCAATGAATAATCCCATCTTTTCCCCGCTCGCTCATCTCTCCTTGGACGACTACTTGGAAGGCCTCTTCCGCCGCGCACTGACAATGACAAATAACCACCCTCTAGCTTTTCCCACCCCAACCCGATAATATTCATCCACGCGATCCTGTAATCCTCGGTGGAACCGATCTCGCGTACTTCTGTGGCCAGGGATGCGCCATGACCATCACCACACATAGCCGCACTCTTCCTCGTCGGGCCCCTAGCGCATCTCCTGCGCCTGCCCCGTTAACAATCCCGCCTGAACCCATCGCAATCGCGGCGACCCAAACCGTTGAGGCGCAGATAACCTCTGAATCCCCTGCAAAGCCGCCACAGGATTCAACCGATTTGTTGATTATGAGCTCTCTCGATACCAAGCCGCCGCCGGCGCCTCCCGGCACCAGTGATCTGCTCGATGCCCTCGTGCAGGATCACCTCGAGCGCGCCACTGAGCCGCCCGACGTTGCCGCGCCCGCTGTTCCGACGATGACCGCCCTTTCGTCTGAAGATCGCGCGGCCATGCTGCACCGCGAAATCGAATCGCTGCTCTCCGGGACTAAGGACGCCGCAATGGCAACCCTCGCGTCCGTTGCCGATGGAATTTTGCAGACCGTCGCCGATGCCGGCGAGTCCGCGCCCCCCATGCCCATTGAACCCGCCCTATCGTCGGCTCCTGTGGCAGAACGGTCACCCGCGCCGAACTCACTCGCCAACGAATCCCTCTCCGTCGATCAACTGGATGCGCTCCTCACGCCGGCGTTGCCCGGAAATGAAACTGAAGAAACAATTACTGCCGCACCGCTTCCGGAGGACGCTCCTCCTGAATCCATCGCGGTTCTCCCCAGTCCGCTCCTCGATGACCCCAAGACGCCCGCTTCATCGGATCATCTTGAGGGCCTGTCCAACGTGCCGTTGCCCGCTGCCGCAGCCGCACAGGCGATAGCTCCTGACGTCGACGAAGGCGAGCAGAAGATCGCGGAAGCCGAGGGCGTGCTTGCCGAAGAACTCGCACAATTGATGCAGGAGAAGCCCGAAACCGTACCCGCCGGCCCGCTCGAGACTGCGTCAACTGCCGCAGCGGAAGAACCCGCGACAGGCCTGGCCGCCCCGAGCGCCTCGACGCAAACGTCTCCGCCGGCCCCCGAATCCGTGTCCGCCAAGCCGGCCGAAACCGCTACCAAAGCGCCGGCATCTCCCGCGGTCGGATCCGCCGACCCGTCTTCGAAAGAAGCAGCCGTCGCAGCCAACGCCAAGATCGTCCAGGCGCTCACTCCCACCCAATCGAACAAGCCAAAGGCCGGATTCGTCAGCAATGTGGCCAGCGACCTCGCCTTGATGATCGCACAATTGATCGACTTGCCATTCTCCTGGGTCGGAGAACTCGACAAGAACATCCTCGGTGTGGCGGCATTCATGCTGCTCCTCTCCGGCGGAGTGCTCAAACTCATCGCCTGGTGGCTCGGCTAAGCCGGTGGTGGGGGGAGATGTGATCAGCAGGTATGAGTCCAATCGAGAGCCTCCAACAACAACCAATCTCAACAAAGTCCCTTCCATGCGCCACATTGTTAAGCTGGGCAATCGCCACGGTGCCTCGCTGTCCCGAGTATCCGTCTCCATTTTCCGGATCAGACTGAGCGAGGCCTTTTTAGCGGACCTAAGTCGCACATCTCATCGTCGGCGCGACATCCCGCACGACGCGCCGCTTATCGGACGCCAAAAAACCCTGTAAAATCAAGCCCTTTTTGCACATCTCAAACTTTCCCTCTCGCCACTGAAGTTTTGCCACGCTCTCGTCCGATAGCTTTGGGGCTCATATGACTGTCAACCGCTTCGTGTCCCGACAGTCTGCGGCCAAGTATTCACGGTGGAACCGTTGCTCTCAAAATATTATGCGTTCGACGGAAAGCCGAACGACGGCGAATCGTCCCTCCAGACCTTCCGCTGTAAACAAAAAACCAGGAGCAAACGATGAGCAAACGTGAACTAATCGATGCCATTCTTGAACATAATCGCACCGCCGCGCCCGAATTTCTTGCACGCTTCGGCGAAAACGATCTGAAAGCCTATCTCGAACGCGTCACCGTGATCGACGACGCCAACCACAGGTCAGCCGTGCGAACCACGGTCGATGCACATCAGGAATTACAAATGGCGTGATAGAAGTTTCGAGTAGTAAAGGTCTGGGGTCGGAGAGAGACGCGAGAGAAGAATGGGAGTTTTCAGAGGCCCCTCGGCGCACGAAAGACGTGCAGCAGGCAAGCCGAGGCGTCTCCAAACTTGAGGCGAGCCGGGACTCTGGCGCTCGCAAAGGCCGGACGAACGGTGCCCGAACGAAGCGACGCGTTTGCGAGCCGCGGGGTAAATCGGGGCGTACCCGAGTTACTGGTCCACCCGTGGCTTGTCGGCGCGTCGCTTTTTTGCCGCCAGAACGCGATATCCTGTATAACGAATTTCGTTAATATGATTTAATGGCCCGGCTACTAATTTTGACAAACCCTCAAATAAATAGTGGATTTTATGGTCCTAATATAGTTAAATGGTGGCGGAGCGTGGTGGTTATTACGTAGACAGGCTTCGGCGCTACAGAAAAGGGATGCTACATGTTCTCACAGACCGCTGAATACGCGCTCCGAGTCATCGTTCATTTGGCCTCGTTGAAGGATTCTCCTACCACGACGCGCCAGATTGCCGTGACCACCAAGATCCCCGAAGGGTATCTCGCCAAAGTTCTCCAGAGCCTCGTCCATGCAGGCCTGGTGCAAAGCCAGCGCGGCCTTCATGGCGGCTTCGTGCTGGGCCGCCAGCCCACCACGCTGACGCTCTACGATGTCATGTCTGCCGTCGATACGCCCGCACGCATTCACACCTGTCCCCTCGCGCTGAAAACGCATGCCCAGGAATTGTGCGCCTTGCATCGCCGTCTCGATAACGTCCTGCTCGCGGTCGAAAACTCACTGCGGCAAGCGACGATCTCCGAAATCATCGGCGATTGCACCTGCTGCAAACCCCTGGCCGAAGTCAACGGTGAAATGTCCGTCAGTGGCGGTAATGGTGAAGCCGCTCCGACGGATACAACCGGCGTCGCCTGAAAAAGTTGAAAAATAAAAAAGACGCAGCTTGTGCTCCAAGCTGCGTCTTTTTTTTCTTCTATTTTTTGCGACTCAGTAACGCGGCACAGTGGGGTCGATCATCAGGCTCCACAGATCGATGCCGCCGGCAAGAGAACGTGCATTGGTAAAGCCATGCTTGCGGAGAATCGCCGTGCCGTTCATCGAACGGACGCCATGGTGACAATGCACGACAATGCGTTTGTTCTTGTGCGCGGCCAGTTCGCTGTCAACGCGTGCATCAAGCTCACTGAGCGGGATCAACGTTGAGCCGTCAATTTTGCACACGTCAAATTCCTTGGGCTGCCGCACATCGAGAATCAGCAATTCCGCCCGAGAATCGAGCCATTCTTTGAGTTGCGTCGGATGTACTTCCCACTCCGGATTGATGTGGATCTGAATGCCGCTGCTGGTGACAACCGGCTTGGCTGCGTTCGCCGACGGCATGCCGCAAAATGCCTGGTAATCGATCAGCTTCGTGATCGTGGGATGATCGCCGCATAGCGGGCAATTCTTGTCCCGGCGAAGCTTGAGCGTGCGAAACTGCATGTCCAGCGCGTTGAGCACCTGTAGCCGCCCGAACAACGGCGTGCCAATACCCGCCAGAATTTTGATCGTTTCGTTCGCCTGAACGGACCCAATGATGCCGCACATCGCGCCCATCACGCCGCCCACCGCACACGAGGGCACCATGTCGGCCGGGGGCGGTTCGGGATATTGGCAGCGGTAGCATCCGGACGAAACCTCTCGGCCGTTCCATGATTTGATGTGCGGCGCAAACACCGTGTTCTGCCCTTCGAAACGAAATATCGAGCCGTCGACGTTGATCTTCTTGAGCAGAACGCACGCGTCGTTCACCAGATAACGCGTCGGAAAGTTATCCGTGCCGTTGATGATGACATCATACGGAGCAATCCATTCCATGGCATTTTCCGCGGTGATTCTGCCACGATGTTGAATAATGTTCACGTCCGGATTGAGAGCGCGAAGCTTCTTCTCCGCAATGTCGAGCTTGGATTGCCCGACATCGATCGTAGAGTAAAGAATTTGCCGCTGCAGGTTGGAGTGGTCGACGGTGTCGAATTCGACAATCCCGATCGTCCCGACCCCGGCGGCCGCCAGATACATCGCATTGGGACTGCCCAGCCCGCCTGCGCCGACGATCAGCACTTTGGAATTGAACAGCGTAAGCTGGCCGGCCTCGCCGAATTCCGGAAGGGCCAGATGGCGCGCATAGCGGTTTCGTTGTTGCTCGGTGAGTGTGGTGACTGGAGGCATGGTTCGGACTCCGCAAGGGTTGAAATGAACGAGTACGGTATCATACAGGAATCGCCAGCGGCGCGCGAAGCCCACCGGGTGTTGCATGCGACCGAACGGAAAGGCGCAGATGCGTTTGGAAATAGCTCAGAGCCAGATTGCCGAAATCGCCCAGACGGGAGTGAAGGCCTTTCCGGAGGAAGCCTGCGGCCTGCTGATAGGGCGGATCACTGATCGCGCATGGCATGTGGAAAGCGTCATCCCCGCGGAAAATATCGCCGCCGCCTCTGAGCGCCATCATCGCTACACGATCGACCCGAAAGTATTTCTGCACACCCAGCGCACCGCCGAAGCCGCCGGCCTGGAAGTCGTCGGTTTCTTCCACAGCCACCCCAATCACCCGGCCACCCCCAGCACCTTCGACCGCGAGCGTGCCTGGGGCAGCTATGTGTACGTGATCGTGCACGTGACGCCGAATGGGGCGCAGGAGACGACCGCCTGGGAACTGGTGGGGGAGGCCATGACTCCAGTGAAGATCGACGACCTCACCTGAACTTCAGATCGGGGCTTGGCAATTACTCTTGCGAAGGGAGCAGCAAATCGGCGCTAATATCCCCGCTGAGTTGCACCCGCCAGCTATCCACCGTTTGGCTCAGCAAATTCCAGTTTCCCCTCGCCGCCCGCCGCACGAAACCCCGATCGCCTGAGATCGGACCCTCATAATCCAGATAAACTCGCCGGTGGTCCCCAATGCGAACCGCCTGCAAAACCGCCTCTGCCCGGTGCCACTCTTCCGGCGGAATGCGAATTTGCCACGTTACCAGCAGCTCCTGTCCCGCAATTTCCAGCAAAAGGTCCCAGTGCGGCTCCGCGATATCCTCATGCCGGAGCACGGTATAGCGCAATACTTGCGGCTTGGCGGCGGTAGGCATGGACTGGCTCATGGCTTGCGATTCCCTCGCCCGATGATACCATCATGTGTTCGCTTAATCATTTGGAGAAAATCGGCATGGTTGGTTTTGCCTCTCCTCGATGGAATGGATCTAAATTCCTGTTGTCTTGCGCTCTGCTGTTCGTGCTGGTCGCCATGCTCGGCGGTTGTACGAGCGAACTGCAGAAGAACCGTGAACTGGGCGTGTCGCTCTATCAAAAGGAGCACTACGACCAGTCTCTCGCTGCGCTTACCACAGCGCTCAAGTGCGACGAGTTCGACGCAGTCTCGAATACCTACGCCGGCCTGATTCACTATCGCGCCGGCAACTATCAGCAGGCCTGCTATCACTTCAAGACCGCCCTCCAGGCGGATCCCTCGAGCGAACAAGCCAAGGCCGGTCTTACCGCCGCTCTGATTCGACTGGATAAACCCGATTTAGCGCTGGACTACCTCGAACGTGCGTCGGCACTGGCGGAAAAAGTCAAAGATCCACGCTGGAAAAAGTCCTTCGCCAATCGACGCTATCAGGATCAGACCGATGAAGGCTTGTTTACCGGCAGGGCCGGTGACCGGCTGCGTATCGGACGAACTTACGAGAAGCTTGGCGACTATGACAACGCTTTGCTCTATTACAAGAAGGCCCTTGCGGTGGCGCCGGATAATCCCAGCGTGCTCTTCGCAGTCGGTTTGCTTTTCGAAAAGACCGGCGACAAAACCGTGGCCCGGGAATATCTCATCAAGGCCTACATGGCCGATCCCAGCACGCCCGGACTTACCGAGGCCCTGACGCGCAACGGCATCGCCATTTCCGACGTTCTTGGAGTTCCCAAAGGGCAGGAGTCGGCCGTCCCCGCTCCCAAGTAGCAGGGCACTCCGACTCTGTCGGCGGAATAGCGGTTCATGCCTGAAACCCTCAGTCAACGCTTGATCGAATCTCTGGAACCCGTACGGGACCAGCTCTACGTCCTTGCGCAGGAGCGCTCGGCCAGCGCTCCGGCGGCAGAAGGACTGCTCCAGCAGACACTTCGTCACGTGCTTTCCGTCATGATCGACGGGACGCTCAAGACGGATGCGGCACGGGCCGTGGAAGATGAACTGCGGAATGGGCCCGTGGTTGCGGTCTCGAGCGATTCCGTGATGCCTGCCGATGTCTGGGCGCGCCTCTCCGCTGGCGTGCAGATTGAGGCGGCACGACACGGCGGGGGACGCGGGGGCGTTGGCATCAACCCCGAAAGTGTCCTGCTGAATCCCGATCCGCTACTGGCGCCTCGAAAAGGCGTCCAGCAAGAAGACCCCCAGGCCGCACCGCATCTGACGCCGACGCGATTCGTCCTCGTGGCCGGCCTGGCGGTGGTGCTCGGCGTGGCGGTCACCATCTACTTGGCAACCCGTAATTCGAAACCCCCGCGGCACGCTCCGTCCATGACCACCACGGCCACTGCACCAGGATGATCGGGACGAACACGCGTTGCTTCAAGAACGTTAACCGTCGATGGGGCGGTAAGGTGATTAATGGACCATGTGCTGACGAGTCGATTCCCCACGCGGATTCATCGCCTGGATGTCGCCGGCCAAACCATCGATCTGGTGGCGCCGGTCGATCCCGATGCGCTGCTGGATGACCCGATCGTCGAACAGCGTTACAAAGACGACAACTATCTGCCCTACTGGCCGATCATCTGGCCCAGCGGTCTGATGATGGCCGAGCGCATTCTGAATGCCGCTGAAAGCCCTCCAGCGCTTCCGCCGGGCGAAGCGTCGCCGCGTTGCATTGAACTGGGTTGCGGCCTGGGATCGACGGGCATTGCTGCGGGCCGGCGCGGCTGGCATGTGACGTTTACCGATTACGACCCGGAAGCCGTGGACTTCGCCGTACACAACGCCCTTCGAAACGGGATCCCAACCGAGCGGGTACGCGGCGTTCACATGGATTGGCGCGCGCCCCTGGCCGAGCAGTTTCCGTGGGTGCTGGCATCCGATGTGTTATACGAGCGTCGATTGCATCCGCTGCTGTTGTCCGCGGTCAAGGCGCTGCTTGCGCCGAGTGGCACGGCATGGGTAAGCGATCCGCAACGCACCAGCGCCGAGGATTTTCCGCTGGCCGCCGTCGAGTCCGGCTTCAAGGTCAGCACCGTCTACATGGAAGGCAAGAACTTCGCCGGCGGCGTGCAACAGGGAACGCTCTACGTGCTGACGCGGGTTGCGTGAGTGGGGAAACGCAGATCTATCGCGGAAGCGTCAGAACATCACATCGCATGGCGCCTTTGACCAACTGCTAGTTTTTCGCAGGTTTTTTGCCTGCCTCTTTGCCGGCCAGCGGCCTGGGTTCATCGGGGAACCAGCAACTCTCGATGCCCTGGGTATCGACGGCCGTGACGAAGTAGAACTTTCCGGCGGCGCCGGACGGATCACGAAACGTCGTCTGAGTCAGCAGCTTGTAGCGCTCCGGAACATAGGGCGAATTCAGAAGGGTCATGATGCGGCCCTCCTCATCAGCACGGTAAACGCGGTATCCGGCGATCTTCCCGCTGGCGGGTTGCCACGTAACGCTTACGCCGCCTTCCGGGCTGGGCTTAACATGGATTCCCTGCGGCAGGGCCGGAGCGGTGGGTGGATCGTAATTGCGCCGAGCCAGCTTCAAATCGACCAGCGTGTGGAAAAATGTCGCCGCGTCCGCCCAGTTGATCCACTTGGCCTGGTTGAGCGTCCGCGTGTAGTAACAAGCCTCGGTGATGCCCACCGGCGATTCCTCGTTGGGGTTTTCCAGGATCGGCATATAAGGTGCGGCAATCCATCCTTCCCAGCGGTGATCGTGCGACTGAGTGCGAAAGTAATTGCCCCGCGTGTACGAAAGCGTCCGGCCCGAACTCCCGGGAAGATCGTGATGCTCCATGTCTCCAGTGACGTCGATGGCGTCAGTGAAACGCTGGTACACCGCGGGATGAATCGACAGATCCTCGTTTTGCGTCAGTTCAATGGAGCGCAGCCAGTGATCGCAAACAGCCTGGTAGAGCAAGTCGCTCTGCGAGCCCTGCCCGGAATTGCCGGAGTACGAGCGCTGCCCGTGGCCGTAGATACCCGCCACACCGGCGCTCTTGGTCACATCGCGGTAGAACATGGTCATCCAGTCGTCGTGGGACTTCTTGCCGCCGTAGAGACCGAAGTAGATCGATCCGATCTGCATGTTGTAGGCATTGGCAAAGGCGATGAGATGGGGAAGGCCCGAGTCCGGATAAACGGCGCCGTTGGTCAGCATGGAGGCGCGGCCGACGGCGTAGCAGATTTTGTCCAGCCGTTCGTTGGGGCCCCAGTACTCCGCCAGCGGCGCCATCGCGCCCGACCCATAGCCGATGTTGTAGGGCTGCACCGGGCCTGCCACCTTATCGCCACCGCTGGGCCGATTATCGAGCGGAGGCAGTTTGTTCACCTGATTCTGCGCCCAGCCGGGAAGCCACGCGGCCACCGTATCTTTGTTGGGCTCCATCGTCGGCGAGGCCATCTTGCGGACCGCATCCCGCACGGCGTCGTCCTTGCCCGTGAGATAATCGAGCGCCGCGGTCTCATTCCATGATCGATGCCAGTCCGCTTTCTCGTAAAACTTCGCCCCCTCCACTTTCAGCAGTACCGCGAGATCATCGACCGTAATCCCAGGTTCGTCGACCGCCGCCGTCAGCGTGACCTGGTTTGATCGCACAACGTCCCAGAGTTTCTCCGCATCCGTCGACGGTACAAAGACGATGCGGTTCTGGAACCAGAACGAGCGGATCGTCTGGCTAAAGGAATCAAAATTGCGATGCAGGGTGGTGGGGCCCATGAATTGCAACGTCTGTGGCGAAGCTGGCTTTTCTTCCGTGGGAGTTTCGCTCTGGTAGGACACTCCCGGTTGGCCGGCCGAAATGTGCGGTATGTTGACGACACTGAACCCTGCCTTTTCCGCCTCGGCCGCGTCGACGTATTGGTTCTGCACGTAGCGAAGTAGCTTCCGCAGGCCCGTCGGTATTTTTCGAATGACGGGCGTCTCGCCGTCTTTGCCGAATGTGGCCTTGCCGCTTAGCAGCATCGGTGCCGCAGCCGCCACGCACTCGGGGGACTCCTTCTCTTCCGGGAATGTCCGTTCCGTGGCGATGATCATGCTCCCGTGACGCGGGATCAGGTACGTGGATTCCGCAGCATCCGGCACGCCCTTCGGTCCGACCTTGACCCGCACCTTCGCGAAGATCGGCCCGCTGGCGTACTTGAACTCGCGAATCTCCAGGTTTTCCGGCGACTCATAGCTGACCGTCGTCGCTCGCAGCGTCGTGAAAGTTTCATCTCCCTTGGGCTGGGCTTCGGCATGCTGGCGCTCCAGCCGAAAGCTGGGCCCCATCCAGCCGTCGAGCAGATTCAACTTGCCGAACGGCGTTTCAAGCCCGCTGATCGCGCCCTTGCGCGGGCCCTCGGTCAGGAAGGCGACTTTGAGATCATCAGCGGAAAACTGAACCTGACCGCTGCTTCCCGTCGCGGGGATGGGACTCATCTTGCCGCCAGGATTCGTCCCTCGATAGACAAACAATTGCCTGCGCTGCCAGGGAGCCAGGTCGGTGAAAAAATAAATGTGCATGGCGGAAATGCCGCCAGCAACCGAGTGGCGGATGTCGTCGGCCTGATAGGGGATCGGCTTGGTCCTGGCCGTGTCGGCGGCATCGAAAATGACCAAGCCATTGGAGTCCGTGCACTCCCCGGTATGAAAAAAAAGCGGAACGCGCACGAGATCGTTCTTGCGGGCAAGACCCACATGCTCGTTGACCGTCAACTGCCGAAGGGGACCTCCCGCCTTTGGCACACTTTCACGAATCACGGGCGTGAAAGCGAGATTCGGTGCAGCGAACACCGAAGCGTCTTCGGCCGCATCGACGCGAAGGCCGATCAGGCCGGTAGCGACGAACGATAGGAAGAGGCTCGCCCCCACGAAATGGCGACGGGATATCCGCATTCGCTTTTCCTTCCAAAGGCGGTTTCATATCTCCCAACGACCGCTAGAAATAACTGGCTTTCAATTCGTAACGGGATCATGAAACAGCATGTAAAGTCCGAAGACGCTTCGAGATGGACGGCGTGGCATTGACGCTCACATAATGAACGATCGAGATGGGGCTTTGATGCATGGGGGAAAATGATAATAGCACCCAATCGGAGTGAGACGAATCCGCAGACTGATTTGTAAGGTCGGCAGATGATGATTTTCTTCTTGGGCGGGCCTTGCGGGGATTGACGGATGAGCGAGAATGCCCGGAGATAGGGGATTGATGCACGAGAGGAGCTGCGGTATGAAGGTGCGCAAGGCGGTAGTGACGGCGGCGGGAAAAAGTCAGCGGGCGTTGCCGTTGCAGCGATTCGTGGATCGCGATGGGACTGAAAAAACACTACTGCAGATCGTCACCGAAGAAGTGCTGGCGGCCGGCGTGGAGGAGATCGCGGTGATCACCTGCCCCGGCGACGCGGCGGTGTACCGGGAGGCGGCGGGGGGACATGCGGGGCGGATCAGTTTTATCGAACAGGAGAAACCTCGCGGCTATGGAGACGCGATCTTTCGGGCCGCAGATTTTGTCGGCGGTGAGGCGTTTGTGCACCTGGTTTCCGATCATCTTTATTTGAGCGCTAGCGAGGTCCGGTGCGCGGCCCAGTTGGTGAAAGCGGCCGAGGCGAACAGTTGCGCAGTCTCGGCGGTGCAGGCGACACGCGAAAGCATGCTGCCCTACTACGGCACGGTCGGCGGACGGCGCGTCGTGCAGCAGCAGAAAATGTACGAAGTCGAAACCGTGATGGAAAAGCCGACACCGACCCAGGCCGAGCAAACGCTGATCGTGCCCGGCCTCAGAGCGGGGCATTACCTGTGCTTCTTTGGCATGCACGTGCTGACACCTGCCGTGATGGAGATTCTGCAGCGGCAACTGGCGGCACTGCCCGCCGGACAAATGCTGACGCTTAGCGGCGCACTGGCCGAACTCCCGCAACGCGAGAAGTACCTGGCCCTCGAGATTGACGGTTCGCGGCACAATGTGGGCGTGAAATACGGCATCCTGATGGCACAGATGGCGCTGGCGATGGCTGGGCAGGACCGCGAATCGGTGCTGGCGGAAATGGTGGAAATGCTGGCGGCCCGAGGCAAATAGACGCTTAAAAGTCGATGGCCCCGCCTGAGCGCTAGGCCCCTCTCTCATTTTCTATTTCTGTCCCGGCTGATGATGCAGGAAATGAACGATGCACAGCAAACTGATAGATGTGATTGTTTCCGAAGAAGCGGGAGTGCGAAACCAGTCGCTGGATGCACTGGTGGCAGGGGCATCGCTGGAAGAACTGCTGCGACAGTGTGCAGCGCTGGATGACTTTCGGCGGACGTGTCCCAATCTGTATCAACGGGTGCGCGCACTCTTCTTCCTGTACGCGATTTACCGCTTCCATGTCCCCCTGTGTGTGCCCGCAACGGCCCATGGAGCGATTCCCTTTCACGGCTACGAGCAATTACTGGCGCGGCGGTTCGAAGAATCGATCGATACATTTCTGGCCACCCAGACTAAGCAGGGCGCCAGTGATCAGCTCTCATCCGCACTGGCCGCGGCATACAAGGACCTGGGATTTCAAACGCTGGCGAATCAGGTGCGTCGAAGCGTCCGATCGGTGCGGGGGAATCAGTGGATGTTCCGCGTCGGCCATCCGCTCGATCAACCGCTGCGAATCCGCCCCGAGTTGCTGGCGCGGCACCAGGCCGCAGGAGGGGATGCCGGAGCGTATCCAATTCTCTGCGAGAAAACGCCCGTGCGCATGGACCTTACGCACTCGGCATGGAGCGACATTTTTTTCCTGGGTATGGACTATCCGGAGGGGGCGAAGGTCCTGAACGTGTCGATCGACTTGGCGGTCCACGGTCGCGACCCGCTGCCCCAGCCGCCGGTCGAGGCCTACCTGCGGGTGATCGATCAGCCGGTGCTGCGGTTGGTGTCGGTGGATCTGGGCGCGAGCGTCGAGATCAGCAGTCTGGCGGAAGTATTCGATTTTGCGCGGGATTACCTGGGCCTCTTGAAGGCGGCCGTGATTGCCGCCGGGATCGTGCCGCCGGGTCTTGAGGGGTCCGAGCAGCAACTCTCCGACGTGCTGGCGCGATTGGTCGGGCCGGGGCTGGGGTTGGAGATTGTCAGCAAAATCAACGACATTCCCAAGGGCTCACGCTTGGCGGTATCGACCAACCTGCTGGCGTCGCTGATCAGTGTCTGCATGCGCGCGACCGGACAAACCAAGCAGTTGACCGGCCCCCTGGAGGAACCGGAGCGCCGCGTGGTAGCCGCGCGGGCGATCCTCGGCGAGTGGCTCGGCGGCAGCGGCGGCGGGTGGCAGGATTCCGGCGGCGTTTGGCCGGGAATGAAACTCATCTGCGGCGCACGTGCCGAAAAGGGCGATGTGGAAGCCGGCATTTCGCGCGGCCGGTTGCTGCCCAATCATCGTATTCTGAATCGCGACGATGCCAGCGATGCCGCACGTGAAGCACTCCAGGATTCACTCGTGCTGGTGCACGGCGGAATGGCGCAGAATGTCGGTCCGATCCTCGAAATGGTCTCCGAAAAATATCTACTCCGTAGCGAAAAGGAATGGGAAGCCCGTCAGGCGGCCCTCGGCGTGCTGGACCAGGTCCTCACCGCACTGAAGGCCGGCGATATCCGCGCGGTCGCCAAGGCCACCACCTACAATTTCTTCGGCCCGATCCAGGCCATCATTCCCTGGGCCAGCACGATGTACACGGAACTGCTCATCGAACGCATCAAGGCACGCCTCGGCGAGGATTTCTGGGGCTTCTGGATGCTCGGCGGTATGTCCGGCGGCGGCATGGGATTCATTGTCGCCCCGCACCGCAAAGCCGAGACGCAGAAACTGCTGCAGGAAACCATGCGCGACACAAAGAACGAACTGCAAGCTGCATTGCCCTTCGCCATGGACCCCGTCGTTTACGATTTTGCCATCAACGAACGCGGAACCTGGAGCGAGATTCTCGTCGGTGAGCAGGCCATGATGCCCGCCAGCTATTACGGCCTGATGGTGCCCGGATGGATCCGGCAGGATGTGCGGAAATTGACGCCGCTGGTGCGCGGCGACTTGGAGCGGTTCGGTCAGACCTGCGCAAAAAACGCGGCCATGGGAGAGACCGTCGACGCTGTGTTCCAGCGGCTGATTCCCCATTCGGCACGCGAGAGTTCGCAGAAACAGAGCCTGGGCCAGGTGCTCGATGATCTCGGCTTTGATCGGCAGCAGCATGAACAGGTCCGCGGATCGCTGCGGGCCGGCCGGCTCGGGCTGGCGCAAAATCGTCTGCCCGACGCGACGACCATTGAAGACGTGCGCCCGGAAGATGTGTTTGATGCCCGCGGCGACGGCGCGGAAAAGTATCGCTCCCTCGGGCAAAAGGCGCTGCAGGATGGACAGGTGGCGGTCGTAAGTCTCGCAGCAGGCGTGGGAAGCCGCTGGACGCAGGGGGCCGGCGTCGTCAAGGCACTGCATCCGTTCTGCAAACTGGGAGGGCGGCATCGAAGTTTCCTCGAAGTGCATTTGGCAAAAAGCCGGCGGGTATCGCAGGAGACCAACTCGGCAATCCCCCACGTCGTCACGACGAGCTGGCTGACGCACGACCCACTCGCCAATTTTCTGGCACGGAGCAACAACTACAAGTATCCGGGCGAGGTTGTGTTGTCGCCGGGACGCGCCGTGGGCCTGCGAATGGTCCCCATGGTGCGGGACCTGCGGTTTGCCTGGGAGGAAATGCCGCAGCAGCAGTTGGATGAGCAGAAGCAGAAGATGCGGGAATCAGGCCGATCCGCGTTGATCGGATGGGCGCAAGCCGCCGGCGAGGGGAGCGATTACACCGACAATCTCCCCGCACAATGCCTGCACCCCGTCGGCCATTGGTTTGAGATTCCCAACATGCTGCGGAACGGCATCCTTGCGGGGCTGATCGAAAAACGCCCGCAACTCAAGTACCTGATGCTGCATAACATCGATACGCTCGGCGCCGATGTCGATGCCCGGCTGCTGGGGCTTCACATCGATCGTGGCACCTGCCTGTCCTTCGAAGTCATCGGCCGGAGGATCGAGGATCGCGGCGGCGGCTTGGCGCGGGTCGATGGACGCGTGCGTCTGCTCGAAGGCCTCGCAATGCCGCGGGAAGAGGACGAATTCGGACTGAGCTTCTATAACTCAATGACGACCTGGATCGACATCGATCAACTCCTCACAGTCTTCGGGCTGACCCGCGATGAGCTTAGCAATGTCGAAAAGGTGGCGGCAGCCGTGCGGACCATCGGCGCACGCATGCCGACCTACATCACCCTCAAAGATGTAAAGAAACGCTGGGGCCAGGGGCAGGAGGATGTCTTCCCCGTGGCGCAGTTTGAAAAGCTCTGGGGGGACATGACGGCGCTGCCGGAAGTGGGCTGCGGATTCTTCGTAGTGGACCGCCGGCGTGGGCAACAACTGAAAGACCAGGCGCAGTTGGACGGGTGGTACCGGGAGGGGAACGCCGCTTACCTGGAAACGCTCTGCGCGTGGAGCTGAACCAGAGTCTGCAACGCCATGGAACCACGACTGCACGATGTGGAATAATTTTGCATGCAAAAATAAAAAAGCCGTGTGGAGGAGGGTAAGTGTCCACACGGCTTGGCGGAGGAGGAAACGAGTACTTGAAACCGCGGCGTGTGCCTTGCGACGACACGCCGACGGGTTGTTGATAAAGGCCGCGAGTTCGAGGGTTAGTCCACTCGCGGCTTGGCGGAGGAGGAAACGAGTATTGGTCAGCGGCTTGGCTGCTGAGTGATCGTCCCACTTGACCATTCAGTAACTGTTGCCGCGGCATTTCCACACAATTCAGGTGCTCAGACCGCCGGTCTGGTCCTGAATTATTCATTTGTCATGCTGGAGTAAAAAGCAACAGGCGTGCCAGATCTGATGTGAAGGTTTTAGTTTTTTCGCCAGCGTGATAGTGAGCCAAAAAATCGCTCTAAAAGCGTGTTTTATGGCGAAAATGCGGGGTAAATGCTGGTCAAAAATCACAGGGGAGGTGAGAATTGGTTTTTCGTATGCTGATGGCGGCTGCGTAAATGATCATCAAACAGGCACGGCGGGGGTTCCGGGTGCCCAACGATCACGCAGAGGCGGTCGCGATGGCGGGTTTTGCGGGTGATGGCGATGTTTAAGCTCTGGTTTAGAAATGATTTACAAGCGATGAAGCGGATTGCCTGGCGGGGGCTTGGCCTCTCCATTCTGGGCCTATTCATGGGTTTGCTGGCCGCATGCCCCTCTTCGGAAGATGTTCGCCCCACTTCAAATACTACGAATTTGGCCCCGATGAGCGTCGATTGGCCGCTGTTTGCCACCCGCCGATCGTCAAACTATCTGCGGTTGGACCTTCCCAGCGTTGTCGTGGGTACAAAGATCGATGTAGGTGTCATGGACGGGGTGGCGGTTCAGATTTCATCCCTGCGCGTCTACCGCAGCACCATGGTCAGTCCCCGGGCTGAGCAGATGACCGGCGATCCGCGGATCACCATCGACGCCGGAAGTTATCTCGTGCCGCTGCCCTTGGAGCAGGCTGAAGATCACCGCGTCTTCGAAGTCAAAGATCCGATGCCGCTCTACATGAAGGTCGACGTGGCGGCGACGGCAGCGCCCGGTGACTACCGGTTGCCCGTGATCATCAAGGCACCCGGACGTGAGCCCATCACCTGCGCCGTACTGCTGACGGTCTCCGAGATTGTATTGCCGACCGAGCAGCGCGTCCTTGCTGCCGCGACCACGACCATCGACGAACTGTCACGGCTGTTCCCCGCAACCTTCGGAAGTTTCAACGCGGGATATCTGGATCGTGCAGAGCCTGAGCATGCCGCGGCCGTGGCCCAGCTCGACACAATGGTCAAAGCTGGCCAGCGCGAAGGGCTGGCGTTGTTCGTGGAGGATCTTTGCCCGGCGGTGAAAGTAGACGATGTGGGGCGGGTGAATATCGATTGGGATGCGTACGATCGTGTGATGTCGCCGTACATGGACGGAACGGCATTTGCCGATCGCGTGCCGTTGCAGGTGTGGCTGGCGCCGGTGCCGCCGCGGCGGATTCGCGACTCCGCGGTGCAACTGCGTCAGTACCTGGCCACCTGCGCCGAGCACTTTGCCGCCAAGGGATGGGTGGCGACTCCCGCCTTTATGCATCCTGCATTGGTCGAGGCCATGGGCGATGCGGCAGAGTCGCCCGAGAAAGCGGAATTGCGCACACAGATCAGCAAAATTCTGCAGATGCACATGTCACGCGACGTGCTGGCGGTGACCACTCCCGACGGGCAGGTGCCGCACCCGCGGATGTGGGTGGTGGATGATACCGATCCGCGGCTGCCTCCGGCGGGTGCGCTGGCGACGGAACAGAGCGTTCGCGTCTGGCCGTGGGTGTGTGCGGCGCGCGGTGTGAAAGGATTCGTCTGGCGCGGCGCGGTCGAACATGCGGATGAAGTCGCCAAAGGACAGGAGAATGTCCTCTCGCCGGGCGCCGGCCGGCGGCCGCTGCTGGTGGCGCAGGCACACCAGTCGAAAGATAAGAAAGGGGCTGCGACAGGCGAACAGGTCGAGGTATTGCCAACGCTGCGGATGGCGTGGCTGAATGCGGGAATTAATGACACGGCCATGCTGGGTTTGCTGGAGAAACGCAGCGATCCGAGCCTCGTCAGCGAAGTCCTGGCCGGTGTGGTAGGCCGCACCGGCGTCACGCTTTCGCTCGCGGGCGCGGAAATTCCGACCGCGCCCGCAGGTTATCTGTATGCCGGCTGGCCCGGCGAATTGAAAACCTGGCAGGCCTTGCCCTTGCTGATGGAAAGGCTGGTGCTGGCGAACGATCCGGGGCACCAGGTGAAAGTGTCCGCGGATGATCCGATATATCTTCAGGCCAAGGTCTGGCTGGGCGATGCGCATCGTCCCGCGGCGCGCGTGGGCGGATATCGCTTTATGCTCCAGCAGGGCCGCGAGGGAGCGGTGGTCGAATCGCTGATGGATCTGCTGGTGGAGAACCCGGTGGATTCGCCGACTGAAATGGAATTCAAATTTCCTAATCTGCCGGGTGATTTCGACATTGCCGGCGCCACCGATATCGGCGGCGGAAAACTGGAACGCACGATCGAAGGCTACGGCCTGGCACGCGTCGGCGTGAAAATGGCAGCCCACCTGGAATCGATCCGTGAATGCCCCGCGCTCACCGATGCTCTGGTCCGCGAGCGGACCGGCAGCGCCATGGTGCATCTGCCTCTGACGGTTCCGATCTACAGAATGAAGAGCTTTCAGATGTCCCCCCGTGTGGACGGCCGGGGCGATGACTGGCCGCAGGACGCCGCAGGCGCAGCGTTTGGCCCGATGCCGGTCGGCCTGCGGTATCTGAGCCGGGTGGATGTGCTGAAAGGCGCCGTTCGCCAGGAGCAGACGCCCGCGATCGCACGCTGGACCTATGATAATGATTTTCTATACGCGCTCATCCGTTGCGATCAGAATGGCATGTCAGATGAAAAAAATAACGAGTGGCCCTCGCAGGATGGACGCTGGTGGGGGACCGATGGCGTTCAAGTGCAAGTCTGCGGCGGCGGTGTGCTCACGGGCAAAAAAGTGTTCGTCGTCGGCATCAAACCCAGCGGAGTGGTGCTGACCCGAGTCGGCAAAGTGGAATCGGGCATGAATACCGCATCGATCAAATGGGCCGAGGGCCCGGCGAACGTCAAATTTGGAATCACCACGGATAAGACCGGCTACTTGGTGGAACTGGCGATTCCACGTAAATGGTTTTCCGAACCGAACCCGCCGGCCACTGCCACGGGAGGTGGGCGTTCCGATGGCGCCGTCGGCGGAGCCGCCCTGTGGCGCATCAACATCCTGCGGCATCGCGCCAGCGATCTGGAAAGCGCAAGCTGGAGCGGTCCCGTAGTCGACGACACGGACATCGGAATGATGGGCCTGCTCGTAGGGGAGTGAGGGTCGCCACCCATGAGCCCAATAAGTGCCAGAGCGTTTGCATCGCTGATGCCAGTCATTCTGGCAATATTCGTGGGGGCAGTTACGACGATTGTGACGGGTTGGGCATGTGCGGCGTGGGCACCGGTCGGCTGGAGTCTGGACGCAAGAGATGATTTGGAACACGCGTCAGAGGTCATCGATCCAGACGGAAACCGGGTTCTGTGCTATCAGGAGGGTGGGATTGGTTGGGGTTACTTGATGATCTGTTGCGAACGAGTGTGGGTTGGGGGAAAAGCAGAGTTGCTTCTCGATGACAATCCGTTTGCCACAAAATTTCACTACATTGTTGGATTTCCATTCCGCGCGATGCGATCGCGAGTGGAGGTGCAGCCCCTCACTTCAATGTCCATTCCGCAGAGATGGGAACTGCCGTGGCATGAAATTCTACGACGCGGCCTGGCGACAAGGGATTTGCCGATGTGGATGCATACCAAAAAAGACCGGCGGTTACCCCTCATTCCGATGCCATGGGGTTTTGTCGCAGACACGTTGATTTACGGGTTGGTGTACTGGATGGTTGCGAGGTGGTGCGGGCAGGCATGGCGGAAATGGAAACGCGTGCCGCGGGGATTCCCGGTAGAACTGACGAAGGGATGAGGGGGAGTTCAGACTTTCAGCCGACTAGTTGTTGGGTTATTCAAGTTGAATCGATAGTTGTGAGATCAGGTTTTTGGGGTGGCGGGAGGCGGAGCGGACCGCGCGCAGTCCTGCAATTCGGTGAACTACCGGCGACTGCGTAGAATGAAGGGTAGAGGATTATGTGATGTCGATGCAGTTGGCACGCGAACTGGTGATGCGGCATGGGTGGAATTCGACCGTCTACCAGATTCTGAACCCCGGATTCGAACACTGGTGGCCGGTAGGGGGGCAAGGCGTAGTGGGGTTTGTGCGGCCGAAGAACGCGTTGGGCGGGGCGTGGGTGGCGGCAGGGGCACCGGTATGTGAGCGGCGATTGCTGACGGGAATGGTGCGTGAGTTTGAGGATGCGGCGGCGGAGGAATCGCGGCGCGTCTGCTATTTCTGCGCGGGGTCGCGGATGCTAGAAGTGGTCGAGGACGGCTCCAGGCACGCGGTGGTGGGGATCGGCGCCCAGCCGGTGTGGGACCCGCGCGAATGGCCGGAGATTGTCCAGACGAAATCCGGCGTAAGGGCGCAATTGAATCGGGCGCGAAACAAGGGCGTACGCGTAAGCCGGTGGTCGCCGAAGATCGCTCGCGAAGATGTGGATGTGCGCCGGTGCCTGAAGTCGTGGATCGATTCGCGGCCGATGCCGGCCCTGCGCTTCATGGTGGATCCGCACGTCTTGGAGGGGGTGCTCGAAGATCGCGTGGTGCTGGTGGCACAGCGCCAATCTGAGGGGGCGGAACACGAACCAGAGGTCGTCGGGTTTCTGGTGGCCTCTCCCGTGCCGCAGCGAAACGGGTACCTGGTGGAACAGATCGTTCGAGCGCCTTGGGCGCCGAACGGAACCGCCGAGTTGCTGATTGATGCGGCGATGCGGGAGCTCGCAGACCGCGGCAGCACCTACGTGACGCTCGGGCTGGTGGCCCTGGCGGAACGTGCCCGCGAATTGATCGCGGAGAATCCGCTGTGGTTGCGCGTGTTGATGGGCTGGGCGCGGGCACATGGCCGGCGGTTCTATCATTTCGACGGCTTGGAGGCGTTTCGCGCAAAGCTGCAACCCATGATGTGGGAGCCTGTGTATGCGATCGCCAACGAGCCACGATTCTCGATGCGGACCCTCTATGCCGTCGCCCAGGCATTTTGCGTGGGCTCGCCGTTGAACACGCTGGGCGTGGCATTGGGCCGGGCAATTCGGCAAGAGGGTGCTTGGGCGCGCGATCTGATGAAGCGCAGGTAACTTCGTAAGGGCGGCGGGATTCAAGATTCGGAATTCGGAATGGGATAAACAAATGGGGGATTTCGGCGGAACGCGCCTCTAGTATTCCCTTGAATCGAATAAGAACAAGAACAGGCATCCTGATGCATGGACGGCGTTGTGATAGAGCGAAGGAGAATGTTATGGCTGGCTTTCGATTCGAGCGCAAGAATGCCGGGAAACGGTGGAATGGATCGGCCTTTCTGTTCCTGATTCTCGGCATTTTGGCGGGCAACCTTGCCGGATGTGCGGCCGCATCAGTTGCAGGGGATGCCAGCGGCGAAGTCTTGGGCAAGTCCGAAGAGCTGATTCGTCGTGGAAAGGTCGAGACCGATCAACCGGTACCGATTGCCGATGCCATCGAAATTGTCCAGAGGGCTGCAGACGAATTAAAACTCAATTCCGCCGGTCACGAAAAACATCCCGATCAGGTGAAGCTGATTTACCGCGACGATCGCAAACAAATGGTTGTCGTGACCATCGTTCGGCGAACCGAAGTGCTGACCGAGATTCATACGGATGTGGGCTTCCTCGGCCCGGAGAGCCTGGGGCGAGCGGTGATGCGGCAAATTCTGGACGATCTTCCGCCGGAAAGGCCACATGATGCAAAATCCCTGAACTGAACGGTTTGGCCAGGGTTTCGCGAAGTTTTCCGCACGCTGCAGGAAAAGAATTGCACTGGAACGGCGAATACGGAGAGAATATGGCGTATTCTCAGTGGAAAGGGAGTTCTATGCGTTACGGGGCAGCAGCGGTTGTGGTGGCGGGGATGATGATGTGTCTGATCGGGGTCGCCGCCGGGCAGTTGGTGATTCCGGATGAACCCAAGCCGGTAGAGGCTTCGCAAGCCGTTCAAAAACCGGTACGCGAAATGATGGCCGGATACCAGGCCGCCGTGACCGCGGGGGACATTGAAAAGGCAATGAGCTTCTGCGCCAGCAAAAATGAGCGGCAAACGAAGGTCGTGAAGATATCGATTGCTGTCGACATGGCCATTGTAAAGCTGCACGAGCGCGTCGAGAAAAAGCTGGGCAAAGATGCGTGGGGCACTCTCGGCGAGCGTCTGGCGGAAGTGTCCGAAGCCTCCGACAAGGCCGCCAGGATCACGGAATTGGATGGGGATGATCTTGTGCAGGTGCAGTGGTATGCGGATTCCCAGATTCCCGAAGAGAAACGCTTCGCAGCCCAGTGCCCCATTCGCAAGACCAAGGACGGATGGCGGTTCGATATTTTCGTCAACGGCGATGACATTGCGGAAATGCGGCGCGGGTACCGCGATGTGCTGGCGGAAGTCACCGAAATACAAGCCGATGTTGAGGCGGGCCGGATCACCAGTGCCGACGAACTCACGAAACGCGTCGAAATGCTGGTCAAGGATGCACGGGGTGGCGGGGCCGAGGAAGAGACCACCCAACCCGACTCGCAGCCGGCGGCAACCGCGCCAGTGGAGGGGATGTAACGAATCTTCCGCTCCTGATCGCTGATCAGATGTTGCGCAGTTTATTCGATCCGTTAAACGCCGCGACCTTGTACGTCTCGGCCAGCGTTGGGTAGTTGAAAACATTATTGATGAAGAAGTCGACAGTGCCGTTGAAGGCCATGACCGCCTGGCCGATGTGCACCAGTTCGGTCGCCTGCGTGCCGATGATGTGCACGCCAAGGATCTGCCGGCTCTCCTGGTGGATCAGCAGTTTGAGCATGCCGACGGTATCGCCGAGGATCTGGCCACGGGCGACTTCCTTGTAGTGGGCGATGCCGGCCTCATAGGGAATGCCGGCGTCCGTGAGTTGTTTTTCCGTTTTTCCAACCATCGAGATTTCAGGAATCGCGTAGATGCCGTAGGGGAATAGCTCAGGAATGGAAGTGGTTTCAACGCCGAAGGCATGGCAGACGGCCAGGCGTCCCTGCTCCATTGAGGTGGACGCGAGTGCGGGAAAACCAATGACGTCACCGGCGGCGTAGATATGGGCCACATCCGTCTGATAGCTCTTGTTGACCTTCAGACGCTCGCGATCGTCGGGGACCAGCCCGACGTTTTCCAGTTGCAGAGACTTGGTGGTGCCCTGTCTGCCCACAGCATAGAGCAGGCACTGCGCGGTCAGGCATTTACCGGATTCGAGATGCGCCTGAACGAGCTTTGAGCCGTGGTTGCTGGGAGCGTCGATTTCTTCGATCTTCGAGACTTTCTCGCCGAAGCGCAGCGTGATGCCGACCTGGCGCATTTGATACTGCAACGCCTCGACGATTTCGCGGTCGAGGAATTCGAAGAGTTCAGTCTTGCCTTCGACGAGCGTCACGCGCACACCGAGCGTGCCCAGCATGCACGCATATTCGACGCCGATGACGCCGCCCCCGACGACGATGATCGATTTGGGCAGGTGCGCCAGTCTGAGCAAGCCGTCGGACGTGAAAATGTTGTGATCGTTGAACGGCACCGACGATGGCGTCGCCGGACGCGTACCCGTGCAGATGATGAATTTGTCGGCCGTGATCATCTCGGTATGTTCGGGCATTTCCAGCTGCAGGAGATTCGGCCCTTCGAAATGGGCATTGCCCCACAGCAGATCGATGCCGTTGCGGTCGAAATGTTCGCGGATGACACCGCGCTCGTTGTGGATGACATGCTGCGACACGTAGATGAGGTCTTCGATCGTGATATCGCGTTTGGGTCGGAAGTTGTCCCCGTACAGGGCGCGCTTGTTGGAGCCCGTCAGGTACAGCACGGCTTCGCGGAGCGACTTGGAGGGAATGGTCCCGGTATTGATCCCGGCGCCGCCCAGAACCGGATCTTTTTCAATGATGCAGACTTTCTTCTCGAGCTTGGCAGCCTGGATGGCGGCTTTCTGCCCGGCGGGCCCGGACCCGATCACAGCAATATCGTAATGTTTCATTGTCCCTTCCACTTTCACCGTTCCTTCCCGCGAGATACTTATCGGCCAAGCCGCCGCGGGAGTCAATGGAGAGTTTGCTTCAGAACGCTTTGTTTTTCGTTATTTCGTCACGGAAAATTCGGAGCGGTTACTCCGGTGTTGTGCCGGGTGGGGGTTCATCGGTAGACTGCACGCATGTCGTTGGAAATTTGCGTTTTGGGTAGCGGGAGCGGCGGGAATTCGACGGTCGTCAGATCGCCGTGGGGTTGCGTACTCGTCGATGCGGGCTTTGGTCCGCGGGCCACCGCCCAGCGGCTGCACGGAACAGGTGTGGACGTCGAACACCTCGCGGCCATCGTGCTAACGCACCTCGACACCGATCATTTCAAAACGCACTGGCTGCGAACCATCGTGAAGCAAAAGATCCGTCTGTTCTGCCACCGCAAAAAGGTGAAGCAGATTGTGGGCAGTCCCGAGGCGCGGGATATGTTCCTGCGCGTAAAGGGTTCGGAATCACTGATCGAGTTGGTGAACGGATTTGACGAGGCGGCCGGTTTCGAACCGGTGAAGGGCGTTCGGATGGAGCCGTTGCCCTTGGCGCACGATGAAGCGGGGTCGCACGGTTTCGTTATCTCATGCGATGGATACCGGGTCGGATATGCGACAGACCTCGGCCATGTTCCGGAGGAACTGATTGAGCGCTTCTGCGGCGCCGATGCGGTGCTGCTCGAGGCGAATTACGATCCAGAAATGGAACAGAACAGTCCCCGGCCCTATTTTCTTAAGCAGCGGATCATGGGTGGCAAGGGGCATCTCAGCAACGGCCAGGCGCTGTCCGCCCTCCAGTCGATTCTGGATCGAACGCACCAACGGCAGGGTGCGGAAAAACTTCCCCGGCACATCGTACTGATGCATCGCAGTCGCCAGTGCAACTGCCCGAAACTGGTCGAGGGATTCTTCAAACAGGATGAACGCATTGCCCGCGTGCTGACGCTGGCCCATCAGGCACAGCGCACGCCCTGGCTGAGCGTACGACGACAGAAGAACGTCCAGACGCAGATGCGGCTGACGTTTTGAAGCGGGGGGGATCTCGCCGCCAATCCGCAGACTACTTTCTATTCACAACAGAGGCCGGCAAGATCGGCGCCAGGCTCTGTGCGACGGTAACAGTTCTTACTTTCCCGCCCATGAGCGTGAAGGCTGTGGTCAACTGTTTGCCATCGTGCGTGATCGCGACAATAAACGGAAGCTGCCCCTTGTTGTTGACGAGTTTGACCGAGTCAAACGTCGCCGGTTGCCGGAGCGCCGCCTTGAGTAATGACGGCGGGAGATAATCATCGTCAGCGCATTTGAGCTGGCCAGTTTTGGCGGTATGGATGAAATCATCGAGGTTGTCGAAGGTCTGCTTCTGGGCGTTGGCACGGGCCAGAAAACTCGTGAGGGTCAGCACGATCGCGCGGTCATACGAGACCCGCGTCGGATCCTTGGGAAGTTCGAGCCACCATTTTTCGAATCGCTTCTGGAAGGCCGCGTCGTCGTTGCCGAAGACTTCCCTCCAGGCGTCGAGATACGGTTTCCCGTCGCTGATGAGATTCATCAGGCGGATGAACGGCTTCTGGTATTTGCCGTCCTCTCCGAAAGCCAGAAAGTGAATCATAGCCCAGGCCTGATCGTAGTTTTCGGCAAGCAGCTTGTGATTCCACGCTTGGTGCGAGAGGTTCATCATGGCCTTGATGGTTAGAAACTTACTCTCGTTGATTTCAGTCTTGATGCGCCGCAGGCGGTCCGGAGGAATCACGCCGGAGACAAACGCATCGCCGGTGAAAACGGCCTCGCCGAAGTATTCCGCCAGCCCTTCGTTGATCCAGGGGGGAATCTCGCCACGGATGACGGCATGGGCGAACTGGTGGAAACCTTCATGCTGTACCACGTGCCAGGTCCAGATGTCGGGCTTTTCGCCCGCGATCGCCATGAGGCGCGGACCCTTGTCGTCGATCATGAAAACGCCTGCTGAACCCTCCATGCCGCCGGCAGCGTAATAATCGGTCTCGTTCTTGAAAAGGAAGAAAGGAAAGCGCGACTTGATCTCTCCGGAAAAGCCGGCGGTGCGCCGCTGATACTCTTCAAACATGCGCGTCATGCGGACCGCCGCTTCGCGCCCTAAGTCCTCGTCCAGGTCAGTATGGATAATGTAGTTGGGCGATAGCACCGTACGAAGGTGTGCCGGTCCCGCAGGCTCTTTCTTTTCTGCGCTGCTTTCTACGGCAAAAATGAGCGAAATGAGAAACAAGGCTGACACGAGGATGTATTTCATGCATTTCCGCCGGCGAGAGAAACTGCTTATCAGGAACAGACGCATTCTAATTAGCGCCAGTGCCTTCCCGCAAGCATGTGGATTGTCACTCGCGGATTTGCCCCGGTCACAGGAGGAATATGCACAGCCGCGAATAATCAATCTTTTGAATGGCTATCCGGCTCTTCCGGCGCGATGCGGCTCCACGCGTTCTTTGCTCACCCGCAGGCCGGTAGTGTTGATGTGGGCGGCAAAGGTAAGGCCGAGAGAACCGGGTCGCATCGAGAGATTGCGAAGTTCCGTGCGCAGCCGGTGGGCTTGGTCCGGCGTAGCGCAGAGAAAATACGCAAAGCCGCCCCCGCCCGCGCCGGCCAGTCCCCCGGCCAGATAGTGCGGCCGAAGCTGCAGAAACAGCGAATCGATCGCCGGCGTCGTCGAACCCGGGAAAAGGTCCTTTTTGATCCGCCAGTAGCGATTGATTTCCGCCGAACACGAAAGCCAGTCCGCATTCTTCAGCGCTGCCGTGGCCGCGTGGGCACAATGCACCAGCTCGTTGAACAGCACCAGTGTGCCGGGCTCTCGGGAAAGATAGCGCCCCATGACTTCACGCAAAATATTGCGCGCCAGCCGCTGTTGGCCGGTGAAGTAGACGACGAGGCGATCTTCGAAAGCTTGTCGATGGGCCGGCGACAGCGGAATGCGTGTCGCATGGAGCCGCTGCGGGATGCCGGGCTTGGCCGAGGTGATCTTGGCGCCGCCAAGGATTCCACCCACCTGATCCTGCCAGCCGCCGCCGGTGCCCAGGTATTGCTCCAGCAGCAGGGTTTGCTCGAACAGCGATGCCGGGGCGTTATCCTGTCCGGTCGCCGCGCGCAGCACAGCCAGCGTCGCGGCACCCAGAATCGATGAAGTTCCCATCCCCGAGCCCTTGGGAAGATTGGACGCCGTCATGAGTTCGAAGCCGCGCCTGCGCTTACCCGACCGGTGCAGACGCGACAGCCACTTATGCATGGAAGTTTCGCGCGCCGTCGGCGCCAACCCTGTCAGACGCAGCGCCACCATGTGCAGCGCAAACGGATTGCCCGCGAAAGAGTCGTCAGCGGAAATCGCCAGCTGTTCGGGATCGGTGATGATGCGCGTCTTTCCCAGGTCCCGCGAAACCAGCCGCACGATCGGCTCGTTCAGCGGTCGAAAGGTGGATTGAATCGGCTCAGTATCATTGAGGTTGATCGCGACATTGACGACCGTCCCGCCGTTTTCGAGGCAGTAGGGGGGTGTATCCGTCCATCCCCCGGCCAGATCGATGCGGACCGGTGCCGACGCGATCAGGCATTCGGAGTTCTCAATACTCAGCGCGGCGTCCTCTTTCGTCGCAACGATGCGCGGATCCATCGCTTGGCGGATGCAAGAAAAAGCCTGGTTCTGCAGAGCACCCGGCGCCGCGGGCAAGGCCACGGCGTCGTGAGGAAAGTGCGGACGGTCGATGATCTCCGCCAGCGACCAGAATAATCGCGCCCGAATCAGCGGCGGCGTCGCTGGATTTCGCGCAGCGCGGTGGACCTGCTCGGTTAGTTGCTGATACCCCGCCGGGCCGAAGTGATTGATCGTGCTTTGCACCGAAGCGGCAGAGCCATCCGCAACCGCGGTCAGCCACTCCGTCGCCTGAAGAATTCCCGAAAGCATGTCCCGGTGGTGAGCCATCGCCGCTGCGTCGCCGCGCTCCAGAATGTCGGCCATGGAATAACGGCGATCTGCCCGCCAGGCCTTGCGAACCGCACTTGTGAGCGCGTGCGGCGACGTCATCCACTCGATGTCGCTCATATGCGATTCCGCCCCGGCATGCGAAGCGTGAATCCCACGGTAAAGCTTCGCCGTCCAGAGCGAGCGCTTGGCCGACCGGTCATCGGGCCACAGGTCCGATTCGCTCAGTCCCGCCAGGCTCAGCCAGTGACGCAGATCGATGTTGCAGAGCGTGCGATCCGTCTTGAAATCGTCGTGCACGCCGCTGATCACGGTGACCAGGTAGGACTTGTTTCCATCCTCGATCGGCACGCCGAAGACCAGCGTATCCGGCGGAACATGCAGGCCCGCGTGCGCGCCGCGGCCCGAAAGCTTGAGATTGCTCAGGATTGAACCGTGCCCGATGGTTAACCGACCGGGCAGACTGCAATTTTCAATGACCACATGCTCGGCGATCTTTACGTCGGCTGCGGAAACGACCGATTGAAATACCCGCGCCGTCTTGGGCAGTGCGGCAGCACACGCAAAGCGGACGTTCTTGTGAAAGAGCGTGTTGATCGGCGCGGGATCGAGTCCCGTCATCGCATCGCGGAATTGCCGCGTCGTGCCCAGATGAGCGAAGTGCGCGTTTTCAAACTCATACACCCGCAGCGGCGAATGCGCCAGCGCGTGGCGCAAATCAGATTGCAGCTTGCGTAACAGCGGATCGCCGGAAAGCAGCGGAAGATTCTGCGTCAGTGCTGCCGGAACAATGTCGGAGTAAAGGTCGATCTGCCGGCGCGTCTTGAGATGCCACGCCGGCGAATACTTACGCGAGAGCGTGTGCAGCGCCGTCGTAGCGGCCGCATCGAAAAACAGCAGGCCGGAATCGATGAGCACCCGATCGCGCTCGTCCGTGACGCCTGCCGATCGCATCTGCTCGACCGTCGCCTTCTGCATCGTTGCGACGACCAGCGGAAACGCCGACTTCGCCGCCTTCGGGTTTCTCGCCGTTGGCTTTTCAATCTTGAACACGCCGTGGTGTTCGCCGAACTCCGCGGGTGTACGCAGCGAAAGTGCCGTGATGCCCGCGTTTTCTGGCAGCGACGGCATCGCCGCGCCGTCAAAAAGCAGAAACACATCGCCCGCCGCGATCAGCATTCCCGCCCCTAGCCGCGGTGGCATCGCCGCCAGCATGAGGTAGAGGTGATCGAACAGGGTCATCAATTGGCCGTCGGGACGGATCAGCGGCAGCGGCGCAAAAATCTTGCCCAGTGCCGAGTACTGCGGCAGACGCTGCGATGCGCCGCCCGAATGAATCAGCAAAATGCGCAGCGCATCGAACGGCTTCGCCTCTCCGATCGACTTGTGATGCGCCGCGATGGCGCGCAACACGCCAAACGTGGCCCCGCCCGAACCGGCACGAAACCCCGGCGGATCGGGCACCACCAGGTTTTGCTGCGATGATGGGAAAAACGCTCCCAGCGGCCCGCCCCCCGAAGCCCGCGCCGCCAATTCATGCCGATACCCCGCCGCCTGATGTTCATTCGCCGCCGTCAGCACCAGGTAATCCCACGTCAACCCCGGTTGATGCCCGATCAACGCACGTTTGTAAGCCTCCGCCGCGCGGGAGAGCAGCAGTTCGAGATTCTCACCCGCCTTCGGTTTCGATTTGCGATGTTCACTTGAGGACATGGAACTACCCTGAAAGAGCCCGGGAAACGACGTGAGTTTGTTATCGGCCAGATATCTTCGCATCATGATGAGGACAAAACATTTGCCACGATAGTAAGCCTATTGAAACGCGGGGTGAAGCACCGACCATGACGGTTCAGGCAGTGGCCTTACGCGTCGAGTCTCTTCTCCAGCAACTCGCCCACCATTTTCGGATCCGCCTTGCCCTGGCTGATCTTCATCACCGCACCGCGGAGGAAGCCCAGGCTCGCCTGCTTCTTCTTCGGATTGTTCTTGTAGCTGTCGACCGCATTAGGATTGGCCGCCAGCGCCTCTTCCACCCACTTCTCCGTGGCACCCACATCACGAACCTGGATGAGCCCCTTGGCCTCCGCGATCTTCTTCGGATCGCCCGACGGATTCGCGAGCAGCTCCTCGAAAACCGTCACCGCCGCCGTGGCCGAAATCGTCCCGTCGTCCGCCAGCTTGGCCAGCGCCGCATAAGTCATCGCCGAGATGCCCAACTCCGGCAGCAGCACGCCGCGTTCCTTCGCGGTCTTCGTCGCCACGCCCAGCAACAGATTCGTGACCCGCCGCGCCGATCCGCCCGCCGCTACCGCCGCCTCGAACAGCTCAGCATTCGGCCGCTCGTCGATCAGCGCCATCGATTCCTTCGGCGTAAGCGCATAATGTTTTTCATAACGCTTCCGCCGCTGGATCGGCAATTCGACCACTTCCTTCCGCACCGTCTCGCGCCACTGCTCGCTCACCGTCACGGGCACCAGGTCGGGATCGGGAAAATACCGGTAATCCTCTGCCTCTTCCTTTTCGCGCTGCAAAACGGTGACGCCTTTGTCATCATCCCAGCCGCGGGTGCTCTTACGCATCGGCTGCTGCTTCTGTCCGCCCGCATGCCATTCCGCAAGTTGCCGCTGAATCTCATACGCACACGCCCGCTCCACGGATCGGAAACTGTTCAGGTTCTTGCATTCCGTGATCGGCGTCTTGAACGTCTGCCCATTATGGAAAATGTGCAGGTTAATGTTCGGCTCAAACCGCATGTGGCCCTGCTGCATAATGCCTTGCGAAACGCCCAGGTACCGGCAGATCCGCCTCAGTTCTTCACCGAAAAGCCTCGCCTCCTCCGGTGTGGTCAGATCCGGCTCTGTCACGATCTCCAGCAGCGGCGTACCCGCGCGATTCAGATCGACCTGGCTGAACTCCTCGTGTCCCTCATGCAGCAACTTGCCCGCATCCTCCTCCAGGTGCGCACGCCGGATGCGAATCGTCTTGTACGAACCATCCGTCAGCGGCAATTCAATCTGTCCCTCGCCGCACAGCGGCAAGTCATATTGCGAAATCTGATAATTCTTCGGCAGGTCCGGATAGTAATAAGACTTGCGGTCCCACTTCGTGAATGAGGGAATGACGCAATTCAACGCCAGCCCCACCATCATCGCCATCTCCACCGCCCGCTTGTTGATCACCGGCAACACGCCCGGCAGCCCCAAAATGACCGGATCAACCAGCGTATTCGGCGCCGCATTGGCATTATCCGGATACGCCCCGTTGGCCACACTGGTGAACATCTTGGTCTTGGTGGCAAGCTGAACGTGGATTTCCATGCCGATGAGAACTTTGTATTGGATGTCGGTTGCAGTTGCGGACATTTTTTCACCACTGAATCACAGGAAACGATGACGCACCGTGCGGTCAATAGATTAACGGGAAGCCCGCGGGGATGCACGCGGACGGCGGTTTGTCAGCCGCAAAAATGTGGCGGATAATGCGCTGCGGACCGGTCATGCATAAAATGCCCAAGTCTATAAAGGAGCCCCCGTGGCCGCTTTACCCCTTTCCCCGACGTTGTTCTTTGACACGATCAATGCATTTCAACGGGCCGCCGCCCTGAACACGGCAATCGAACTGAAACTCTTCACCGCCATCTCCGAAGGCCACGACACCCCCGAAAAGCTCGCATCCCGCTGCCAGACCGCCGTCCGCGGCGCGCGAATACTGGCCGATTACCTCGTCGTCATCGGCTTCCTCACCAAGAACGCCGGCCGCTACGGCCTCACGCCCGATTCCGCCGCCTTCCTCGTCGAAGGCACACGCACCTACGTCGGTGGGGCGGCACTATTTCTTTATGACCAGCGCCAGCGCGATGTATGCGCCGACCTTACCGCCCGCGTCCGCCGCGGCGGCGCCCCGCCCGATGGCGATCACGTCCTCGACCCGGAAAGCGATGTCTGGGTGAAATTCGCCCGCGGCATGGCCGGCATGATGACACTCATCGCGCAGATGCTGGCGCGCAAACTCATTGTCGGAAACGCCGCGACGCAGCCGCTGAAAGTCCTCGACATCGCCGCCGGTCACGGCCTGTTCGGAGCATTCATCGCACGCGAAAATCCCCAGGCTCGAATCGTCGCCCAGGATTGGGGCAACGTCCTCGAAGTCGCCAAGGAAAATGCAGAAAAATTCGGCGTCGCATCCCGTTTTGAATACCTGCCCGGCAGCGTGTTCGATGTCGACTTCGGCACCGGCTACGACCTCGTGCTGGTCACGAACATCCTGCACCACTTCGATCCGCCGACCAATGAAAAACTGATGCGCAAGGTCTACGCCGCGCTCAAACCCGGCGGCCGCGCCGCAACGCTCGAATTCATCCCCAATGACGACCGCATCACCCCGCCCAACTCCGCCGCATTTGCCCTCATCATGCTCGCCGGCACCCCCGGCGGCGATGCCTACACCTTCCGCGAACTCCATCAGATGATGCAAAACGCCGGCTTCGCCCGCAGCGAGTGCCTCGACCTCGCCCCTACCCTCCAACGTGTGGTGATTTCTCACAAAGCCTAGATGGGCTTCAAAATCGCTCGTCGCTTCAGACCCGCGAATCACCTCAGAGCCGTGCGGCTCCGCCGCCGGCCCAACAAATGAGCCGCATCGATGCACTTTTCAATCTGCCTGGGCGCGGCAGAACGCATCAACTGTGCCGAGCAAGACAAACCCCGCCCGCTCATAGAGTCCAATGGCCGCCGCATTGCCCTCATTCGTAAGCAGCGTGACATAACGATGCCGCGACCGTGCCGCCAGCTCAAACGCCCGCAGCAACAGCGCACCGCCGATGCCCTGCCGGCGATACGCCGGGTGAACATCAAGACTGTAGATGTATCCAAGATCGCCGCGGGTATAGAGCGTGACGCAACCGGCCGCCACGGGAACATCAGTACTGGCGAGCGCCAGAAACCCGTCCATATCTGTGTCGTCGAGTCGCCGTTCCACCGCGGTGAGAAGCTGCAACCGCTCTGCGGGATCCGTAACGCCCTCGTTCGCGAGAATTGTTTCTGTAAGACTGCCCAACAAGGACATGCCCGCGCGAATCGGCACAAACGTGAGATCCGCTCGATCTGGAAGCGGCCTCACCTGCCCGAGTGAATAGCAACGATCCGTCCGCTGCTGATAGCCCTCGGATTGCAGCACGGCCTGTAACCCGGTGCAAGCATTCTGCGGGGAAATTTCCCATTTCCGGCACCGGACGTTGTGCTGGTTGAAATACCCGTCCACCTCCGCGATCGCCGCGGCGGGATCGGCATCGGCCGTAAGGGATATGTCTGTGACACAATTGGCCGAGCGCACCACCGGAAACTCCGGCGCGCAAATTGCCAGGCCAAAATCGAACGTCGTTGACTCTCCTAGAATTAAATTCGCCGCCCCATGCGCCCGCACGGTCCGCGCAACCAGTTGCTGCGCCGTCATCGCCGGCACGGCAGATTTGAACACTGGAAGGTTGAATCGGGACATCACTCGTCCTTGGTTTCCGTGCCACGCACACCGAACCAATGTTTTTGCATTGAGGCAAGAAATTCTCGGGTAATCGGATAACCCGATGCAGACCCGATCACCGAATCGATTCCACAGTACGGGCAGAATGCTGTTTGGCCAACCCCAATAGGTTCGTCGTACCAATTGGTAATTAACGAGGGAGGAAATAGTCGGATGCAACAAAAGCAACCGCAGGTATTGCTGCGCTCAATTTCGTCTCGGTGACGAATGCTATGTTTGTAGGCGGCAATGTAGTCGGGGTCTGCCATGGGGCTTCCGATTACGCACAGACGCCGGGCTTCTTCTTGCTCCACTCATGCGCCGATTCATACTGCTGCGCCACCCGCAGCAGCGTCTTCTCGCTGAACGTCGGCCCCAGCAACTGCAACCCGATCGGCAGATTCCTCGAAAACCCGCACGGCAGCGACAGCCCCGGAATCCCCGCAATATTGCACGTCACCGTGAACACATCGCACAAATACATCTGCAGCGGATCGTCCCCCTTGCTCCCGAACTCAAACGCCACTGATGGCGACGTCGGACAAGCAATCACGTCGCACTTCTGAAACGCATCATCAAAATCCTTCTTGATCAGCGCCCGAACCTTCAACGCTTGCAGGTAAAACTTGTCGGCATAACCCGCCGAAAGCGCGTACGTCCCCAGCATGATGCGGCGCTTCACTTCCGCCCCAAATCCCTCGCCCCGGCTCGCGGCATACAAATCGTACAGATCCTGCGGCGTATGCGTGCGATGTCCATAATGCACCCCGTCATATCGCGCCAGATTCGATGACGCCTCCGCTGGCGCAATGATGTAATACGCCGCAATGCCATACTTCGTGTGCGGCAGCGAAACGTCCACCAGCGTCGCCCCGTGCGATTTGTACCAGTCGATCGCCCCCTGCACCGCCGCCTTGACCTCCGGCTCCATCCCCTCCACATCAAAATATTCCCGCGGAATCCCGATCCGCAGCCCCGTCATCGGCGTCTTCAACTCCGCCAGATAATCCGGAATGGCATCAGGCCAGCTGGTGGAATCCTTCTCATCATGTCCCGCGATCACCTGCAAAAACAGCGCTGCATCTTCCACCGTCTGCGTCATCGGCCCGATCTGATCCAGCGAACTGGCAAACGCCACCAGCCCGTAGCGCGATACCAGTCCATACGTCGGCTTAAGCCCCACGATCCCGCACAGCGAGGCCGGCTGACGGATCGATCCTCCCGTGTCCGAGCCCAGCCCGCCGAACGCCAGTCGCGCCGCCGTCGCCGCCGCCGCCCCGCCCGACGATCCGCCCGGCACGCACTTGGTATTCCAGGGATTCTTGCTCGGCCCGAATGCCGAATTCTCTGTCGACGAACCCATCGCAAATTCGTCCAAGTTCGTCTTGCCCACGATCACCGCGCCCGCCGCCTGTAGCTTCTCCACCACCGTCGCGTTATACGGCGCATGAAAATTTTCCAGCATCTTGCTGGAGCACGTCGTCGCGCCCCAGTTCGTGCACATGTTGTCCTTGATGTAGATCGGCACGCCCGCCAGCAGCCCCGGCTTCTCGCCGCGCTTGATCGCCGCGTCGATCTTCTCCGCCTGCTCGATCGCCCGCTGCGGGAAGATCGAGTTGTACGCATGAAGCTGCGGATTCAGATGGTCGATCGCCGTCAGAACTTCCTGCGTCGCCTGCCGGCTGGTGATCTCTCCGGCAGCAATTTTGTCGCGCAGTTCACGGGCGGTAAGGGACGAAAGCATGCAGCGTTCCTTGAGCGGTTAGTGGCCTATTTCATCGTTACTGGTTGGGCTTCCACGTGATCGAGCCGAGAATGCCGAGCGCCAGTTTGCGTTCGTCATCATTCTTTGCCACGGCCATCGCATGCAGCTGATCGCCATCGGCCCGAAGCACGATCAATTCGCAGAAGGGTTGTTTCCCCTTCGTATACCCGTTGATCTCCCGCGTCGGCAGACCGTTTAGCAGGTAAGTCTTGGTCTCTTTCACGGTGTAGTCCGCCGGGCCCGCCTCGACCAGACTCTTGGCCTCCGCCGAAGTCGTGATGACCACAAACGGCGTATCGGTCGGTGCCGGCCGTCCGTTATACAAAGAATATTGATCGATCTTTTCGGTGGACTTCTTCATTCGCGTAACCGTCGTCGGCGTCGTGAATTCCCACGTGCCGCTGACCACCGGCGCCTTCGCCCCCGACAACGTCGGCCCACCCGCTTTCACCGGTTCCGCCTCGGCCTTGCTCGAAGCGTTCACCGCAATCACATCCTCGCCGAACTCCGGCCGCACTATCCGCTGCCGTTGCTGAATCGGACTCATCGATTGGCAACCCGCCAGCAACAGCAACCCCGCTCCCCCTGCCATCATCCATCCACGTATTTTCATAATCATTACCTCTGAAAGAGATCCTGATGTTCTTCCCACATCGCAGCGGCACAACGGCCGCGCGACCATTTTTTCTTATCCACCGCCCATGCCGGTATCCAAAACCTTCGGCACCGCAAAATAAGGCCCATCCTTCGCCGGTGCGTTCGCCAATATCTGCTCCGTCGTCAGCCCGGGATGCACCACATCCTCCCGCAGCACATTCTTCAGCGGCAGCGGATGCGCCATCGGCTCAACGCCTTCAACATTCACTTCCTTCAACTGCGCCACGTACCCCAGCACACCCGTAAGCTGGGTGGCATAGCGGGCAATGTCGGCATCCGTGAGCTTCAATCGCGCCAGCTTGGCGACCTTTTTCACTTCTGCTGCATCGAGCTTTACGGCCGGTTCAGCCATGAGCCCATCCTTTCGCGCATAAAAAACGAGGCTCGTAAGCCTCGTTTGTACGTCTAACTCATGATTTGGTCAACGATTTCCAAGGACCGTATCGCCGATGCCCCTCGGCCGTCCGGCCGCCAAAGGCTTCGACCACCCGTCTTAGGCTTCTACCTTCGCCGGTGCCTTGTACGTCTGCGAACGCTTCAACCGCTTGGTCACCAGGCCGCTGCGAATCGCCTTGGCCGACGCCCACACCCGGGCCGGCTTGCCATCGATCACAACGCGAACCTTCTGCAGGTTCGGCTTGAACTTGCGGGCGCTGCGACCGGTGATCTTGATACCTACGCCGCCCAGGTACTTGGCCTTACCACGGTAGGTGCACTGGCGACCGATCTTCGTGCGACGGCCGGTATAAACACATTCGTGCGGCATGGATAAACTCCTTGGTCAATATCGAGCCAAGTAATCTAGCAGAAAGGCGGGTTTAATGCAACGCGGCGGGATTTGCGGCGGGATTTGCATTTTTCTCGATGCCTTCCGTCCCGGTGAGGTTTGCCAAGAGGGCTACATAAAGCTGCTGGCCGCTTACCCAGTACATGTGCTTGCCTGCAATCCAGGGGCCGGCAAAGTCGACGCCCAACCGCGGCAGCTGAAAGCCGCGATCCAGCACCCAGAGCCCATACTTGGGCTTTGCCGCATCGGTTTCACGGCGAAATCGCAAAAGTGATTGCTGGGTTGTCACCCATACGGTATGCGTAGACTCGACCGTCAGCCGCCCCGCATAGAACGATGTGGCGTCTAGCGGTATCAATTGCGACGGCTTGTCCGGGTAGAGCACTTCGGCTTCGCGCTGGCGCAGAGACCAGGTCCCATCGTCGGCATCCTGCCAGGTCGAGCCGCCCTGAAGTGAGTGGGGGAGCACACGCCATTGGCCGTCCTCCCATCGGCGGACGGATGCCAGGTCCGCACTTCTCACCTGTGCATCCCATTCCGGCGATTTGGACCCCCGTTGCCGGGCTTCTTCCAGCCGAATCGGATAGACCTCCTTCCAGTGTGCGGCCGCTTCCGGGGTGAGCGTCCATCCACAAGAAAGTTGCGGCAAGGCGCTACAGTCCGGCCATGTCGAGGCCCAACTGCCCTCCTGCGAATGAACCGGATTTGCGGTTATCGTCGCGCCATCAAATTTCATCCACTGCAGCGTCGCATATTGTTTATCAAAGCCGAGTACGGCGCCCATCTTCGCATCGACGCCAACAATGTGAGCGAGCAGCGGATCGAATTCACCACTGCTCTTCTCCTGGCGGTAGATCGCCCAGTCGGTCCCGCGGAACACCCCGACGGCCGCGAAATCACCGCACATGCCGTTGCGTTCGGCCACATACACCTTTTGTTTAATGTAGAGTGCATCACCCAGGCGGACCAGGCAGCATGCCTGCCAATCTGCGCCTGCGGTAAATGCCGCGCCGTCCGGCATCACTTCCATGAGTCGCTCATGGTAGGTTTCCACAAGAGCTTTGAGGGACCTGGCCCTCTCTGTCGTTCCACGATCATGGAACAGAACGCCGTTGATGCCTTCATCTCCGCCGATTGTAGGGACGATGGCCGTGCCTCTGCTCAGCGGCCAGATGCTGGGATTGAAACCCGTGGCGAGCGGTTCGCCGAGCTCCGTGACCTTGCCCGCCTCAGCGCGGCACAACTGGGTGGTTACCCGTGCGGTGGGTCCGAGTCGCGCGATCACTTCGCTGCGTTTCACCCCGTGCCGGATGAACCACAGACGGCCGCCCGGACCACGAACGGTGGGATAGTTTTCCAGCAAATTGTCCTGCACGGGCAATCTTTCGGCGATGCTTTCGCCGCGCAGCAGCGGCATGCCGGGTTCTTCGGCGAGGTTCAGCCAGACTATCGATTGTTCTTTCTCGTATTCCTTTCCAACCTTGAACGCCAGGCAAACCCACGATTTCCTCGTGGCGACGATGTGCAACTCATGACCAGCCAGCGTCCCAAGGGAAGCAATGGGCGTAATCTGATTCCGGCTTCGATCGATCGTGTAAAGCTTCGCTTCATCGTGCGCGTAGAGTCGGCCGTTGTCGCCGACGCAGTCGATCACGAACCCCTTACTGGGTAAATCGACCGGCGTAATCGCCTTTTCCTCAATGATGAGCATCTTGGTCTGTGGTTCCCCGGCCCGCCACGCCTGCACGTACTGCCGTCCATCGGGATCGACAAACAGCAGCCGTGCCGCAGGCCAGTCTGCGAGTTTGGTTACCTGCACATCGGTGCCGCGGGCAACGATCGCGTCGATCGCCTGGTGAAGGCGAGCGGTGCTTTCTTCGCCGGTCGTTTTCCGCAGGGCTTCGTTGAGCAGCCCCAGGCGGGATTCGGGCAAGTCCGAGAGGATCTTCGTGGCACGCTGACGCGTGGCGAATTCATCGTTTTCCAGATCCGCAATTGCCGCGTGAATCTCCGCCGCCGACCGATCGGGCCCGACGGCCAGCGACAGCATCAGTATCTTGTGGGGTATGAAAGTATCCCTGATGTTGTCCGGCGTCTTGTGATCCACGAGTAAATAGCCCCGGCCGTTGTGATGGATCACGCCGTCGGCAAATTCCTCCTTGAGGCGGGTGACGATTCTGGCGCTGTCGTCGGCAATGCGGATGACAAACGACCCTGTCGTGTGGCAGTTGGATGTGAATCTCCGCGTGAGCCAGAGGGAATCGCCGATGCGGAAGAGCTGGTTCGCCCAGTACGATCCGGCGCTGGACAGGTCCTGATTTTCATCGGCATTGGCGAGGGCAGGTAGGGATATCTCATGGCTCTGTTCGCCCGTGAGGGTGAAAATCCGATCTGTGCCTACGACCCAGACAGTTTGTTTTTGATCGACTAGTAACGACCGGCCGACCCACGACGCGGCATCCGGCACATTGGGAAAGCTCCGTGCCTCATAGTAATAGCCGGAGAATTCTCGCCGATTAAGTTGCCCGCCGGCGATCGTCCAGAGCACGCATCTCTTCTGATCTTCGGACGGGTCAAGGTAGTACGCGACGGATTTTTCGTTCACCGCCACGAGCGGGACGTAATCGTTGAAGCCAGCCTTGCCGGTATGCGGGGAACGCAGATGTGCATGGGGAAAAGGGAATTCCCTCGCCGCGTATCGTTCGCGGCAGCCGTCGTGCAGCGGTGTGATCTCCACATCAATCGCCACGCCGCCGTTCGGTAGCCGCGCCAGTTCCGTTCCCCGGTCGTACATGTAGACGATGCGCGCGGAATCGATTCGCGGCAGTTCCGGATCGGCCGCACGGCTTTGAAGGGGACCACACGACAGCAGCAAACATGTCCAGAGGATGCGGCGCAAGATCATGAAGTACCTCGCTGTTGGTAATCAAGTACTCCTTGGAATACCGCACAAGTCGGGAGGGATCAAGACAAATCGCCCGGGAGTTTCCTTGCAGGGGAGCGGGCGTGGGACCGGCTGGCGACCGTTGAATGTGTATAGAAACTCATCAATACACTGTTGACATCCTTAATCAGCCGTCTACCATTGCCTTGCTTACGAATCTAGGGTGTCTCGATGTTACGAATGCTCATTGCCGTGCCGGTCTTCAACGAAGAGAAGTACGTCACGCGCGTGCTTTCTGAAATCCGCAAATACGGCCATGACGTCCTCGTCATCGACGACGGCTCCACCGATGCCACCCCGTCCCTCCTCCGCAAAGTCCGCGGCATCCGCATCCTCACCCACCCCGAAAACCGCGGTTACGGCCAGTCGCTCATCGATGCCTTCACCTATGCCGCCGATCGTGGCTATGATTGGGTCCTCACCATGGATTGCGATGAACAGCACGAACCCGCCCGCATCCCCGCCTTCTACGCCGCAGCGCAGCGCGACGATGCCGACGTCATCTCCGGCTCGCGCTACATGCCCGGCGACAACGGCGATGCCGACCAGCCTCCCCCCGATCGCCGCAACATCAACATGGTCATCACCGAATTGCTCAACTCCACGCTCAATCTTTCGCTCACCGATTCCTTCTGCGGCTTCAAGGCCCATCGCGTCGCAGCCATGCAGAAACTTCGCCTGACCATCCCCGGCTACGCCTTCCCCATGCAGTTCTGGGTCCAGGCCGTTGCCCAACGCCTGAACATCCGCGAAATCCCCGTCAAACTGATCTACAAAGATGCCACCCGTCACTTCGGCGGCATGCTCGACGACCCCACCGCCCGGCTGCAGCATTACCTTGAGGTCCTCGCCACCGAACTCCAGGCCGTGCAAACCGAATCCCCCGTCCTCGCCGATACATCATGCGCGCTATGCTGTGACCCGTGACAGCGCCGCAGTATTATGCAACCATGACCTCCGTCTCTCCCAACCACGACGCCGTTCGCCCCGATCCCGCACAGATTGTGGTCCCGCGAAAACATGGGCAAGTGCTCTTCACGCCCGCTCCAAACCTGTTGACCGATGCCCGTCGTCCCACGCTGGCCGGAAAATGGTCCGAGTTGCAGCAACTCGCCCGGCAGGATTTCCTTCACGCCGTCCAAACCCACGCCCAGCGCATCGGCGCCCCGCCTCCGCCGCAAACCCTTCTCGAAAAACGCTGGATTCTCACCGGCCATCAGCTTGAGTTCTATCACGCCGGAGTCTGGGCCAAAGTCGTCGCCGTCGATGAACTGGCCCGCCGCTTCGGTGGCGATGCGTCGGCCGCAGCCTTCGACGTGCTCGTCGATCATGATGTCGTCGATCGCCTCGGCTTCGACGTGCCCGTTCAACAAGGTGAAACCTGGCAGCGCTATCCCGTGCTCTGGGCCTCCGCCTCGCACGTTCCCGCCGATGGCTTGCATAGCCCAAACCTCAAGCAATTCGAAGCTTGGGACGCGGAATTGGCCAAGCATCCCCAGGCCCACGTCGATGCCCTGGCGCACATCCTGACGGAACTGAAACCCACCGCCGAATTGCGGCAATTCACCCCCTGGATGTCCCGCGCCCGCTGGAAACTCGAACAGGCGATGGGCATCAACGTCCACCACGTGCCGACCAGCCTGTTGTGTAGCGGAGACGCCTGGGCCACCTTCGTCCGCGCCTGGATCGAACACGCCGCCGCTTGGACCGCCGTATACAACAAACACCTCCACGCCTACCGCCGCCGCGCCGGCATCAAGAACCCCCAGCACCCCATGCCCGACCTGCAAAAAACCGTCGACACGCTGGAACTTCCCTTCTGGATCTACCGCCCCGGCCAACCGCGCCAGCGCCTCTTCCTGCGCACTGGTGCCAATCCCGCCCTACTTCATGGTGAAACCGCGCTCCCCCTCAATTCAGAATTCAAAATTCAGAATTCAGAATTCGTCATCCGCCCCCGCGCACTCACCCTCACCATGTTCCTCCGCCTCTTCGTCGGCGACCTCTTCATCCACGGCATCGGCGGGGCGCTCTATGACCAGATCACCGACGGCATCCTTCACGAACTCTTCGGCGTCATCCCCTCCTACGCCTGCGTCTCCGCCGCCTGGCTCCTTCCCCTCGGCCAGCCCTTCGAAGCCGCCGATGACCTCGCCGCCCTCCGCTGGCGCCGCCATCACGCACTGCACAATCCGCAACTGACCATCGATCCCTTCACCGCGCTCAAGACGGATGTCGCCGAACTCATCACCCAGCGGCGTGATCTAATCAAAGCAATCGCCGATTCACTTGCCCATCACCGCCACGACGGCCGCCCCGCCCGCGCCGCATCCTTCCGCCAACTTCACGCCCTCAACGCCGCCTTGCACGAAAAAGCCCCGCGCATCCTCGCCAATCTCGACCGCCAGTTTGCCGAAGTCCAGCGCACTCGCGAGCAAAACAAAACACTCCTCTGGCGCGAATGGTTCTTCGCCCTCCACTCCCTCGAATCCCTGCAACAACTCATCAATAAAGTGCGTAACCCCGCCTAACCCATAACCCCTATCCCATAACCCATAGCTCCCTCACGCGAATGTCTCCGCCTCCCCCAGCGGCAGCCCCTTCTTATCCTTCTCGCTGAGAATCAACGAAATCCTCTCCATCGGCCACGAAATCCCTAGCGCCGGATCATTCCACAGCAGCGTCCGCTCGTGCTCCGGCGCGTAATAATCCGTGGTCTTATAGAGCACGTCCGCCGTCCCCGACAACACCAGAAAACCGTGCGCAAACCCCGGCGGAATATATAACGTCCGCGGATTCTCCGCCGATAGCCGCATCGCGACATGCTTCCCAAAACTCGCCGAACTCCGCCGCAGATCCACCGCCACATCAAAAATCTCGCCGCTGATGACCCTAATCAGTTTCCCCTGCGGCAGCTGAATCTGGTAGTGCAGTCCGCGAACCACCCCCTTCATCGAACGCGACTGGTTGTCCTGCACGTACTTCACCTCCAGCCCCGGCACCTGCGCAAAATCGCGGGCGTTGAACGCCTCCATGAAATAACCGCGTTGATCGCCGAATATCTTCGGCTCGAGAATCAGAACGTCCGGTATGTCTGCGCGAACTACATGCATAAGAATACTACTCCACATTTTTCAGCATTGTACCGGCTTTCGTGGTTATGATAACCCGTCTGTGAAAGTTGGAAGGAGTATCCCTGTGTCCAAGTATTCCCTGAAACATTTTGAACGCTATCGCGTCGACTCGGGATCCAAAGTGAAACTCCCCAAACGGCCGACCACCGACGCCAAGAATATCCCCGCGCGAGAAGAGGCCGATGCCGCCACCGACAAAGCCGCCGAACACATCGGCCAACTCCAGGATGTCCTCTATGCCGAGGGAAAACACGCACTACTCGTCGTCCTCCAGGGCATGGATGCCGCCGGCAAGGACGGCACCGTCCGCCGCGTCTTCGATAACGTCAATCCCACGGGCGTCAACGTCACCAGCTTCAAACAGCCCACCTGGCTCGAACTCCGCCACGACTTCCTCTGGCGCTGCCACGAGAAAGTCCCCGCCCGCGGAACTCTCGGCGTCTTCAACCGCAGCTACTACGAAGACGTCCTCATCGTCCGCGTCCACGCCGATCGCCTCCTCCCCGACAACCTCATCGGCGACAAAAAACTCTGGGACCGCCGCTTCACCCTTATCAACAGCTTCGAACGCCTCCTGGCCGACAACGGCACCACCGTCCTCAAATTCTTCCTCCACATCTCCAAACAGGAACAGGCCCAGCGCTTCCGCGATCGCCAGAAAGACCCCGACAAACACTGGAAGCTCGCCGCCGCCGATTTCACCGAACGCGGCTTCTGGAATGACTACCAGGCCGCTTACGAAGAAATGCTCCCCGAAACCAGCACCGATCACGCCCCCTGGTACATCATTCCCGGCGACAAGAAATGGGCGCGCAACTACATCATCTCCCATATCATCGCCGCCACCCTGGAACGAATGAACCCGAAATTCCCCGAGCTTCAGGATAAATCACTGATCACCAAACGCTTCAAATGAGAAGCAATGAAATGCAGCGAATCGCAGTTGCTTCCTCCCCCGCGCATTGGGTACGCTTGCTCAGGATTGCCCACGACAGATTGTCAGGCAATCCCATGAAACCGTCGCGGTCCGTCGTGGTTCTCCGCTTTACTTGGTAACGCATGATTGATGCCATCCTTTTTGACCTGGGCGACACGCTCATCGACTTCGGCATGGGCCGCGCCGAAGCCGAAGGGCTCTTCCGCCGCGGCGCTCGCATCACCTACGACCACCTCCGCGCCCGCGGCACACCGGTGGGGGAGTTCGATCGCTACTTCAAAGCCCATTACTCCTGCATGAAACGCGCCTTCCTCTGGTCCAAGGTCGTCCGCCGCGATTTTTCCTACGCCGCCGTCCTCCGCAAAGTCGCCCGCCAGATGAAACTCGGCATCCCCGATCACGAAATTCACGACCTCGCCTGGCTCTGGTATCAGCCCATCCTCAAAGACTCCCGCACCGACGCCGGCATCCGCGAAATGCTCACAGCCTTCCGCCACGCCGGCACCCGGCTGGCCGTCGTCTCCAACACCATCGTCCCCGGCCACTGCCTCGATCGTCATCTCGAACACGTCCACCTGCTCGAATTCTTTCCCGTGCGAATCTATTCCAGCGACGTCCGCTACCGCAAACCCCATCGGCGCATTTTCGAAATCGCCCTCAAACAACTCGGCGCCGCCCCCCAACGCAGCCTCTTCGTCGGCGACCTGCTGCAAACCGACATCCTCGGCGCCAAACGCCTCGGCATGAAAACCGTCTGGAAACCCGCCGGCCACGTCAAATCCCACCAGTCCCCCAGCGCCCACCGCTATCAACCTGATTTCACCATCCGCCGCATCACCGAACTCCCCGCCATCATCTCCCAACTCCGCCGCCATCCCGCGCCCTCACCTGCCTCCCCCCTCGTCGAAACTGCCGCCTGAATTCCCGCTACCCATTCATCGCACACCGTGCCAGCTTCACCAGCCCCGCCAGCGCATCAGCCTCGATCGGCACAAAAGTATGCTTCCTCGGCCACGCATCATGCATCGCCCCCGCCAGTTCCGTCGCCCCGCCCATCGTATAAACCTTCCGCTCGATCCGATGCACTTTCGCCAACTCCCCATATCCCCGCGCCCTCTCTTGCACCAATCCCGCCACAATCCCCGCCAATATCTCCTCCCGCGTCGTCCCCAGCGTCAGTCCTGCCAAACTCGCCGTCTTCTGCGCGATGCTCATCCGATCCCCCGCAAACCACGGCTCACAAAACACATCTCCAGCCGTCTTCTTACTTCTTGCTTCTTGCTCCTTGCTTCTTCCTTCCCTCCTGCACACCCGTGCGAGGGCTTGCCGAAACGCTCCGTCGGTCATTTCCGAAAACAGCGTTTCGCGCGCCCACATCGCCGCACTTCCCGCCGCCGCCATCGTGCTGACGCTCAGCCACCGCTCCGGCAACACCCGTCCCACACCCACCGGCCGCGTAAGCAAATGCGCCGCCGGCCGCGGCTCATTTACGCACATCGCCAGCACATCCGTCGTGCCGCTGCTATGCACCAATTGCCCATTGGCCATCGGCGTATTCAGCACCGCCGCACTCGTATCGACAAACCCGCCCACCACCGGCGTTCCACTCCGCAAGCCCCACCGCCGCGACACTCCCGCCAGCGTCATCCCCATCACCTCATCCGCCCACTCAATCCGCGGCAACATTGATTGCGTTACCCCCAGAAAATCACACAGCGCCTCACACCACGCGCCGCGCCGAATATCCATCAACCCCAGAAAACACGCCTGCGACGGATCAATCACCCACCGCCCCGTCAAATACCGCCCGATCAGCGACGACACTTGCCCCACCATGGCCTCCCCCTTCAGCACCCGCGTATTCCGCTGCAGCCACCGCAGCGTCGAACTCCCAATCCCCCCCGGGAACGGCAAATTCCCCACATGCTTCAGCAGCCATTCCTCCCCGAACTCCGCCACAATCTCTTCCGCTTCAAGCACGCTCCGCCGATCCTGATGCGTAATGACATTCGTCACCAGCTTCCCCGCGCCATCCGTCACCACCACCCCCGAAGAAAACGCATCGAACGCCACCACATCCGGCGCCTCCCGCCCCTCCATCGCCCCCCTCGCCGCCTCATCCACCGCCTTAAGCAATCCCCGCACCGCAATCTCCGCCGTCCCCTCCCCAAACGTCGTCGCCACCGCCACCTGCACGCGCACGACAAACCGCCGCCCATCCCAATACCCCGCCTTCACCCCCGAAGTTCCCACATCGATCGCCAATATCCGCATACATCACCGCCGTCTCGTTCGAAAACGCCTGATCTTTTTCACCACCAAGACACCAAGCCACCAAGAAATTATTTTCTGAAAATCTTGGTGCCTTGGTGTCTTGGTGGTGAATCCACGTTCGCCAGATCAGAAGAACCATTCTCTGCCAGCTTCGCAATCGCCGCCTCCACCAACTCCGCCCCGCTCTGCTCCTCGCTCGCCTCCAGCCACTGCACATTCTGGGGGGGGGGAAAGCGTTTCAACCACGTCCGCTGCAGCTTCGCCAGGTGCCGCGTCTGAATCTTGATCTGCTCGATCGCCTCATCCAGCGAGCACTTTCCCGCAAAGTGATCCAGCAATTGCCGATATCCCACCCCCGACGCCGCCTCCGGCGAAAATCCGCGCGGATCCTTCCGCAATCGATCCACCTCCTCCACCAGACCCATCTCGATCATCTTCCTCACCCGCGCATTGATCCGCCGATTGAGCGCCTCCTTGTCCCGCCGAATCCCGATGAATACCGCCTCCGCCCGCGGATGATTCTCCGCCCACTGCGTCTGCAGCGTGCTGATCGGCGATCCCGTCAACTCAAACACCTCCAGCGCCCGCACGATCCGCCGCAGATCGTTCGGATGAATCCGTCCCGCCGCCACCGAATCGACACCCTTCAATCGCTCATGTAACACCCGCGCCCCAACCCGCCCCGCCTCCTCCCCCAATCGCTTGCGAATCTCCTCATTCGCCCCCGGCCCCTCAAACATCCCCTCCAGCAGCGCCCGCAAATACAAAATCGTCCCGGCCACCAATATCAATCTTGGTGCCTTGGTGTCTTGGTGGTTGAAATACGTACTCGCATCCGCTGCAAACCGCGCCGCCGAATACGTCTCCCAAGGATCGCACACATCAATCATCAAATGCGGTATCCGCTCCCGCGTCGCCCGGTCCGGCTTGGCCGTCCCAATGTCCATCCCCCGATACACCTGCATCGAGTCGACCGCCATCAGCGCCCCGCCCAGCCGCTCCGCCAGCGCCTCCGCAAGGTCGCTCTTCCCGCTCGCGGTACACCCGACAATCACCACCGGCTTGTGCATCTGCTCGCTCATACCCACGCACTATACGCCCTTTCACTCCCGCGCTACACCGCCAGCGGATGCAGTTTCGCACGGCATACTTCCACCTCGCGCGTCCGCAGCCTCACCCCGCCCTCATCCCCATTGAGCCGCCGCAAGCACGTCAATTGACCCTCCACAAACACGCACTCGTCAATCGCCAGATTTTCCACCCAATACCCCGTCTTCCCATCCACCGCAAAACGCACCCTGAACCCATGCCCGGCCACCAGAAATTCATCCTTACCCGTGGCAATCGCCAGTCCACCCGCTGGCGCAACACCCGGCTTCCGTTCCTCGTTGAACTCAATCGTCAGCACGTACCCGCCCAGCGTCCGCGTGATCGACTTCTGCCCCTCCCGCTGCAAAATGCCGATCATATTCCCGCTGCCATGATGCTTGGCAATCGTCGGCATCATGTCGTTCAACACCCGAAAACTCTGCGTCAGCAGCCGCGAATTCCCCGTCGCATTCTGCCCCGCAATCCCCTCCTGCACGATGTTCACAATCGCCGGATCATCCAGCCCCACGCTGTCTATCCCGAACGGCGCAAAACACATCGCGTCGTGTTCCGCCAGCGCATACCACACGCACGCCGGTGCATGATGATCGCGCCGCGCCTCTGGAATCAGCAGCGGATTATCCTCCCGCGCGTAATCCGCACACGCATCCGCAAACGGCTCCTCATCGTAATTATCCGGCGCCAGCGTAAACAGGTGCGGCGCCGCCGCCTTCCACACATCCATCATCCGCGATACCGGCCCACCCGACGGATACACCCCTGCCTTCCCCGGCGGCGTTCCCGTCAGCCACGCGTTGGCAAACATCGGCAGCGCATACTCCTTCGCTCCCGCCGCCGCCACCGCATCCACAAACTTCCCCATGTGCCACGCCATGAACACTTCATCTCCCGTCGCCCCAAACACCTCCGTCCACGTCCCCGCCTCTCGCGATCCTGCTGCCTCCCATGCCCCGCACAATTCACCCCTCAGCCCCTCCAGATGCCCCCGCAAATACCGCATCAACTCCGCCGGCACAGGCTTGGCAAACGCCGCCTCGGCCTCCGCACAGTAGTCCCGCGTCTGCTCCAGAATCCCCACCTCATTTTCCACCTGCACCATCACCACCGTCTGGTGCTCCGCATCAATCTCCCGGATGTGCTTCATCACGCGCGCAAACGCCCGCGCATCGCACGCCAGCGTCTCGGCCGAAAAAACACTGTTCGCCCCACGCCGAAATCCCTGTTGCGCCTTCGCCCGCGGAAACCGCCGCACATCCGTCTTTACCCACGCCGGCGCGTATTGCGAAAATGAATTCTTCAACGTCCCAAACCACAGCGGCACCAGCTTCAATCCATGACTCCGCGCCGCCTCCACCAATCCCGTCACCAGTTCCAACTCAAACCGCCCCTCCTCCGGCTCCACCAACTCCCACGACACCGCCGCCAGCACCGTGTTGCAGTGCAACGCCCGCAACCGCGGCCAGATCGGCTCCATGTATCTCAAGCTCGACGAACTCGAGTTATGCAACTCCCCGCCGATCATCACTAGCGGCTTGCCGTCCACGATCAACTGCGTCGCCCGTCCCTGCCGCCGCAACGCTGGCAAAGCTCGCCCCGCCACCAGTTTTCCTGAACGATCCATATCAAGACCTCCTGCTACCAAGTACTCCGCTCACCCCTCTCCCGCAGCTGCACCGCAGTCCGCAAACCTCGCATCTGACACGACTTGAACCATTTTTTCCAGCGTCCATCGGCATCTCTTCCACTCTCCGCTCATGTCCCGTATGCTGTACTGTCCCGGAATTATGATTTTTTGCGCAAGGAATAACCCACTATGAACAAGATTCGTTACGGCATCATCGGCCTCGGCAACATGGGCAATGGTCACCTCGCCTACTTCGACAAACTCGAAAACGCCACCCTCGGCGCCCTCTGCGATGTCGACCCGGGTAAGCGTTCCTGGGTTCAAAGTCGCTACCCTGATGTCCCCATGTTCAGTTCCCACAAGGAACTCCTCACCAGCGGCACCTGCGACGCCATCATCATCTCCGTCCCGCACTACGATCACATGCCCATCGCCGCCGACGCCTTCGAAAAAAATATCCACGTCCTCTGCGAAAAACCTCTCGCCGTCTCCGTCAAGGCCGGCCGCGAAGGCATCGCCGCCTACGAAAATGCCCTCAAGAAAAATCCCAACCTCAAGTTCGGCATCATGTTCAACCAACGCTCCAATCCCCTCTTCCAGAAAGTACGCGAACTCGTCCGCGCCGGCGAACTCGGCGAAATCTCCCGCATCACCTGGCTCGTCACTAACTGGTTCCGCTCCTGGGCCTACTACGCCTCCGGCGGCTGGCGCGCCACCTGGAAAGGCGAGGGCGGCGGCGTCCTCATCAACCAGTGCCCCCACAACCTCGACCTCATCCAGTGGGTCGTCAACGGACTCGTTCCCAACCGCGTCACCGCCGTCGGCAGCGTCGGCAAAACCCACCCCATCGAAGTCGAAGACGAAATCTCCGCCATCCTCGAATATCCCAACGGCGCCGTCGGTCACTTCGTCACCACTACCGGCGAGGCCCCCGGCACCAACCGCCTCGAAATCTGCGGCTCCCGCGGCAAAATCGTCGTCGAAGACGGCAAAGTCATCTTCTTCCGCACCCGCGTCGACATCCAGGAATTCAATCGCACGACCAAAGAAGGCTTCGCCACCCCCGAAACCTGGCGCATTGAAATGCCCATCGGGCGATTCCCCGCGTTCGAACACCAGGTCATCACCCAGGATTTCACCAACGTCGTCCTCAAAAACAAACCCAACACCGACCTGCTCGCCCCCGGACCCGAAGGCATCTTCGGCCTCGAAATCGGCAACGCCATCATGATGTCCGGCCTCACGCGCACCCCCGTCACCCTCCCCGTCGACGGCGCCAAGTACGACGCCTTCATCGATGACATGGCCAAAAAATACGGCGGCAAAAAAACGCTCCAAACCCAGTCCGTCCAAGCCGACATGGCCGCCAGCTTTCAAAAAGTGTGAGCAATCAAGAAGAGTGCGAGACACGCACGACATTCAGAGAAGACGACACACAAGGCACCAAGTCCCCTAAATCCTCTTGGTGCCTTGGTGTCTTGGTGGTAAAAAAAAGCTAAGCGTAGGAAGCAAACATGGCCTGGTTCGATCTCCCCCTCGAACAACTCAAAACCTACAACCCCAAAGAGTCCGCCCCGCGCGACTTCGACGCCTTCTGGAAACGCACCCTCGCCGAAACCGCCGCCACCGGCCCGGTCAATCCTCACTTCGTCCAACTCACCGACCCCATCTATAAACTCATCGACGTCTACGACGTCACCTTCCGCGGCTACCTGGGCCAACCCATCAAGGCCTGGTTCCTCGAACCCGCCGGCAATACCGAACCCCTTCCCTGCATCGTCGGCTATCAAGGCTACGGCGGCGGCCGCGGCCTGCCCATCGATCACACCGCCATCCCCTCCGCCGGCTTCGCCTACCTCTTCATGGATACCCGCGGACAAGGCAGCTCCTGGGGCCCCGGCCACACCGGCGATGACGCCCCCTCCGGCCCGCAGTACCCCGGCTTCATGACCCGCGGCATCGAATCGCCCGAAACCTACTACTACCGTCGCCTCTTCGTCGACGCCGCCCGCGCCATCGATGCCGCCAGCCAACACCCCCACGTCGATCCCAAACGCATCGCCGTCACCGGCGGCTCGCAGGGTGGAGGCATCTCCATCGCCGCCGCCGCACTCGCCGGCAAAAAAGTCAAACTCTGCATGCCCGACGTCCCTTACCTCTGCCACTACACCCGCGCCACCACCATCATCGACTCCAGCCCCTACTCCGAAATCACCAACTACCTCAAGGCCCACCGCAACCTCGGCGAGCAAACCTACCGCACCCTCGCCTACTTTGACGGCATCCATTTCGCCCCGCGCATCACCGCCCGCTCCCTCTTCTCTGTCGGCCTCATGGACAACATCTGCCCACCCTCCACCATCTACGCCGCCTACAACCGCATCAAAGCCCCCAAAGAAATCCGCATCTACACCCACAACAACCACGAAGGCGGCGGCCAGTTCCAAACCATCGAACGCCTAAACTTCGCCTGCAAATACCTCTGACCCCGACACCCCTCAAGAGCCACCCCCCCAAAAAAAAGCCCCCCAACTCCGTCGGAGGGGCCGACTGATTATCGTTCACGGCACAACGAACTAACCCAGGTCTTTCCCGTCCACGATGAGGACTCCGAAGGAGTCCAACCAGCCTGGATCTCCCCGCATTGTTGTATAATATTTCCGCCGAACACCTTGCATTCCCTCGCGATCTTCCCGCACGAAGGAGTCCCCCAATGCTTATCCCGAAAATACTCGCAATCCTCAACACTCTCCTTGCCGCCACGCTACTCATCTGCATCGCGGCTTATGTGCAAATCGGCGGTGCGCACGACGTGCACATCACGCCTGCCATGCTCGTCGAAGCCTCCAAGGGCCCTCACCCGCTAGACCCCCAATTCAGCATCGAACTCCTTTCACGTGATGCAGAGCATTGGCGACACCGCGCCCAGGTTCTGCAATGGCTCTGCTACGCAGCGCTCGGGATACTCATCATTAACACCTTCTTTTGGACAAAATTTTCGGCCAGCAGAAAAAACGCAATCATATAATTTATCCCCCGTATAACTACGCATCATCGCTCACCGCACCGAACGTGATGTGCAGCAATTTTGGCTGCTCCGCGAGTTTTATTCCGACTACGAAAAATAGTTTTCGCCAATCACAGCAACAGTTTTCACCGCTTTCATCGCACCCGCGGATTCCCTCCGCTGGACTCTCGAATGCCGCGCGGACTAGAGTCCTGTGAGGCGTGTGTACGTCTCAACCATTATTGTGAATCGAATCCGATTCAATTTCTATTAGAGGGAGAGACGTTATGAAGTTCGAAAAAATTCCAACCCTACTCTTGGCCGCGGTCATCGCCAGCAGTGTCGGCGTTTTCGCTTACGGCGAAACGCCCCGCCCTGATGCCCCCGCAAATCCCGACACCTCAAAACCCGTCCTCTACACCGATAAAGTCCTCACCCCCGTCGGTGACCGTATCGAAGTAACGAAAGTCGATGTCCGGGCCCTGATCGCGTCTGGAACAACGCTGCAGATTATTCCCGTGCACAGCAAGGATGTAACCACCGCCACGGCCACGCTCATCGATCAATCACTGCGCACCGACGGCTCCAGCAGCGCCTACAAATGTCTATCCACTGAAGACCAGGCGCGTTTCTCCCACGCCAAAGAATTGCGCACCAAGAACATGGACAACGCCACTGCCGACAGTGCCCGCGCCGCCGATCGCAAGAACGACGCAAGACTCGAGAGCCAGCTCACCCAGTTGCGCAGCACCTTCAAAGCCAAATACAATCAGGATCTCGCCTTCACCGCCGACGATTTCCTCCTCAATACCAACTATGCCGAAGCCAAGGTCGATGAACCCGCCAAGCTCGCACAATGGCCCGTCCGCGCCATCTTCCCGGAAGCCGGAAAACCCACCGGCATGGTCTTCAATGACAAAAATCGCAAAGAACCCAAGGCGCTCCTCGGAAACGACACCAATCTCAAGGAAGACACCGCCGCACAAAATGCCCGCATCAAATCGGAAACGGATGCCGCCCGCGCCGATGCCGCCAAAGATGACCGCTCCCAGCACAACCTCCTGAAGACCGGTGATTCCATCGGCGTCCTCAAACTCGACGGCAATAACGTGTCACCGGCCGTCGTCGTCTCGACCCTCCAGCAAGATGGCGCCACCCGCATCGTCCTGCCCCAGGCTTCCACCTGCGGCCAGATCGAAATGAACCTCGCCAATCAAGTTGAAGCTCTCAACCAAAGCAAAATCTGGGACTTGGACGCCGCCGCGGCCAAGCGAATCATCGCGAAGAACGTCCTCATGGCGTACTACGATGACCGCATGACCTCCGAAGCCCGCTCTGTGGATAACGACACCCCGGCAAAGTAATACACCTTCGCCCATCCCTCGTAACATTCCCCCGAACCCCCGCGGCCCAATAGCCGCGGGGGTTCTTGCATTTTTGGGACGCGATATTGCCCTTCCATGGTGCCTGACCGATACTCATTTCCATGGCCACGCCAAATATGACCATCCAACAAGCCTTCGATCTCGCGGTACAGCACCATCAGGCCGGCCGTTTGCCCCAGGCCGAACATATCTATCGTCAGATTCTCATTCAGCAACCCCAGCATGCCGGCTCTCTGCACTTGCTGGGGGTGATTGCGTATCAGGCAGGACAATTGGACTCGGCGCTGAGTTTGATTCGTCAAGCCATCGCCAGCAACCCGAACTACGCTGACGCTTACAGCAATCTCGGCAATGTGTTGATGAGCCAGGGCCGGCTCGACGAATCCATCGCCGCCTCCCGCCAGGCCATCGCGCTCGATCCGAACTGCACCGAAGCCTACAGCAATCTCGGTAATGCGTTGACGAGCCGGGGCCGGTTCGACGAATCCATCTCTGCCTGCCGTCAGGCCATAGCGCTCAATCCCAACCATCCCGGTGCTTGCAACAACCTCGGCAATGCGCTGGCCGGGAAAAGGCTCTTGCTGGAAGCCATCGCCGCCTTTCGTCAGGCGATCAGTCTCAATCCCAATTATTCCGAAGCGTACAGTAATCTCGGCAGCGCCCTGAAAGACCAGGGAAAATTCGCGGAGGCCGCCGCTGCCTGCCGTCAGGCCATCACGCTCAATCCCAACTTTTTCGGTGCTTACATCAACCTGGGCAATGCCTTGGCGGGCGATGGTCACATGGCTGAAGCCATCGCCGCCTTTCGTCAGGCCATCACACTCAATCCCAATTGTTCCGACGCCTACAACAATCTCGGCGCCGTCCTGAAATTCCAGGGACAACTCGATGAATCCATCGCCGCCTGCCGTCAAGCCATCGCCCTCAACCCCAATTATCCCGATGCCTTTACCAATCTTGGCAACGCGCTCAAGGCCATGGGACGCTTGGATGAAGCCATCGCCGCCTATCGACAGGCCATTGCTCTCAACCCTCACTTTTCCGACGCCCACAGCAATCTGGTTTATACCCTCTATTTCCACCCCGACTACGACACTCAAGCCATCCGCCGTGAGCACCAACACTGGAATCAGCAGCATGCCGAACCTTTGAAAAAATTGATCCAACCCCCTCTCAACGACCGCTCGCCCGGACGCCGCCTCAAGATCGGCTATGTGTCTCCCGATTTTCGTGACCATGTGGTCGGCCGCAACTTACTGCCGCTCCTGGCCCAGCATGATGCCGCTAACGTCGAGGTCTTCTGCTATGCACAAGTCGCACACCCAGATGCCCTCACCGATTGCTTCCGTACCTCTGCCCATCACTGGCGCAGCCTAGTCGGCCTCTCCGATGACCAGGCGGCACAACTCATCCGGCAGGACCAGATAGACATTCTCGTGGATCTGGCTCTGCACATGGCTAACAATCGCCTGCTGGTCTTTGCCCGCAAGCCCGCACCGGTTCAAGTGACCTTCGCAGGCTACCCCGGCACCACAGGATTGAACACGATGGACTACCGCTTGAGCGATTCGTATCTGGACCCGTCGGGCATGGATGAATCAATTTACAGCGAAGCGACGATCCGCCTGCCCGACAGCTTCTGGTGCTACGATCCACTCGAATGCCACGACGTTCCCGTCAATGCACTTCCCGCCTCGACCAACAGCTTCATCACGCTCGGATGCCTGAATAACTTCTGCAAGGTCAACGACGCGGTCCTGCGCCTCTGGGCCAAGGTCCTGCACGCCGTGCCCAATTCCCACCTGCTATTGCTGACCCCCGAAGGCAGCACTCGCCAACAAACGCTTGGACAGATGGAAAAAGAGAGTATCGCGCCGCAGCGCATCGAGTTCGTTTCCCATCGCCCGCTCAAGCAATATCTCGAACTCTACCACCGCATCGATATCGGCCTCGACACTTTCCCCTACAACGGCCACACCACCAGCCTCGATTCCTTCTGGATGGGCGTACCGGTCATCACACGCGTGGGCGAGACGGTCGTCAGCCGCGCCGGCCTGTGCCAACTGATGAACCTCGGTCTCCCAGAGCTGATAGCCTACACCCCCGAGCAATACGTACAAATCGCCGCCGATCTGGCCCGCGACCTTCCCCGCCTCGCTCACCTCCGCTCCACCCTCCGCCCACGCATGCAGCACTCCCCCCTCATGGACGCCCCACGCTTCGCCCGCAACATCGAAACCGCGTATCGCCAGATGTGGCGAAAATACTGCCTGTCCAATCCCCCCAAGACCGGAGTCTGATCGCCATGCCCGAACTGACGATCCAGCAAGCCTTCGATCTGGCACTCCAGCACCACAAGGCCGGCCGCCTCCCCGAGGCCGAACATCTTTACCGCCAGATCCTCGCCCAACAGCCGAACCACGCCGATGCGCTCCACTTGCTCGGGGTCATTGCACACCAGGTGGGACAACACGATGCGGCTGTGGAGTTGATCCATCAGGCACTTGCGATCCAACCCAACTTCCCCGGAGCCTACAACAATCTCGGTCTTGCCCTCAGAGACCGAGGACATCTGGACGAAGCCATAGCCGCCTTCCGTTCAGCCATTGACCTCAAACCCAACTATCCCGGAGCTTACAGCAACCTGGGTAACGCGCTGGTCAAGAAAGGGCTCTCGGCGGAAGCCATGGCCGCCTTCCGTCAGGCCCTCGCATTCCAACCCGGTTTCCATCAAGCCCGATGCAATCTTCTAATGGCCATGAACTACGATGCGGCCTCCACTCCGCAAAGTCTTTTCGAGGAAGCACGCCTTTGGAACCAACTCTATGCCTCTGCATTCGCGCATGCGGACACGCCCCACGCCAACGATCGTAACCCCGAACGTCGCCTGCGCATCGGTTATGTCTCGGCGGATTTCCGCAAGCACGCCTCGGCGCACTTTCTCCTTCCGCTATTCACGCACCATGATCGACACCAGGTCGAGATCGTCTGTTACGCCGAAGGGGTGAGGTCGGATGATATCACCCGGCGCTTCCAGACCCTGACGCAGCTGTGGCGATCCACTACCGGCCTTACCGATTCCCAAGTGGCCCAGCGCGTCCGGGAAGATCAGATCGATATTCTCGTGGACCTGAAACTCCATTCCGACCTGAACCGCCTACTGGTCTTCGCCCGCAAACCCGCTCCCGTTCAGGTCACTTGGCTGGGCTATCCCGGTACCACCGGTTTGACCGCCATGGACTACCGTCTGACGGACCCCTACCTCGACCCGCCCGGCATCAATGAGGCATGCTACTCCGAGACCTCGATTCGGCTCCCGGACACCTTCTGGTGTTACGACCCGCTTACCGATCAACCACCCGTCAACAACTTGCCGGCGCTGGCCAACGGCTGGATCACCTTCGGCAGCCTGAACAACTTCTGCAAAATTAACGACGGTGTGCTGCGACTGTGGTGCCAGGTCTTGCGACAAGTGGATAACTCACGCCTCCTCCTGCATGCAGACGAGGGTTCGCATCGCCAGCGAACTGCCGATCGCCTCACCCAGTTGGGTGTCGATTCGGCGAGATTGCGTTTTGTCGGCAGAGTTCCGCTGTCCGAGTACCGCCAGCTCTATTCACAGATCGACATCGCTCTGGATCCCTTCCCCTACGGCGGCGGCACCACCACCTGCGATGCACTCTGGATGGGTGTCCCTGTCGTTAGCCTCGCCGGAACCACCGCCGTCGGTCGTGGCGGCTTGAGTATTCTCAATAACACGGGCCTTGCCGATCTCGTCGCCACCACACCTGAAGACTACGTGCACATCTCCGTAGCCCTGGCCCACGATCTTTCGCGCCTCGCCGACCTCCGCTCCACCCTCCGCCCACGCATGCAGCACTCCCCCCTCATGGACGCCCCACGCTTCGCCCGAAATATCGAAACCGCTTACCGCCAAATGTGGCAAAAATATTGCCTGTCCAATCCCCAATAAGGACGATTCCACCATGCATCTCGAAAAAGCTACCGCATGCGTCCCTCCCGGCCTGCCGGAACTCCTGCGCGAATTGGGCGCAGGAGAATCCGGCTTCGGCGGCACATCCTTCGGCCGCGGCGACGCCACACTCGAAGACTTCCTGCAGTCCTGCCGCGATGGCGAAGACCCCGCAAAAATCGCCCCCGAATTCGTCCCCCAAACCATCTTCTGGATCATCGACGACCGCGGCCAAGCCGTCGGCATGATCCGAATGCGCCATCACCTCAACCAACGCCTGCTCCAGTGCGGCGGCCACGTCGGCTACTACGTCCGCCGCGCACAGCGCGGAAAAGGCTATGCCAAGTCCGCCTTACGCCTCGCCGTCGAAGAATTGAAAAAGTTGGGCGTCACGCGCGTGTTGGTGACCGTCAGCCCCATGAATGTAGCCTCAATGCATGTCGCTCTCGCCAATGGCGGCATCCTCGACGGCCAGGGCAAAAGTCCCGACTCTGCCGAAATCGTCAATCGCTATTGGATTGAATCATCAATCTAGTGGTGCATTCCACATGAATTTACGGGTGCCATGCCTTACGGGGCAGGGGCCCCGTCAGGCATGTTCGCGGAGGCACTCTTCAGTTCAATCAGAATGCTTCACTAGTTATTCACACAATGACCCCTCCTTTCCTGTGCCCCAATCCTTGCTTCACCTCACGACAATTAAGCAAAATCCCACCTCCCTCACCCCAGCTCAATCCGTTCCCTTCCCTCCCCCAGCACCATGCGCGTCCGTCCCTCCTCCTTGCGCACGATCAGCCCCGGCAGAAAACTCCCTGCAATCCCCCAGCTCTCCTCATCCATCGCCAACTCAATCGACTTCACAAACCGCTTGTCCCGTGGCACAAAACTTCCTCGCTCTACCTCCACCACCTCAATCAGAAATGGCACTCCCGGTCGACACAACCAAAGCGTCCCCCTCTTCGCACTCCTGAGACTCACCGGATGCAATAACATCCTGCTCTTCTCCACTTCCTTCCCATATCCCTCCAGATCGTCGGTCACCACCGCAACATGATGCAACCCCGGCCCCCGTTTCTTGAACGCCTCCCGATACGGCCCCTCCCCAACCGCCTCCATCACCAGCAGCAACGCCCCCTCCGTCTCCGGATCCCCTACATAACACTCCTTCGTCCCCGACCCTTCAAACACCTCCACCTTCCCAACCGTGCTCCCCGCCGGCAGCCTCCGCAGAAACCCCTCCAAACTCTCCACCAGCACCGCCACATGATCAATCATCGTTCCATCCCATCTCTGCACAACGTTCAATCGCTCCATTACACGCCCCACCTTACTCCCCCACAAGCCCGCCGATTCAATGCCCGTTTAATCTGGCCTCGCCAAAAATTGCGAAAACCGTTCCAGTGTCCATTGGGATGCCAACACGCGCTCCCCCTCGCTCACCGACCCGTCGCCTCCTCCTCAGTTTGTGCCTGTGCCTATCGGCGTAATTGCACTATTCTTATTTCTGCCCGGCCGCGGAATGAATTTACATGAGGGATCAAAGATGACACTTTTCAAGCTGACCGATGGACAGGTGATCGAGCGCGTTCGTAAGGCGCAGCGCATCCGGCGGCCGCTTGGGGCGTTCTTTCTCTGCGCCGGCCTGATCGGAGCAGCCCTTCTTGGCTACTGGATGCACTATCTATACGCGCAGTTGCATACCATGCTCAACGAACTCGTCGCAACACCCCATCCAACAACACAACAGATGGACAAGGCCATGCACGAAACTCAGTTTGCTGTCGGATTCAACTTCGGCTTTCTTGCCGCCATAGTGTGGATCAGCATCGTTCAGTTCCTAGGCCTCGGCGTAGGCTGGCTATTGTTTCGCAACCGCAAAGATCGTCTCCTGCTGCAATGCTGGGACCGTCAACCGCCAACTCCCTAACACTGCATCTCTGGACAACGCAAATAAGTGAGCCACCAATGAACGCGAATCAACACGAATGAACACAAATACGTGGGAAATGAAGAGGGTGAGGCATTCATCTTCAACCCTTTTCTGCTTCAGTCTTTGTGTTAATTCGTGTTCATTTGTGGCTAATTTACGGTAGTTATCGCCATACTGTTAGCCTGTGCATATTTGCTGATTCTTCGTGCCTTCGTGGTTCAAATCGCCAATTCAATTCCGCATGGCACAGACCAACAAATTCGCTATAATCTCCGAAATTTTGTCGCCGACAGGAGCCACCCCCACAATGCCCAAACCCATCGCCAAACTCGCTCTCGAAGACGGCACCATCTTCACCGGCACCGCCTTTGGCGCTATTGGGGGGGGCGTCGCCAACGTCGGCGAAGTCGTCTTCAATACCTCCCTCTCCGGCTACCAGGAAATCCTCACCGATCCCTCCTATCGCGGCCAAATCGTCACCATGACCTACACCCAGATCGGCAACTACGGCATCGCCGACCAATCCGACTACGAATCCGCCAAACCCCAGGTCGAAGGCTTCATCATCAAGGAACTCTCCCCCGTCGCCTCCAACTTCCGCTCCGTCGAAACCCTCCACGAATACCTCGCCCGCCACAACATTCCCGGCATCGCCGGCATCGATACCCGCGCCCTCGTCCGCAAACTCCGCATCCAGGGCGCCATGAAAGGCATCCTCTGCACCGACCCCTCCCTCGTCCAGGATGATGGCGAACTCGTCAAACGCGCCAACGCCTGGTCCGGCATGGCCGGCCTGGACCTCGCCAAAATCGTCACCCCAAAGAGTTCCTATACATGGGACACGAACAAAGGCGCCTGGGCCCAATCCACAGACCACGGACCACGAGCCACGGACCACGCATATCACATCGTCGCCATCGACTGCGGCCTCAAACGCAACATCCTCCGCAACCTCGTCCAGTCCGGTTGCCGCGTCACCGTCGTCCCCGCCTTCGCCTCAGCCGACGAAATCCTCGCCCACAAACCCGATGGTGTCTTCGTCTCCAACGGCCCCGGCGACCCCGAACCCGTCACCTACGTCCAGGACGCCCTCAAAAAACTCATCGGCAAAAAGCCCATCTTCGGCATCTGCCTCGGCCACCAGCTCCTCGGCCTCGCCATGGGCGCCAAAACCTATAAACTCAAATTCGGCCACCGCGGCGGCAACCAGCCCGTCCAGAACATCGGCACCGGCAAAGTCGAAATCACCTCCCAAAACCACGGCTTTGCGGTGGATGCGGATTCTCTGCGGCGGCGGGGGGGGCAGCCCACCCACATCAACCTCAACGACCACACCCTCGAAGGCTTCCGCCACAACTCCGAACCCGTCTTCGCCGTCCAATACCACCCCGAAGCCTCCCCCGGCCCCCACGACGCCACCTACCTCTTCGACTGTTTCATCGACATGATCAAAACCGGCCAATCCCCCACCACCGAAGCCATGAACGCCGCCCAAACCAAACGCAACGCCGTGTGAATCATTCTGTGACATTCAGGTGAGAGGAATCTGATGCGTATCCCGATCGTTCTACTGCTCCTCGTATCTGCCTTGTTCATGGTTGGCTGCGGAAATTCGTCGCAACCGTTGATCTCGGGAACTGTCAGCAGCGGCACGATGTGGGATGGGCCGCCCGGGCTCGGCAGCCGCAGCGGAATGTCACTCGTAGGCGCTCACGTCGATATCTATGAACACGTTATTGTGGCCACCACTTCCGAGGGCCAGGTTCGCGTAGCTCCCGTTGAATGGTGTTCCCAACTGGTCCTCAAGAAGTAGCCCATGATCGCAGCCGGCATCCTCACAGGCCTCGCCGCCGCCTTCTGCCAGTCCCTCTCCTACCTCGCTACGCGCCACTTCGTCCAAAAACGCGTCGCCCGGCCAGAAGGGGGGTCGAGTCGCCAATTGCTCGCCCTCTCCCATGTCTGGATGGGCATCTTTTCGCTCCTGGTGATTCCGCTGGTCTGGCCCGCCGCAGGAATCCATCTTCTCGCGATCCTTTGGCCGTTGCTGGGCACGACTGTCTTCTATCTCCTCGGCCAGATCGGCCTCATGATCGCCCTCAAACACGCCGAGCCCTCCCGCGTCTCGCCGCTCCTCGGCTTCAAAATCGTCGTCCTCGCCGCCATGTCCACCGTCCTCCTCCAGCCCGGCATCCCACCGGAGCAGCAGGCCATCACCCCCATGCGGTGGATCGCCGTAGCCATCTGCGTCATCGCCGCGGTCTCGCTCAATTATTCCGGCGTCGCACTCCGCCGCCGCGCACTCCTCGGCATCTTGATCGCCTGCATCGCCTACTCCCTCTCCGACTGGCACATCGGCCTCCTCGTCGCCGCCGTCCGCGAAAGCTCGCACCTCTCCCTCGCCCACGCCTCCACGCTCGCCGCCTGCCTCTGCTACGCTCTCTGCGGCCTCATCGCCCTGGCCTTCCTCCCCTGGCAAGGCTCACGCCGCCCCGCCGACTGGCGCGACGCCATCCCCTTCGGCCTCGCCTGGTTCCTCGCCATGCTCTTCCTCTTCGCCAGCTTCGCCATCGTCGGCGTCGTCCTCGGCAACATCCTCCAGTCCACCCGCGGCCTCATGAGCATCTTCATGGCCACCCTCCTGATCCGCATGGGCCACCACCACATCGAACCCGTCAGTTCCCGCGGCATCTTCTTCCGCCGCCTCGTCGCCGCAACACTCATGTTCCTCGCCGTCAGTCTGTACCTCCTTCGCGATTCCTCCGGCCTTCGCGCCCTCTGGAGCGCCTCCGCCGGCCTGTTCGGTTCGCCCGGATGATTCCCCCAACTCCCCGCATTGACGGCAGCAAAGTGGGGGGGCTATAAGACACCATCTCAAAAGGCGCTGATCCCATGACGACCAATCAAAACACCCCAGCCCCCGCCCCCCCCGCACCCGCCGAAGAAATCGCCGTCTTCCAGGATGTCTGGCACGGCGGCTACTACGAGGGCGATCCCCTCCAGCCCATGGCCCGCTCCGGCTACGGCATCCTCGGCTACGTCAGCATCCTCCACGCCACCTACCTCATGTGCATCCGCCCCTACATCACCAAAGACACCATCGCCCTCGAAATCGGCCCCGGCCGCGGCGCCTGGACCCGCGGCCTCCTCGGCGCCAAAGAAGTTTGGTGCCTCGACGCCCGCTCCGCCGAGGACAACCACTTCTGGCAATACATCGGCAACGCCCCCCACGTAAAATATTTCAAAGTCGCCGACTTCTCCTGCTCCGACCTCCCCGATAACCATTTCGATTACTTCTTCTCCTTCGGCACCTTCTGCCACATTTCCGAAGAAGGCCGTCGCGAATACTTCAAAAACCTCCATTGCAAACTCAAACCCGGCGCCCGCTGCTTCGTCATGATCGCCGACCGCAACGCCTACAACCGCGCCCTCGACCAGGTCGATCCCCTCTGCATGGTCAAACCCCTCCGCAAATCCCTCCTCTTCAAACTCGCCATCCTCCCCTTGCGTATCACCTGGGGCCTCTGCGGCAAGGCCGCCCTGAAAAAACTCCGCTGGGTCGAACACGATCAGTTCGGCAACCGCGCCGCCAATATCCATTTCCACCACGCCGGCGTCCCGGAAACCTGCCGCATGCTCGAAGACCTCGGCTACCGCATCATCGACCCCAACATCGCCATCGTCCCCCGCGACCCGATCATTCATTTCGTCCGACCGTAGCTTACATCCATGATTCCAAAATGTGCTTGTCGCCGTCCATCGCCCATCGTTAGAATCGCACAAGACACATCTCGTCCCATCGCCTGGCTGCGCTGTGTGGGAGATATGAAATCACGTTGCACCGCACCGAAAGGAGTAACATTCATGAGCCAAGATATTCCCACCGCCCCCGAAACCGTTCACGATCCCCTGTCGCTAGATTCCCTTGCCACCGAATCCCGTCATCGCATCTTCAGGCCCAGTGTGCGGGTCCCGGACTACCGCTGGTTGAATGTGGTTGCCGTCGGTTTTCAGATCATGGCCGGGATCACATTGATAGTTGGTTGTTTCATGAGCGCGGCATTCATTTGGGGCAATACGGCGGCGAGTATTTTCTACGGCGTTCTCGTCGCGATGGGCGCCCTCTGGTCCGCATTAGTTTCCATGGCCATCGGCCAAGGCATCCTCGCCTTCCGTGACATCGCGCGAAACAGTTGGATCACCGCCGCAAAATAAAAATGTTGGCAGCGCCGGCCAGCACCCCCTCGATTCCACCCCCGTGACGAATCACGCCAGCATCCGGTCGAAAATATCCGCCGCCCGATACAAATCGCGCCTGGAAAATGCCATCCGTTCCCCCGCCACCGCCGCACACCGCAAAAATAAAATTAGCCACCGCATGAGGATGAGTCGATTCGCCTCAACTGTCAGCGTCATTCCCGTTTTGTAATCAGACCTTCTGATTAGCTAGGACGCGTTCAGCTTGATGCGGATCCACTCAAGCGGTCGCTACGGGTATCCGGCATGTCTCAGCTGCGGGAGCTTGCTCAACCGCATTTTTTCGGAGAACCCGCCATTGCGACCTGCAGTGGCTACGTCTTCACTATACAATCCATATCGCCAGAGGCAACAAAAAAACCGAGAAAATCAGCCAAAATCTCAACTTTCGCACCCACGCACATACCCTCGCCCTCAGACTGCCCCCCGCGTCCCCCTCGTCCAATCGCCCCTCACTCCCCAACCTCCTTTACCCATTCATCGGTGCATTTCTATATATCAATTCTTTGTGCGTCTTCGCCCCTTCGTGTCTTCGTGTCTTCGTGTTTATGCCGTCGTCGTCCCCTCCCCTAAATCTCTTCGTCGTCCTTGGTGCCTTGGTGTCTTGGTGGTAAAAGAAAATCTAAGCCCCCGGCAAATCCGGCATCTCCCGGCTCGACGTAAACATCACCTTGAACGTGCTCCGCTCGCGCCTCATCCACGCCATCCCGATGATCGCCCCGATCACCATCACCAACCCCACGCCCACCACCGCCAGCGCCACGCTCACCACAAACCGAAACGTCGGCAACGGTTCCGTCAGCCACAAGTACACCGCCGCCGCCAGCAGATTCACGCACGCCAGCGGCAACAGTACCTTCACACACAAATGCAACACCTGATCGATCCGCAGCCGCGGCAACGTCCACCGCAACCACATCTGCACATACACCAGCAGAAATGTCTTCGTAATGAATAACCCCGCCCCCAGCGCATTGGCCACCACCATGTACTTCCACGCAATCGACCCATCCGCATGGAATCGCAGCGCCTCCACCCGCGCCACCACCCCAAACGGATCGTACCACGCCCCCAGCCACAGCGAGACCTGAATCGCCGACACCACAAACATCGACGCATATTCCGCAAAGAAAAACAAACTGAATCGCATCCCGGAATATTCCGTGTGATACCCCGCCACCAACTCCGATTCCGACTCCGGCAAATCGAACGGCGCCCGCTTGCACGACGCCAGCGCCGCAATGTAATACAACCCAAACGCCAGCATGTTGAACGGATCGTGAAACACAAACCACTTGTGCAGTCCCGCCCCCTGCTGCAGCGAAATCTCGTACAGGTTCATCGACCCCGCCACCATGATCGCCGTCAGAATCGCCAGCCCCAGCGGAATCTCATACGAAACCATCTGGCACGCCTCGCGCATCGCCCCGTACACCGACCACTTGTTATTCGACGCCCACCCCGCCAGGATCACCCCCAGCACCTGCACCCCCAGCGTCGCCAGCAGAAAGAACACCCCGGAATTAAACGTGTTCGTCAGCCCCGACAGATCCCGCCCCCACGCCAGAAACAAAAACGCCGTCAGCGCCGGCGCAAACGCCAGATACGGCGCCAGCCGGAACAACACCCCGTCCGCACCCGCCGGCAACAGATCCTCTTTCTGGATCAGCTTCAATCCATCCGCCAGCGACTGCGCCCACCCATGCCACCCGCCGGTCCGCATCGGCCCCAGCCGCGAATGAATATGCCCCGAAACCTTCCGCTCCCCCCAGATCGAAAACATCGCCACAAACGAAACAAACGGCAATATCACCATCGCCGCGATCGCCAACTTCAAAACCACTTCCTGCAACCACCCCGGCCCCGGCAACGCCCAGGAAATCGCTAGCACACGCAACCCCGCCATCGAATTCATAAACCCATCACTCTGCAAAATATCGCTTCACCACTTCCAGGAGCAATGAGGATAATCCATCTACCCCCGAAGCGAAACCCACCCCGCCTCTCCGCGTCCTCAGGCGCCGGGGTGCCATGCTCTTGGCACAATCTCGGTGCCAAGAGCATGCCGACGGACGCCACACATTCAGATCTCACACCCATTTTACAATTTCATCCACTCCTTGGCATTGCCCTCCCTTCCTCGCCCCCAACCCCAGAAGGAACTGGTGCGCACCGGGCAGCGACAGATTATGCTGGTGGGGGGGGAGTGACCGCGGCCCGAACGAGGACAGAATAACGATGCCCAGACGAATTCCCGTGATCGATTGCACCGATTTGTATCATCCGCACCAGGATGTCGGAGACAACTTCGATATCCTCGCGCCCTTCGCGATGGAAGAGATCGATCTCCGCGCCGTCATCTTGGATGTGACCGAGCATTTCCGGCGACTGCCGGAAGAACGCGTGGTGCAGAACCCGAATTTGTTCGGCACAGACCCGGGCGGACGCGATCCGGGATTCATTCCGATCACCCAGTGCAACTACATGTTCAACCGCCACGTGCCCGCAGCCGTATCGCCATTCGAGCCCCTGAAATCGCCGGAAGATCAGGCGCGGGACGTGCCGGACTTTCAGCAGCAGGGGATCGAGTTATTCCTGGAAACCTTGCGCGCCGCGGAAGAGCCGGTGGACGTGCTGGTCTTCTGCTCCTGCCGGACGGTGGCCGCCGCGCTCAATCGGGAACCGGAATTGCTCAAGCGAAAAGTGCGGCGGCTGCACTTGAGCATCGGAACGTCGACCGGCGACATGTTTGACTGGACATGGCCCAGCAAGGTGGGTGTGCCCCCGGCACCGGGCAGCGTCGGGTATGTGGATTGGAACGTGACGCTCGATCCGCATGCCTATGTGCGGTTGCTGCGGTCGGAGTTGCCCATGTCGCTCTATCCGTGCTCGACCGAAAACGGGCCGCTCGAACTGGGGCGGCACAACACCTATTTCCGCATGATGAGCCTGGCGTGGATTCTGCAAATGCAGCCGCGGCTGCGCAATTACCTCGCCTATGCGTTTACGAAATCGACGCGGCTGGATTTTCTCCGGGCGCTCGATGGGCCCTGCCCGCCGGATGCCCAGGCGTTCTTCAAAAATGCCAAAAAGCATCGCGTGTGGGAAACCGCCATCTGGCTGGAAGTCAGCGGACGCAAGCTGGTGCGGCGGGCCGATGGAACCTGCCGGATCGTACGAGCAGAAGAAATGCGTCCCGGCGATGCCGTGGTGCCGGGCCAGCAGCAGAATTGCCGGCTGACGCGGGTGGACGATACCGGTCGGTTTGCCTTTGAACTGGCCGACACCGACGACCGCGTAACAATCTTCGACCGTGGCGAGGATCTGCTCGGATACGAGACAGCAGCCAGCGAAGCCGTGCCACATTGGTACTGCGGGTTTCAACTCTGAAGCAATACCCGCAGCGCACCCATCAGCATCACTCTGTGGCGGACCCGGAAAGATCCGTCTCGGGTGCCATGCCCAGTGGGGTAGGGGCCCCGCTGGGCATGATTCGCGCAGACCACCGAGATCAGGACTCGGGTGCCGGACATCAGGTCCGGGGTGCCATGCTCTTGGCACAATCTCGGTGCCAAGAGCATGCCGAGGGACCTCGCAACATCAGCTCATCCCGTCACTCCCATTTCTGTCCAATCCTGTCCAGCGATTCCAGTGACAACAATCTCTGCAAAGGAAGGTTCTGGGCCGCTACCATCCCGTTATTTTTTGACCCAATTCGAGCCGAACGTAAGGATGACAGTTGGGAGACGACAGCAATTTGTCTCGCAATTGTTGCGGTATTTCGATATGTAACAAGCGAAGCGCAGCGATGTAGTCTGCGAGCGAGTATGGATCAATCGAGTTATCCGATTCTATCCGTTGCAGAATAATGGGGCCTGCTTCCTGAATCTTGGAATCTGCGAGCGCTTGAGCAACGAGGTTAGAATAAGGATCACGGCGACGAAGTGCTTCGAGTAATATTGGAATACCCGACAAATCGTTGAATTTTCGTAACATCAAAGCGGCTACAATCTTGATCTCAGGGTCTGACGTCCGATCCATTAGATTACGCACCGCCGGACGGATACGCGAGCCGAGCGCCAGCATTCTCTCAGCTGCGATTACCTTGGTAAGAGAAGTCTTCTCCAGAAATACTGTCAATGCGTCGTATTCTGCCGCAGAAATGCCTCGATCACCGGATTCTGCTGCCTTAAATTCTTCGATTGTTTGGTCAAGAACTCGAAGCTGATCCTCAGGAGAAACTGCATTTGAGAAGGCTGAAAATGCATTTATGAGCGACATATGATTACCTGTTATGAGTTCCAGTTATTGTACCATCAACGAGTGAATTTCCAGGTCTTGAGTGGATGGGACTTCCAGGAATCAACATGCCACCAATGCGAGTGCCAGCTGCCGCCGAGATTGCCGGAAAGGCTGTCGCGGGGTGCCAAGAGCATGCCGACGGACGCTGCCTCTTCGCATCCCACGCTCATTCTACAATTTCATCCCCTCCGCGGCACTGAACTCCCCCCATCCTCGTCCCCACCGGTGCCCATCAGCTTTATGGCGACCCCCTAAAGCCCGCCAACGCCATCGGCGTGGGCCAACCGGCTCTCGCAGACATGACCAACAGGCAAACTCAAACCACCGCCCCTCCCGGCTTGCCACGTCGCGGTCCCCGCCGTCACCTCCAATTCTGACGTACGCCCTTTCCCCACCCCATCCCCCCTCCACTCCCCCCTCCCGCATCCCTTCCCCACTCTACGCCCCTCCCCAAAACACCAGGTCCATTTTTAATTGACGTATGTATATATTAACTAATAATAGGGCACTCCCTAACTCCAGAAATGCGCCGTCGCCTTCCCGATCCGTCGTGTCGTCGTGTCGCCGTGTCGTCGTGGTTCAATCCCCGCTCCCATCACCACCAGAGTCATGCAGAAAACCGTAAAGAACGACCTCAATACGCTTCAAAATCACTCCAAAACGATGCAAAAGCACGCCAAATCGCGTCCAAACGCGCTCAAAATCGATCCAAATCGCTCGCCGCCCGCCCTCCCCGTCATTCTGAATTCCAAACTCCGAATTCTGAATTCGTCTCCCCCTCCCCGCCCCATCTCATCTGTGCGCACGCCTATCACCCCCCATCCGCCCCAAGCAAGAAATAATTCCACCGCTAACTCCCGCCCCTCCCACTACCTAAAAATTTTTCCCCCAATACTTGTGCGCACAAACATGGTCCTCCACCCCTTCTATAAGGGGCACGCGTCCTCATCCCCCTGTCTTCTTGTTTCTAAAGGAGTCCGCATGAACATCCCTCCGAAATCTCTCCGCGCCAGCTCCGCGTCCTCCGCACCTCCGCGTTCCCCGTCGTGTCGTCGCGCCGTCGTGGTTCAAATCCCGCCTCTCTCAAAAATCCGTTGCGCATCTCCCTCCCAAAAATCCCTCTCCTCTCCGAACCTGAGGAATCCGCTGCACTTACGAAAACGAAACAGAAAAAACGATCTGCGCAGGTGCGCAAAAAAACCTGCGTATCTCCCCCCAAAAATCTGCGCAGGTGCGCAAACCCCCACGGCCCACGGATCACGACCGGCGGCACACGAACCCCCTTCGCCCCGCGAAAATTGGAAATTGAACCTTGAAAATTTCCTCCCAATTCGTGTCCATTTGTGCCCATTTGTGGACCGTCCCCGTCGTATCGTCGCGCCGTCGTGGTTCAATCCGACCTCTCTCAAAACTCATGCGCACCTTGGCAAACTCATAAGAATCTTGGGAGAAAATCGCATGTTTTCCGAAAAACTCATGAGTATCTTGGACAAAAATCGCACTTTCCGCCCAAACCAATGCAAAATTCCTCGCAAAATCAGCCCAGTCTCTTCCGCGTTGAAATTTCTCCCCCATGGGCTGAGAATTGCCGGATTGAATCGCCGCACACTTTTTCGCAAAGGACTGCTCATGACCCAGATGAAACAATTATTGCTGCTCGGACTTGGTGCGGGGTTCTTGTTCGCCGCCGCGGGATGCGTGGCCGCCACCGATACCGGCGAGGGCCCACCAAGCGTTGCCGTCGCACGGTCCGCCTCCCTCGAACGTTCCATCGTCCTGCTCCAGATGCAGGCGCAAGCGCAGGATCCCTCCACCCGCGCCAACTGCATCGAAGCATTTCAATCGCTTCAGGATCCGCGCGTCGCATCCGTCATCGAGCAGGGACTCCACGATATCCAGCCGGTCGTCCGATTCGCCGCCGCCATGGTCTCCGGCAAACGTCAGGAGCTGAAATTCAAACCCGTCCTCGAAAAGATGGCCGCCTCTGATGACAGCGATTCCGTACGCGTCGCCGCTACCTACGCCTTGCGCCGCCTCGGCGATGCCACCAACATGAACTTCCTGGCCCAAACCCTCGTAAGCCCCGACGCCTCCACCCGCGCCAACACCGCCTTCGTCCTCGGCTTGCTCGGCGATCCCACGGCCGTGCCCCTGCTGCTCAGCCGGCGCAGCGAAACCGACTCCCGCGTCAAGTTCGAAATCAGCGCCGCACTCGCCCGCCTCGGCGATCCCGCCGCCCGCCGCGTCATCACCTCCCTGGCCCTCAGCAAATACGCTGAAGATCAGTGGAACGCCCTCGTCGTCTGCGGCGACCTCCCCGCCGACGTCGCCGGCAACCCCCTCCTCATAGGACTAAAAGAACCGCTGGCCATTCAGGATGGCACCCGCGAACAATCCGTCCGCCGCCAATTACTCGCAGCCCGGTCGCTGGGCAAACAAGGCTCCACGCAAGGTGGAAAAATGTGCGTTACCTACCTGAAAGACCCCGCCCCCAGCCTCCGCGGACTCGCCGCCCTGGCCCTGGGCGAAATGCTCTACCCCTCGGAAGAACGCGTACTCGAACCGCTGCTGAAAGACCCCGACGAAGGCGTCCAACGCGCCGCCGCCGCCGCCATCGTCCAGGTCTGGGCCCGCAACGAAGCCAAGGTCGGAAGGAAGTAAGAGGTCAGGTTGTGTCCACACTCATCCACCAACGAGTCGAACTCGCCCGCAAAGGTCAGAATCCAACCGTCATCCGCCGCCTGCCCTCCGGATGGGTGGTGCTGGGGGACAACCAGACAATCCCCGGTTACACGCTTTTGCTTTCCGACCCAGTAGTCACCGATCTCAACGAACTGACGCCGGCGGGGCGGTCAGAGTTTCTCCGTGACATGGGGCTGGTGGGAGATGCCCTGCTGCAAGCCGCCGATGCCTACCTCATCAATTATTCGATCCTGGGCAACACCGACCATGCTCTGCACGCCCACATCCACCCGCGCTACCGCCACGAACAGGAAGAAGAACGCCGCACCGGTTTCTGGGCCTACTTCCCGCCACACCCGCAGGTGCCATTCGACGTGGGGCGGGACCGCCCGCTCATGGATCGCATAGGCAAGGCCCTCGATGCGGTGTGCGCCCGACAGCAGATTGTCTGCGAGGCAATCTGACCAGTTTCGACCCGGATTTCACTGACCTGGAGAGTTCGATGGCTACCAAAACAGAAAACGGGACAAAAACGGAAAACAGGTAAAGTCGAGACGCGGCGCGGTGGTCAGTCCTTATTTCTTGGTGACTGGGCGGTTTGGTGATAAGGAGCTGCCGGCTGTTTTTGCGGAGGGGGTGAACCATTGCAGGTAGACCACATCCAGCCATTGGTTGAACTTGAAGCCGATCTCGCGGAATCGACCTACTTCGGCAAATCCCATTGCGCGATGCAGTTCGACACTGGGAAGCTGATCCGCGGAAATGACCGCCAGCACGCTGTGATGTCCCAGCCGTGCCGCACGCTCCAGCAGATCCTGCAGCAGAGCCCGGCCAATTCCCTGCCGATGATGCTCGTGATGCACGTAGATCGAATTTTCGACGGTGAACCGGTACGCACAGCGGCTGTGAAACGCATTCAACGCCCCCCAGCCGACAACCGTATCGCGCTCGTCCACCACCACCGTTACCGGATGCCGCTCAGTATGCGCCGCAAACCACGCCTTCCGTTCTTCCATCGTGGAAGGCGATTCCTGATACGTGCACGTCGAGTGCAGCACGTAAAAATTGTAAATATCGTTGATCGCCTCCAGATCGGCGACCGTGGCATTCCGAATGCGAATACTCATACAAGACTCCAGCGACAGATTGGCCGCATTGTATGCCATTCTTCCTTTTCGTATACTCTCGGAAGTTCGCTAGGGGTGCCTGCAACTGCGGGCTGAGAGCACACCCTCCGAACCTGACCCGGCTAGCACCGGCGTAGGGAACGCGAGCAGACCATCGAGTCCTCCCCTTTATTCCCTTCGTGCTGTCCCGTGGCATGTGCCGCAGTGCTCTCGTTGTTTGAAGCCGAGAACCAAGGAGCCAGTCATGATCCAGCCCAATACGTCCAGTGCGTCCAGCGTCGTCAACGGCAAGCAGTTGTACACGCAATACGAATTTGCCCGCGCCGGCATCATCACGCCGCAAATGATCCGTGTCGCCCAGCGCGAGGCTCAGACGCCCGAGTTCATCCGTCAGGAAGTCGCTCGCGGCCGTCTGGTCATCCCCGCCAACATCCGCCACCTCGTCGGCTCCGGCGGCAATGCCACCGATTTCAATCCGCTTCAACTGGATCCTGCCGAGAAAATCAGCCGCGGATCATCCTCTGCCTTTGAAGCCTGCGGCCATCCCGGCGCCCGCGGCGAGGCGGCCAGCCTGTGGGTGAATCAAACCGTCGCCCAGCGCATGAAAGTGATTGCCGATGCCGACTATTGCCGCGGCGCCAGCGCCCCCAAGCGCCTCGATCCCATGGCGATCGGCCGCATGGTCTCGACGAAGATCAACGCCAACATCGGCGCCTCCCCCGTCAGTTCCGGTACCAGCGAAGAAGTGGAGAAACTCATGTGGGCGCAGAAGTACGGCGCCGACACGCTGATGGATCTTTCCACCGGCGGCAACCTCGTGGAATGTCGGCAGGACATCATTAATCACAGCACCATCCCGATTGGGACTGTGCCGATCTACTCCATGATCATCGGCAAGAAAATCGAGGATCTCACCTACGACATGATTCTCAAGGAAGTCGAACGCCAGGCCCAGCAAGGCGTCGATTACTTCACCATTCACGCCGGCGTGCTCAAGAAACACATCCCGCTGCTCAAGAACCGCCTCACCGGCGTCGTTTCCCGCGGCGGGTCGCTGCTCTGCAAATGGATGATCGTGCACAACAAGGAAAACCCCATGTACGTGCTGTTCGACCAGATCAGCGCCATCATGCGGCAATATGATGTGACTTACTCCCTCGGTGACGGCCTGCGGCCCGGCTCCTGCGCGGATGCCACGGATGCGGCGCAACTGGCGGAACTCCATACGCTCGGCGAACTCACTCAGCGTGCCCGCGAATCCGGCGTGCAGTGCATGGTGGAGGGTCCCGGACACGTCCCGATGGATCAGGTCGCCATGAACATGACGCTGCAGCAGCGCATCTGCGACGATGCACCGTTTTACGTGCTCGGCCCGCTGACCACTGACGTCTTCCCCGGTTACGACCACATCACGTCGGCCATCGGCGCCACGGAAGCGGCACGAGCCGGTGCCGCCATGCTCTGCTACGTGACTCCCAAGGAGCACGTCGGACTGCCCAAGGCGCAGGACGTCAAAGCCGGCTGCATTGCCTACAAGATTGCGGCCCATGCCGGCGACATTGCCCGCGGTATCACCGGCTCGCGGCAATGGGATGACGACATGAGCAAGGCCCGCGCGGCGCTCAACTGGCCCAAGATGTTCGAACTGGCCTTCGACGGCGAAACCGCACGCGCGCTCCACGATGAAGACCTGGAAGTCGATACCGACTTCTGCGCGATGTGCGGCCACGACTGGTGCTCGATGCGGATCAGCAAGGAAATCCTGGAGTTCGCCAGCGGCAAAGATGAGGCATTCCAGCCGAAGAAGATTGCGATGCAATCCGACGGGATCAGCGAGGAAGGATCGGAACTGCTCAAGCAGCGCGGCGTGCTGACGCAGGAACAAATTCATGCGCTGGCGCACAAAGGTAAGAAAGCGGAATGTCATAGCGACAACGTGGAGGACGCATCGCAGGCCAAGCTGGTGCAGATCAACACGCTCAAAGCCCATGGCGTCGTTGTGAATGAGAGCGGGCTGTAAGCCGGCCGGTTTGGCTGGATCGAGAAATGCACAACGAGAAATAAATGAACGACGCCGGATCTCGCGATCCGGCGTCGTCTTGTTTTCGGAAAAGGCTACAGGCGGCGTGATTAGCCGGCGTGTTGGATCTTGTCCACGCATTCCTTGAGCTTCGGTCCGGGGTTCTTTTCGTCGCCTTCGTATTCCAGCGTGATAGCCTTGCACTTGGGGGCCTTCTGGATGAGGGCGAGCAGTTCCTTGAGTTTCAGGTTGCCGGTGCCGACGACGACATCTTCGCCCTTGCCGGTCGGAAGGAAGGTGAAGTCCTTGATGTGGACGCCATAGAGGCGGTCGATGTATTTTTCGGTCATTTTGATCGGATCGATGCCGGCCTGCATGGCCCAGGCGGTATCGATGCACATGCCGATGCGTGGGGAGGAATTTTTGAGGACGTGCGTGAGCATCTGTTCGTTGCCGAGCCAGTCATAGCCGCCGTGGTTATGGATGCCCATGACGAGGTCGTATTTGTCGGCGAGCTTTTCCGTGGCGCGGACGCACGCGGGGTAGGCGTCGACGTTGAAGGTGGTGGAGATCATCGTGCAGCCGGCCTGTTTGGCAAAGGCGAACCATTTTTCTTCCTTGGGATCGCCTTTGAAGCCTTGCACGCCGATCGAGGTGATCGTTACGCCAGCGTTCTTGAAGGTGTTGATGGTGCCGGCAAACGTGCTTTCGTTATCGAAATCGGCGTGAACGCCGCAGACTTCGATGCGGGAAAGACCAATGGCTTTGACCTGGGCGATGAGGGCGTCCAGCGGTTTGAATTCGCGGAAGCACCAGCTTTGAACGCCCAAATTGGCGGAAACGTTGAACATGGATATCTCCTGTAGGAAAGAAACAAGTCTGATGAAGCTACACGAAATGGACGGACAATCAAGCGTTTGCCGTATGCGTTGGGTCCATACGCCTCATCCCGTACAATAACGCGTTCTTCCTTCGCAGGAGTTCTACGCATGAATCACCGTTTCGCAATCGTGGCATCGTTGATTACTTTTCTGGGGGCGGCGTCGCTGGCGTTGGCTGCAGAGCAAGGCGGCGGGCAGGACGTGCAACTGCAGCGCACGCTCGATCAGCCGTTCGATCTGAAGCTGGACAAGGTCGAGCTGTCGGAGGCGTTCAAGCAGATCGCGGCGGCGGCGAAGATCAATCTGCAGGTGGATCCGGCGTGCTACAACGCTTTGCCGTATGGATCGACGACGCGCGTCTCGGCTGATTTTCGCCAGTCCAAACTGCGTGATGCGATCGAAGAGGTGCTGGTGCCGCTGGGGTTGCAACAGGCGGTTTCGGGGAGCACGGTGATCATTCGGCCGTCGAGCCCGCTGCTGCATATCGGTCGCAAGGCCGAATGGGAAGAACTGCGGTTGCTGCAGGATCTGCGGACGACGGAGATCAAGCTCAATGCGGGAGCGACACAGGAATTCGACTGGACGACGATTCTTCGCGCGGCGCTGGGACGGGATGGTCTGGTGGTGACGATCGTCAATCCGGATCACCAGGCAGAGCACGACAAGGCGATGGAGCAGCTCAAGAAGTTGTTCCCGATGACGGCGTTCCGTGCGATCGAAACGTATTGCCAACTGACGGGGCAAATCTGGTTTGTGGAGGCAGGTTTGGGCGTGGGGGTCAATACGGCGAGCATCCGGATCATGCCGGAGCGGACGTGGATCAGCCGGCAACTGGAGCGGCCGATACTGCTGGCGGAGAAGAATGCGCCGTTGCAGCAGGTGGTCGATGAGCTGACGCATTTGTCGGGCATTCGGATGGTTCCGGAACCGGGTTTGTACCAGGCGGTGCCGGCCGTGACGCTGAATTCGAACAACAGTTCGGTGATCCAGACGCTCGAGGCGCTGGCGGGAGCAACGGGGATCAAGTTTGAGATTCGCGATGATTCGATTCTGCTGACGCTGGCCGGTCATTCTCCGATGGCCCAGCCGCGGAAGGAAGATGCGATCATCGGTCGCATTGCGGTGCCGACATCGGCGAATGGTCCGGTGCTGGATGTATTTCTGCGGGAGTCGGATTTGCCGCCGGAGTTGAATGAGTTGCGCAAGAAGAAGCTTCAGGAAGCCGTGGAGGCGATGGAGAAGGCGTGGAGTGCGCCGGCAACGCAGCCGGCCAGTGGGCCGGCCAAGTGAACCTGAACCGAGTTTGCGGGATTTCTGATGACTGAATCGGCGGTGACAGTTTCGACCGATCCGCTCGGCATGACGCTGGGCGATTTTGCGGCGATGCGGAAGACGCATCCGCAAGCCGTGCGCGATGAATATAAACGCATGATGCGGCGCGGCGAGGGGGTCGCACTGCCGGCGATTTTGCGGCGCGTCGATGATGAAGGCACGGTCAAATTCTGTCTGCCTGCGGGGGAAGCTAACGGGCAGCAGTTGGAGACGGAGTCGGTCATTATTCCGATGACCAGCTATCGCGGGACGGATTGGTGTACGCTGTGCGTTTCGTCGCAGGTGGGATGCCGGATGGGATGCACGTTTTGCGAGACGGGGCGGATGGGACTGCTGCGGAATTTGACGGCGGGGGAGATTGTCAGGCAGCGGCTGGTGGCGCGGACGATCAGGACTGAGGCGAAAGGACTGAATGCAGAGGGGGGTGGAGGCGGTGGGTGTGCGGGGCGTTGGTGGGCAGAAGTATTTTTCGGATGGTATTCAGAACATTGTGTTCATGGGGATGGGCGAGCCGCTGGACAATTTTGAGAATCTCGTGCAGGCGATTCGCGTGCTGAATGATCCGTGCGGACTGGATTTTCCGCACACACAGATTACGGTGAGCACAGTGGGACGCATCGATGGGTTGCGGAAGCTTGCGGCTTTGAGCTGGCCGAATCTTCGCATCGCGATCAGCCTGAATGCGGCGAATGACAGGCTGCGGGATGAGCTGATGCCGGTGAACAAGGGGATGCCGCTGGCGGAGCTTCGGAGGACGTTGCAGGAATATCCGCTGGCGCCCAAGGCGCGATTTTTGATTGAGTATGTGCTGATCAAGGGTGTGAATGACAGTTTGGCGGATGCGGATGCGGTGGCGGAGTTTTGCCGGTCGCTGCCGTGCATTGTGAATGTGATTCCGTACAATCCGCAGCGGTTTGCGGCGTATGAGACGCCGGCGGAAGAGACGATCGGGGCGTTCATTTTTCGATTGAAGGGGCACGGGATTTTCACGAAGCGCCGCATTACGCATGGGCGCGACCTGATGGGGGCGTGCGGACAGTTGGGCAATCCGGAGGTGCGGCGGCAGAAGGGGGCGAAGGTTCAGGTGACGAGTTCGAGGGGAGCGGATCTGGGCGGCGGGTGAGGGGGAATTTTCAATTTTCAATTTCCAGGGCGGTGGTTCGTGGGGCGTGGGTCGTGATCCGTGGGCCGTGGTTCGTCCTTCTATAGAAGGGGTGGAGGACCATGTTTGTACGCACAAGTATTGAGAGGAGAGTTTGTAGATGTTGGGAGCAGGAGAAGTTAGCGACGGAATAATTTTTGCGATTAGGGCCGATGGGGAGTGATTTACGTGCGCACAGATGTGAGAGGGTTTCGGCAAACAGTAATGAGGGAACGTAAAAAAGAACAACCCCGGTGGCTCGCTATCGAGCCGCCGGGGTTGTGGTTGTTAGGGGGAAGGGGTTAGGGGTTGACGGTTACGCCTTGCGACGGCGGCGAGCGAGGAGGCCGACGGCGCCGAGGGCCAGGACGCTGAGCGAGGCGGGTTCGGGGGTAATCGTGGAGGGGACTTCCGAGAGGACAAGCGCATTAAGCTGATAATTTTGATAGGCCGGTGTATTAAGAAAAAGGTCCTGTGTCGCGGCGTCGGCGGTAAATGTGCCGATCACATAGCCACCCAATGGGCCAGACAGGTAGCTATACTGCTGGGCAGAAGAACTAGTCACGCCGTCAGAGCCTTGCATGGTAAAGGTGAAGAAATTATTAAATGGTGTCTCGGCGCCGAAAACATTGAGCATCAGAACTTGATACGTGGTTCCGGCCGTGAGCCCCTTGAGCGTGATGGCCCCACTACCACTGCCCGTTTCATTATACGACGCGTTGCCGAGAACGGCATCGAAGCTCGAATTTCCCGAGGTTCGGCCGGAGAGGAAGCCGGCCGAGTCGTGATCGCGCGTTATACTGACATCGGGAGTATAAAGATTATTAGTATATTGGTTGTGCTGAACGAAAGTGATTCCTGCCACGACGATGGGTGGATTGGAATCATCATTGTAGCTTCCAGTGTCGATCGCATACACGACTTTGGACGCATCAGGCAGGATGCTCGTGTCGCTGAAGGAACCATTGGACCAGGTAATGGCGGCGGCATTTGCCGACGCGGCCATTGCGCCCAGCACACCGGTTACCGCAACTGCCATCGCCAACGAACGCATGCAAGTCGATTTCATAGACTCTCCTCTTAATTTGAAACGGCCTTCCATCTCGAGCACACCAAACCAAACGAATAGCCACAGTGGCCATCCGCGGATGTCCAAAGCGTGACCTTAACGCATCAACCGATGCGCAAAGGAAGCGGATCAGCTCACGCCCAAAATCGGCGGAGACCGCAAAACTCTCTCTCTTTCTCGTGGAATTGTCCCGACACACGAGCGACACAAAGGCGGGAATTAGACCGCCGCGCCGCTCTCCCCCTGCCTACCTCTCGATTCCCCAGGTTCTCTTGACGTTCTAGGTGCGGCCAACATCGATTGCCGGGATTTCCGACGGATCAAGTCGCCGCATGTGTGGAATATACCCCGGATCTGGGGGCCGTCAAGTTTTTAATCAATTATTTAATACGCATTAAATTGATGTTAAATTATGGGTCCTGGCACAAGGTTGCAAGGATTAACGTAGACTGATGATTATGGCCTAAATATGATCAAGTAGATATTCTATTTTTATTGATTTGTATTGAAACCACGGTATCTTGTCTAGAGAACAGGTTCTGGAGTCAGGCGATGAAAACGCCATTGCGAGGGAGACCCTCGCTTTCGCGAAACAGAATAATCAACGTTCTGAGGCAAGAGATTGCCGCCGGGGACTTGTCGCCGGAGAGTCGCCTGCCGCTGCGGACGGAACTGGTGAAGCGGTTCAATGTCTCGGTGCCCACCCTGCAAAGCGCGATGAATCGCCTGAGGGAAGACGGATTCGTCGAATCCAAAGGGAAGTTGGGCACGTTTGTGGCCAAACGGCCGCCGTTCATGAGTAACTATGCCTTCGTTTTTCCTTTTTATCCCGGTGCCAGCGATTGGACGGGATTCTGGACGGCGATGGTCGACGAGGCCCAGACGATCGAAAAGAGCGGGCAACTGCGCGGAGGCAAGATCTCGCAATATTTCAACATCACCGACGGGCACCCGGACAACACCACGTATCAGGCGCTGCTCCGCGATGTGCGAGAACACCGCCTTGCCGGGCTGATGTTCGGCTCCCCACCGCACTTGATCGAGCAGACGCCCTTGGTGCAGGAAGCGGGAATACCGCGCGTCTGGATCGCGCAAGACCCGTCACGGTTTCCCACCATGTGGATGGTGCGAATCGCAGCGGAGATGTTCCGGGACAAGGCGCTGGATTATCTGGTTGCACGAGGGCGCAAACGCGTCGCATTCCTGTATAACCCGGGTCAATTTGAAGGCGACCATAGCCCAGGCAATCCTCTCACCTTGGCGCTCGAGAAGCGCGGCATGTACTCGCACGAGTATTGGCGGCAGTACATATCGCCGGGAGCGCCGTTTGGCGCGCGGAATTGCGTGAACTTGATGATGCAGCACACCAATCAAGAGCGGCCCGACGCGTTAGTCATCGGTGACGACAACCTGGTGAATCAAGCCGTCGCCGGGTTGCTGATGTCCGGCGTGCGTGTCGGAATTGATGTGGACGTTGTGGCGCACGCCAACTTTCCTCTGCCGGGGCCTTCGACGGAATTGCCGCTGCGCCGGTTGGGATTTGACGCCAAGCAAATCGTCGCGCGTTGCGTAGAGGCCATCGATCGCCAGCGCGCGGGCGAAAAGGAGCCACAGGTTCTGCCGGTTCCCGCGGTATGGGAAGACGAGATTACAAATTGAGATGGGGCGAGTGCGGCACCGTGGTGCGTAGGCAACACGAGGAATGGGCGGGAAAAGATTGTTGCTGGCGGCGGTGGGGGTGACGGGGGTGGCGGGGGGGGATGGCCTCAAACGCTTTGTTGAGAATGCCGACGATCCGCCGCTGGAACTCCGATTGGCTGGAGGGCGTTGTAGGTTTCGAGAAGTTTGGTGATACGGTTTTCGGTGTTGGGGTGGGTGCGGAAGAGGTCCGAGAGGCCGCCGCCGTGGGTGAGGGGCATGACGATGAACATGTGGCGTTCGGCTGGGTTGACGTTCATGGGGATGCGGCGGTTGGCGAGGTCGAGTTTGCGCAGTGCACTGATGAGGCCGTTGGGGGTGCCGGCGAGTTGGGCGCCGCGGGCGTCGGCGGCGTACTCGCGGCTGCGGCTGATGGCCAGTTGAATGAGCATGGCGGCGAGTGGGGCGAGGATGATCATCAGCAGAGCGCCGATCATGCCGAGGGGGTTTTCGCCGCCGCCGTCGCGATTTCGGCCGCCGCCGCCGGTCCACATCATGATCCAGGCGATCTGGCTGATGGCGCCGGCCATGATGGCGGCGATGGTGCTGATGAGGATGTCGCGGTGTTTGATGTGGGAAATTTCGTGGGCGAGGACGCCTTCGAGTTCCTGTTCGTTGAGCATATTCATGATGCCGGCGGTGACGCAGACGACGCCGTTGTTGGGGTTGCGTCCGGTGGCGAAGGCGTTGGGGGCCTGCTCGGGTGAGAAGTAGAGGCGGGGCATGGGGATGCCGGCGCGCTGGGCGAGGCGTTCGGTCAGGTCATAGAGTTCGGGGGCTTGCTCGCGCGAGACGGGTTGAGCGTGCACGGACATGAGGGCGAATTTGTCGGAGAAGAAATAGCTGACGAGGGACATGGCGCTGCCGAGGACAAAGCCGATGAGCATGCCCTGCGTGCTACCGAAGGCCCAGCCGATACCGAGGCAGAGGCCCATCATGAGGCCAAGGAGTGCGGCGGTTTTGAGAGCGTTGGTAAAGATGGTCATTGGGTCAATCCTTATAACGATGTGCGATGGCGCACAATCTCTTCGGAAGAGTACGCGGCAAAGAGGCGGGGGATCAGCAAGTGAAAATGTTGAAAAAGCGTACGATGGGGCTGCACGATGCTGAAAAACCACAGATTCGGAAAGGTGTGATTCTGCTATCGGTCAAATTGTTTTTGATGAACTTCGTGTGCGCGAACTTCATCCGTCGGGCCGGCGGCGGAGCCGCACGGCTCTGAGGTGATGCTTGATTCTGGGGGGACTGCCTTTACTGCTGGGGCGGGTTCGTTGGGGGTGGGTTGACGGGGAAGCCGTAGGTGGGGGCGTCGGGGCCGTAGTCTTTGATGAGGAGGGGGGTGCCGCCGCGGTCGAGGTAGAGGAGGTAGAGTTGAGCGTGGAGGTGCCATTGGACGAACATCAGGTAGGTGATAACGGCGTAGATGCCGACGAAGAGCGCACAGAACCCGATCGGCGCGAGTACCATTCCGACCAATAGGACGACAATTTGCGAGAGCAATATTTGGGCCCACATGCGAGTGATGAAGTCTTTGATCCAATCGAATTTAAAGGCGCCGCCGATGTCTTGGAGCAAGGTTGCACGAATCACAATCGGCAGCGAAAACAGGTTGAACACCAGGATCAGGGGAATGTAGAGCAGAAATCCGCAGGCCATTCCCGCGATGGGCCAGAATGGTCCTTTGTCGGCCATCGAGATGCCGATGAATACCGGCACATAGATCACACAGATGAATGGCACTAAGATCAACGATGCCAGCAGCGTCGCCACGAACGGGTATACGCCGCGGGAGAGGTATTGGGAGAATTTGTTGAAGTCAAAATCCGGTGGCGATGCGGCGTGATCGAGGATCAGGGCGCGTTTGACGCTGAAGCTGTAACCCAAGAGGACGATGGGACCGATGATCGGGATCAGGATACAGACGGCCGCTTGTAGCAGGTTCATGCCCCAGCGCGGGCTGTTGAAGAGGAATTTGAAGGCTTGGCCGAAGTTCATAGAAGCTCCCGTGAAAGCGTGGCGAGTCGTATTGTACGGCGTACCCCGCCGGCGCGATACGGCGGTTGCGGCAGACTCGGTGCGGCCGTAGATTGGGGCCGTTCAATCTCGCATTGGAGAACTTCCGTGACTCAGCCGCCAACGAATCCGTTACCCCTGGACTACCAGAGTTTTTCGCCGGCCAACAGCAAAGATCGCAAACTCGCCGGCCGTAGCAGTATTATTCTGGGGGGATTTCTTGCGTTCATCGGAAGTTGCCTCGGCTTGGGATTGGTCGCCGAAGCAGCAAGTGTATCGAGCGGATCGGGAAGTGCCCCGGCCACCCTAAAGATCGTGATGGGTGTGATTTGCGTTCTGGGGATATGGGTCATAGGCACTATTTTTATATGGGGAGGTATCGCACTTCGCCGCGGCGGCCGGCGTTCGCCGGTGGTTGTACTCGTCGCGGCCTGCGTGATGGAACTGTTGAGCGTTTTCTATTTATGCACCGCTATAGCGTTCACATTTTTTGGATCCAAACCAATGAACGCGAATGTTCTCGTTCTGGTGTTCTCGGTGCTGCTGGTTGCCGGCGTGGGCCAGTTGATTTGGCTGCTGATCAAGATTCTGCGGGAGCCGCAGGTTTCCTGATTCAACTGGGAATAGATGGGCGTTACGCAATGGCCTTGCGGATGGCGAGGCATTGGGTGAGGAGGGATTCCAACTGATCCAGCGGGAAGATGGTGGCGGAATCGGAGGGGGATTTTTCGGGGTTGGGGTGGACTTCGATGAAGAGGCCATTGACGCCGGCGGCGACGGAGGCGCGGGCGAGGAGGGGGACGAATTGGCGCTGGCCGGCGGTGGCGTGGCCGAGGCCGCCGGGGAGCTGGGTGGAGTGCGTGGCGTCCATGAGGACGGGTGTGCCGCCGTTGGGGCCTTTTTCGCCGAGTTCCTGCATCTGGGGGATGCCGGTGAAATCGTTGACGAGGCGGTTGTAGCCGAAGAAGGTGCCGCGCTCGATGAGGAGAACTTTTTTGTTGCCGGTGGAGTGAACTTTGTCGACGGCGTTGGCCATTTCCCAGGGCGCCATGAACTGGCCTTTTTTGATGCTGACGGCTTTGCCGGTGTTGCCGGCGGCGAGGAGGAGATCGGTCTGGCGGCAGAGGAAGGCGGGGATCTGGAGGATGTCGCAGACCTGGGCGACGGGGGCGGCCTGGTCGGATTCATGGATGTCGGTGGTGACGGGCAGTCCGGTCTGGGCTTTGATTTGCGCGAGGATATCGAGTCCTTTTTCGAGGCCGTGGCCGCGGAAGGATTTTGCGGAGGAGCGGTTGGCCTTGTCGAAGGAGGCTTTGAAGATGTAGGGGAGGGCGAGCTTTTTGGCGAGGGCCTGCACGGTGGTGGCGATGTGGAGCGAGACTTCGAGCGATTCGATCACGCAGGGTCCGGCGATGAGGAGGAAGTCTTTGGAGGGCGTGTAAGTGATGGGGCCGATGGCGATGGGTTGCATGTGCGGTTCCGTGGTTCGTGGTTCGTGAATCGTGGTTCGTGGTTCGTGGTTCGTGAAGCGGGATTATAGGAGATTTTGGGTTGGGGGTCACTTGATAGGGGGCAGTAATCGGAGATCAAGAATGCCGGGATTATGAATGACCGCTGTCGTGTTACGCAGCGGTGCGGGCGGGGTCGGGTTCGGCGCGGGGGGTGGGGGCGAGGGATTCGTAGGTGAAGGTTTTGGCGGAGGGTTTGTGGCGGTTGGCGAAGAGTGCTTCGAGAATCACGAGCATGAGGACCATTCCGAGCATACCGGGGGCGAGGGTGGTGCCTTCGGATTGTTTTTCGAGGAGTTTGAGGAGGTCCTGGGCGGTGGAGGCGATGAGGGCGGGGCGGGCGGTGGGGGTTTCGCGCGAGAGGGCGTCGACGTCGGTGGGAAGAAGATCCGCTTCTTCCGAGGGCGGATTGACGACGAACATGCCGGTGATTTTGCGGTCGGAGGAGATCCACGTGTAGGTGCCTTCAGCGAGGGTTTTGTCGAAGTACCAGCGCGGGACATCGCCGGACATGATGGAGCGGACGTTGAGGATTTGCTTGGCGGGCGTAGTGATGTCGAGGGTGAGACCGGCGCTGGCGGTGGGAACGGCGATGAGCATGTTTTGGCCGGGCTCGAAGGAGGTTTCGTTTTTGATGTGGCCGGAGTCTCCCAAGGCCATGCGCGAGGCCATGGGGACGAGGAGGCTGGTGCTGCCGAGGTTCGACCAGGCGGCGGAGGGGGAGGAGAGGACGGTGTAGATTTCGCCGGTGGCGCTGCCGGGGCCGGATTGCTGGGTGATGAGCAGGGAGCCGTCGGCGAGTTTGGAAATGGGGTGGCCATGCTGGGCTTGGTTGGCCTGGAGCGCCCAGCGGCCGGTGATAATGACGGAGCGGAAGGGTTCCTGATTGTCGTAGAGGTTGGCGAAGATGTCGGCGCTCAGATCGACCCAGTCGATGGTGGAGCCGACAGCGGAGACGACGGGGGCGTTGAGCGGGGCGGGGAGCAATTCGCGGGGCGTCAGGACAGCGTTGTAATTGTTGGCGTCGATGGACGGGCCGAGGATCCAGATGATGCGGCCGCCGGCGCCGCCGGAGCCACCGGACTTGCTGTACTTCACGAGTGCGTCGGCGAGGGGCTCGGAAATGCGGGGGACATCACACAGAAAGACCGCCGCATAGCCGGAGAGGCCGGCGGCGTCGGCGATCTGGCTGGCGGTGCGGTAAGTGGGTTTGATGGACCAGGGCTGTCCTTGGCGATCTTTGGTTGCGCCGAACGGATCGAGCGCGGCATTAAGGTAGAAGGCGGCGGAGCGCGAGCGTGGGCCGGCGTTGCCGGCGCTATCAGGGCCGATGACGAGCACGCGGATCTGCTCGGCGACGTTGAGCACCAGTTGCCGCTGGTTGTCCCATTCCATGGCATCCTGGCCGTTTTTGAGTTTGAGTGTGTAGCGGTGATAGCCGGGAGAGGTGAGGCGATAGGCGATCTTGATGGTGGCGCGGGCGGAGGGAGATCCGGCGGGGCCGAGTTGCACGCGTGGGGCGATTTCGGGGACGAGGCGGTCGTCGACGTAGAGAGCGAGATCCTGGACGTCGGCGGCGTCGCCGTTGTTGAGGATGGTGGCATCGAAGGTGATCTCGGAGCCGACGACGGGTTGCCCGCCGCCCTGGGCGACGAGGAACGAAGCGATGCCGACATCTGCGGGTGGTGAACCTTGCGCCAGGGGCATCAAGACGACTTGCGTGTCTTTGGCGTTGGGGACGTCTTTGAGGGAGGCGAGGACATCGGCATCGGCGAATGCGGGTCGGGCGAAGTCGGAAAGAATGATCAGCATGCGGTTGGGCTGCTGGGTGTTAGAGAGGATCGTCAGGGCTGTGCGGATGCGTTCCTTCATCGGCTTGGCGCGGCCGACGGTGGCGAGTTTGTCGACGTAACCGAGCAGCGAGGTGGTGTCCGAGGTGAGGGCATCGGAGGCGGGTGTAGCGCCGGGGTTGGTGGCCAGCACGACGGCTTCGGCGGGATGCAGGGCTTCGACGAGCAGTTGGCGGACTTGTTCCTTCGCGCGTTGGCAGCGTGAGATGGAATCCTGCCGGGCGAGCATGGAATGAGAATTGTCGAGGATGATCGCCACGGCGGTGGACTGTCCGGAGAACTCGCCGGAGTCGCCGGAGAAGTAGCGGTTGGTGCCCAGGCCAAAGGCGGCATATCCCGAGAGGATGAGGGCGAGAATGAGTGCCGCGGCAGAGAGGGACCAATACTTGGCAGGCTGTGGTTTGGCGGCGGCGGGGGCGCGGAGGGCATGGGCGGGCAGGAGTTCTTCGGCGGAAGTTGGGGCCGGGGTGGATTTGGATTGATCGATGGCGGAAGTGATCCAGACGGCGGCGAGTACGAGCAAGCCCATGCCGACGACGAGCATAATGATGAAGGAGTAAGCGAGAGTGGATGAGCCGCCGCGGATGAGGGGATGGGCGATGGCCATGGCGGCCAGGGCCAGCACGGCCATTCTCAGGGCCAGGAGCAGCCATTGTTCAAGTTGGCGGCGGCGGGAGGTTTTTTGTGCGGTGATTTTGAGGAAGCGCAGCGTGGGAAACGGCACGATGGGGGAGCGGATGCGATTCAGCAGGTGCAGCACCACCGGGATGCCGGCAGCCAGTAGGCCGATGAGCATCAGAGGGTCGGAGAAGGTGATGGCGGCGAGCAGAGGCATTACTCACACAGTCTAGTGGACCGGCGGATAATTGCCCAACGCTCGCCAGCACCAGATATTCTCCTTGACGTTCCATTCTGTATGCTCATATTCTTTGCAATTGATGCATAATCCGGCAGGCGAGCGGCATCTATCCGGGCAAGGTGCATGATGAACAGCGATGAACGGTTACTGGAGATGTACGCGCGGTCGCGGGATGCGGAGGCGTATGCGGAGCTGAGCCGGCGGCATTTGGGGCTGGTGTATGGGACGTGCCTGCGGATTCTGAGGAATCCCAGCGATGCGGAAGATGCGGCACAGGAATGCTTTTTGAAATTGGCCGGGCAGGCGGGGAAAGTGCGGTCGTCGCTGCCGGGGTGGCTTCATGCACAGGCACGGGGCGAGGCGCTCATCATGTTGCGCAAGGCGCGACGGCGCAGGAAATATGAGCAGCAGTTGGAACAGGAAGAGCAGGGCTCGGAAGCCCGCGTGGTGGCCGCAGATGTGGATCGGGCGCTGACGGAGATTCCGGAAGAGCTGCGCGTGTGCATTCTGATGCGGTATTTCCAATCGCGATCGCAAGCGGAAATCGCGAAGGAGTTGGGAGTCGATCAATCCACGATCTCGCGGCGGATCGATCGCGGCATCGAGATGCTGCGCTCGAAACTGGCGAAATCTGGCGACACAATGCCGGCAGCGGTGGTGGGCTTGTTTCTGGAGCAGGGCGCGATGGTGCCTGCGCCGGCGACACTGCAAGCGGCAGTTGCGAAGTTGGCGCTGGCGGGCGTCGGTGGATCGGCTGCTGCGGCGACGATTGGGGTGGGCGTGAAGGTGTTCATTGCAGCGGTGCTGCTCGTTTCTGCGGGGGTGGCGTTGGTGGTGGTTCAAATGCATAGAAAGGCGGCAATGATGGCAACGCCGTTGGCAGAGACTCATCCGGTGGATTACAGCGGCATCCGCCTTACCGGTTTCGGGATGCGCGAGGATTCCGTTTCGCTGGCGGTGCGGGCGGCCGCGCGGGCACTGACTAAAGATGCTGATTATGAACGCCTGTATTGTCTTTCCGGGAATGCTTTTGCGCCGGCCATTGATACGGCCGAGGGATGTACATCCTGGTGGCACGTGAAGGCACCGATGGGCACGCAGAATCTTCCACTCATGGCGCAAAGCCTTGGACTTGAAGCGACGCCCATCGCGCAGATCAAGTTTGCAGCAACGCCGACGCGCGAACAGGAGAACGCGTTTGTACGGCAATCCGTGCCGGCGATCCGCGCCGCCATGGCGTCCGGGGCCGTCGTTGTGACCGAGGGCGGGTGGGATGAAGCGAATGCGTGGGACTGGGCCGGTGTTGTCACGAGCGTCAGCGCAGATGGGGAGGTTAGAGGCGCAACGCTTAGTCCTGCGACGCTCGATGGTCATGTCAACGTGCCGATGACCTGGGCGCGGAGTCTTTGGGCGATTCGCCCTGCGGCCAGCGCACAGACACAAACCGATCTGGCGATGCTGAAACTGGCCGTCGCACGGATTCGCGGCAGCGGCGTCTATGAAGAGAAGAAGGGAAAGCTTTACGGCCTTCCGGCGATGGACAAATGGATCGCCCAGATGCGTACGGTTCGCGGGTTCTGCGGCGAGTGCTTCGGGCGAAAGCCACGGCGCGGGGTGACGGATTCCAATGACAACGATGGCCGCTTGTACGATGCCGCGAAGATCGTCGCGCGGCAGCTTCGCGCCATCACGTCATTGCCGCCCGATGCCAAGCCTTATATTGACGCCGCGGCCGGTCATTACGATCGCATCGCGGCGTTGCTTGAGAAACCTGTGAATACGCGTGGGTTCTACGACACGCTCGACAGTCTCGAAGCCCAGCAGGCCTATGCTGCGTCGGTGCTCGAGCCCGCCAAGGCGGCGATGTCGGCGGCATGCACGGAAATGGAACTGGCGCTCGGCGCTGCGGAAGGTGCGGTTCTGCTACCGAAAGTCGCACGCACGTTTGATGCGCTTTCGCTCGACGATTGCGACCAGAACGCGACGCGCACCGATCTCCGGATGCGCTGGATCGTCATGCGTGCCGCCGGTGTCGATGATGTTCCGTACGATCATCTCGTGATGCTCTCCGGCTTCGGCACATCCTTTGGCTATCATCCGCAGAAATTTTTCGTGATGTATCGCGTCCCGGACGATGGCGCAGTAACCGAGCGCCGCCTGATCGAGGGCACGGGTTTCGGATGGCAGTGGCTGCCCAGGTGCAAATCTCCGGAAGAGGCTTGGGCCATCATCAAGGAAAGCGTCGATGGGGGGCGTCCGGTGCAGGCCAGTTGGTACGACCATTTCCTCTGCGCCGGATACATCCCGGCACACGACCCGGCGGCACGCAAGGTTTTCGTCCTGGGCAAATGGGCTCCGCCCACGTGGCTCACATGGGATGATCTGGCGAATTGGATCAAGGATGACGGCCGATTGGGACGGCCCACCGGACAGAAGATGTCGCGCCAGGATCTTTCTTCCGAACTGCTTGCCCGGTCGGTTGAGTATGCCCGCCACGATCCCCGCGCCAATGACTCCTCCATGAAGGATGCTTCATTCGGGCTTGCCGGGATGGAAAAATTTGCGTCCGACGTCGCAGACGTGACCCGGACTTACGACGCCTTCAATGCCGGGTGGTTGGGCTGTCATTGCGTCAATCGGCAATCGGGCGGGAGAAAATTTGCCGCCACGTGGCTCTTACGCCTGGCCGGGACGAAAGGCGGAGCGGAAGCCGAGCATCTTCGCAAGGCAGCGGATCTCTACGCACGGGAATATGCGATGTGGGAGGAATTCCGCATCCTCCTGCAGGGCAGCACGACCGAGGAGAGACGTTCGCGCTGGGGGAATCCGGTCAGCCGGGCCCAGGGTGCGGCGATCATTCGTCAAGCTCTTGAACTGGAGAGAGCGGCAGTAACGGAACTCGACATAGTAGCCTTTCCGGCCCCATAGAATTTATGGAGAGCGGGAATCTGACTAAAAACTGTTTTATAACCTAGGTTTCGGGTCGAAACCCCAGTTGTTTCTGAGGGCTTTTTGGAGTTATGAAATCGTCTTTGACGAGTTGCCGCCAAGTTAGCGTTGAATCCACGGCGCGATGTAGTGGGCGAGGTATTTTTCTCCGCCGGAGGAGATGTGGCCGCCCCAGTTGTGGCAGGTGTCGGCCATTTCTTTGGTCCAGCAGAGCTGGTAGAGTTTTTCGTCGTAGATTTGGCGGTCTTCGGCAGTGAGGGTTTCGGGGACTGCGAAGCCGGCGCATCCGCAGGCGGGGGTGAATCGGCGATCGGTGGTGCCGAAGAGCGACGTTCCCCAGTTCAGGATGACGAAGTCTTTGGGCGAGTAGGAATTCAAGATGCCTTTGCGGGTTTTTCGCAGGGCGCTGGCGAGGTTGTACTGGGGCGAGAGCGCGCCGCCGAGGAGAACGATGCCGTCGATCATGCGGCCATCGGGGAGGGCTTCGGCGGTGAAGACGGTGATGCCGGCGCCACCGGACTGGGCGACGAGGTGCACGGGGCGGCCGGGGTATTGGTCTTGGTAGTTCATGATTTCGCGGGCGAGGTCCTGGGCGCGGCGGCGGTTGCGGTCGAGGCGGGTGAGGTTGGCGAGGTAGCCGCCGGGGAAGGGGAGTCCCCAGTTGAAGACGCGGATGGCGCCGCGTACGCCGCCGTCGAGGAGGCCGTCGCACATGCCGTAGGTGAAGACGGATTCGGATTCGATGCCGGGGAGGACGAGGGTGAGACCTTCATCGAGGCGCGAGGCGTCGAGGGAGCGCGGCTGGACGAGGCCGAGGCCGCGGCGAATCCAGAGCGAGGCGAAGCGTGCGCGGAGGACGGTGTAATCGTGGACTTGGCCGGCGAGGCGCCGGAGCATTGGCGGGAGTTCCGGTTTGCGAAGAGCACGCGTGGAGGAGTTCGGTGCGGAGAGAATGGTCACATCAGCCTCGGACTGCGAATTGCAGGAATAATGAGCGGTCGGTTAAGGAAGCGACAACGGGTCGTAAAGGCCGCAATCTATCGGTGAAATAATAGGCCTCACTTCATCTGACTTTATTCCTGCCGACACCGAATGCAAACATTTCTGGTTGCGAACTTGCAGATTTAGCGCGGGGTTCGGGTAATGGCTGGAGTTTGGTGGGATGCTGCATACAGCCACGGCCCAGAACGCACGCAAGATGCCCGGCTGTGGGGGGGGGGATCAGATTTGCGGTCGGACGACTTTCCAGGCAAGGCCGAGGCGTTCCATGAGGAGGATGGTGTAGTAGGTGAGGTCGATTTCGTACCACTTCATGCCGTGGGCGGCGGAGCGTTGCTGATGGTGGTGATTGTTGTGCCAGCCCTCGCCGAAGGAGATGAGAGCGACCCACCAGTTGTTCTTGGAGCCGTCGGCGGTGTCGAAGTTGCGATAGCCCCAGGTGTGGGCGGCGGAGTTGACGAACCAGGTGGCGTGGTAGATGAGTACGATGCGGAGGATGCCGGGCCAGAAGAACCACGCGGCGGCTTCATGCCAGCCACCGATGAGGTAGCCGATGAAGCCGAGTCCGGCGAGAACCGCGAGTTGGGGCGTCCACCAGAGGTATTCGATCCAGCGGATGACGGGGTCGCGCATGAGGTCTTTGGCGAAGTTGCGCGGGGCATGGTGGGGGCGCGCGGAGTAAATGATCCAGAAGATGTGGGACCAGGCGAAGCCGTCGTTGGGGGAGTGAGGATCGCCGGGTTGATCGGACTCGGCATGGTGGAGGCGGTGCGTGCCGACCCATGTGGCGGGTCCGCCCTGCCAGGAGAGTACCCCCAGGAGCGTGAGAGCATACTTGATGGGTCTGTAGGTCTGGAAGCTGGCATGGGTGAGGAGGCGGTGATAGCCGAGGGTGATGCCCCAGGCGCCGCAGGCCCAGCAGGTGGCGAAGAAGGCGATGAGGGACCAGAGCGAGAAGTAGAAGAAAGCGGGGATGCAGAGGATGTGGAGGATGATGAAGAAGATGACGAAGAACCACTTGACGCGGACTTCTTGGCCATCGCGCATCTGTTTGCGAAGTAAGCGGAGGAAACGCACGTAACACCTCGAAAGAATGCCGTAGGACCGCGGCATTCAGACGCGAGGGCCGTGGCGCGGACGGGAAAAGAACACGTGTTATTGTAGTCTCTTGCCGGAGGGGTTGTAAGGGAAATCAGGACAAAAAGGTTTGGATTTGAGGGGCGGCATCGTCATGACGGCATGATGACATGATGCCTCGATGGAAGATGAGGACGTTTCACGGCTCAAGGCTCAGGTTTTCGAGGATGGGTGGGGGGTATGGCGTATGCGGGAGTTCGCGTGGGTATTTATTGCCATGGCGGTGGGTGTGGGGTATTGTCGGCGGGTATGAAGATGAAGATGCAAATTTTGGTGGCGGGTGTGGTAGCGTGCGGGGTGGGGATTGCGATTGGAGGGTGCGGACAGCAGACGCGACGCGCGCCGGAGTTGAGCGAGACGACGGCACCGGCTCCGGTGGCGGAAAGGCCGAACTGGGTGGTGCGGGCGGCGGATGGAACGTGGCAGGCGGTGCAGGCGCCGGTGAAAATGATGACGGCGAAGCCGAAGGCGGCGAAGAAGAAAGAGGAGCCGGAAACGTATGAGCCGGCGGATGCGGTGATTATTCAGCGGCCAGCGGGAGAGGAGGGGGCGGAGTCTGCGGGGGCGGAGCCGGCGACGCAGGCGGGCACGCGGCCGTGAAGGGGATGGTCAGCGCAGGACTTATCACTAGCGTTTTTTCACTTGGCGCAGGGTTTCCAGATAAGCGTCGATCAGACGATGGATGCGGCTGCTCTGGGTGATGATGAGTTGGCCGTTGGTCTCGCGGATGGAGCCGATGGTCCCGCCATTGTCGCGCCAGGTGTCGGTAGCGCAATTCTTCTGAATGCCCGCGACAAGGTCTTGCAGGGCTTTCTGTGGATTGCCGCTGGCGAGAACGATGTCGCGAACGTCGTAGACGCGAGTCATTGTGTTTCTGTCGAGATCGCTGCGTGTCGAGATGGTCAACGCGCCTTCGTCGATGACAGAATCGAGGAGGTCGCCGCCGGCCGCGGCCAGAACCTTGGTGACCACGGTGCGCAAGGTCAGATGGGATGCGTTCAACGTGATCGGCTTGGATTTGTCGATACCGGCGTCTTGCAGCGCTCTCCAGTTGACGAAAATATTAACGTTTGGCTTGCCGGCGTTTCGTAGCGCGTTTATGCATGTTTCAAACGGCGTCTGGTCGAACTTCACATCCGGCAAGACTTGATCGAGGGCCTTCTCCAGCGGGACCGGTTCGGGTGGAACTTCCTTGCCCGCAGCGCGACAACGAGCGGCAAGGCGCGATATTTCGCTCCGCAACGATTCGATCTGACGCGTTTGCTGCAGGATGGCCGTTCTGCAGGCTTGAATGGCCCGGTCTGGGTCGCTCGCTTCCAACTGTTTAATACAGCTTTCGACCATCGGCATGATCAGCGGAGATTGCGTAACCGTCATGTTCTTCCCGGACATGCTGATGGTTCCCGATCCGCCCACATCCTTCCAACTCGCCGGATCGACGTTTGCCTGGATCGTGTGCATGAGATCTGCCTGACTGGCGGCGAGGTTGGTGTTGCGCGGTAGCAAGGTGGATATGTCGAATACGCGGGTGATGGGGTGCTTGGCGAACTCCTCGAGCGTCGACACGCGTACGGTGGCATTGTCGACGATGTAGACGAGGCGAGTCTCGACGGAGACCTGGCTGAGAATGGTTTGCAGCGCTTTGCTGACCGGGATGCTGGTGAGTTTGCAGTTCACCGGTGTTTTTTTGGTAATGCCGGTGGCTTCGAGGGTCTTCCAGTCGATGACGAGATTGAGCCGTGCCGCGTCCTTGAGCCAGTCCAAGGATTCGCTCAGCGGAGCGTTATCGAAAATAACTTTCGGAAGAGCGAACTTGAGCTTCTCATCGGCGGTGAGGTTTTTGGCCGGCTGGGTGGCGGCTTGCGTGGTCGGGGCGGTTTGCGCATCGCCGGCAAGATTCCTGAGCATGGCGACATACTTGGAGAGCGTGCTGATTTCGCTTCCCTGCTCAGCCATCTTGGCGTTGAGCTTCCGGACCTCGGAGATTTTCTCCGCCGGCGTTTGCTGCGCCTGGAGCAGCGTGGGTAGCGTCAAACAGGACGAGAACAAAACACGAGGTGCGAAGCATCGCGGTTTTCTCCTGAGGTCGGAAATGGGTGGGCGATGATCTGCAAGATAGTGTGACGCGTAGACTTGTTCAAGCATTCCTCCGTGAGGCATTCCTCCGTGAGGCGATTGGCAAGCGACCCGCGTTCGTTTACCTTGACGTGCTTGGCTCGAAGGCACGTTTTTTCCGCAAGGAGGTTGTTGTGGCCAATACATTGTCAGCTTGGGATCGGTATAAGAAATATCTGTGCGTTTGTCCGTCGGTGGGGATGACGGTGGATAGTTCGCGGATGAATTTTGGGGAGGACTACTTGGGGAAGATGACGCCAGCGCTGGAAAAGGCGTTCGGGGCGATGGATCGGCTGGAGGCGGGGGCGATTGCCAATCCGGATGAAAAGCGGATGGTGGGGCATTATTGGTTGCGCGATGCGGAGCGGGCGCCGACGGCGGAGTTGCGTGCGGCGATTACGGGGACGGTAGAGAAGATCAAACGGTTTGTGGGAGAAGTGCATGCGGGCAAGCGTGCCGGGCAGGGCGGAAAGTTTACGAATGTGCTGGTCGTGGGGATTGGCGGGTCGGCGCTGGGACCGCAGTTTGTGGCCGACGCACTGACGACGGCGGGGGACAAGATGCGGGTGTTCTTTTTTGACAACACGGATCCGGATGGGATGGATCGGGAATTGGCGCGGATCAGCCTGGCGGATGGCTTGTCGAAGACGTTGGTGGTGGTGATCTCCAAGAGCGGCGGGACGAAGGAGACGCGGAACGGCATGCTGGCGGCGGCGGCGGCGTACAAGGTGGCTGGACTGAGCTTTGCCAAGCATGCGGTGGCGGTGACGGGGGAGGGATCGGAGCTGGATAAGGTGGCGGTGAGCGAGGGGTGGCTGGAACGTTTTCCGATGTGGGATTGGGTGGGCGGGCGGACGAGCGTGACGTCGGCGGTGGGATTGCTGCCGGCGGCGCTGCAGGGGTTGGATATCGACGCGCTGCTGGCGGGAGCACGCGAGATGGATGGGGTGACGCGGGTGCATGATGCGAAAAAGAATCCGGCGGCGATGCTGGCGCTGATGTGGTATCACGCGGGCTGTGGCAAGGGGCTGAAGGATATGGTGGTGCTGCCGTACAAGGATCGGCTGCTGCTGTTCAGCCGGTATTTGCAGCAGTTGGTGATGGAATCGCTGGGCAAGGAAAAAGATCTGGCGGGCAACGTGGTGCTGCAGGGGATCGCGGTGTACGGCAACAAGGGCTCGACGGATCAGCATGCGTATGTGCAGCAGTTGCGGGAGGGGATCAACAACTTTTTTGTGACGTTCATTGAGGTGCTGAAGGATCGGGCGGTGGGCGATGCTGGGAATTCGGCGGCGATGATCGTGGAGCCGGATGTGACGAGCGGTGATTATCTGCATGGATTTTTCCAGGGGACGCGCAGCGCGCTGGCGGAGAAGGGGCGGGAGAGTTTGACCATCACGGTAGACGAGTTGAATGCGAAGACCATTGGGGGATTGATTGCGCTGTTTGAACGCGCGGTGGGGTTGTATGCGGAGCTGGTGGGGATCAATGCGTATCACCAGCCGGGCGTGGAGGCGGGCAAGAAGGCGGCGGGGGTGGTGATCGCGCTGCAGTTGAAGGTGCTGAAGCATTTGCGTTCAGGCAAGAGCGGCACTGCGGAAGAGATAGCGACGGCGATCGGCGCGGCGGGCGAGGTGGAGACGGTGCATCTGACGCTACGGCACCTGGCGGCGAATCCGGAGCACAAGGTGGCGGCGAGCGGGACGGATGTGGTTGGCTGCGTGTATCGGGCCGGATGATATTCGATCAGCTTTCTGCCGCGTGCTTGAAATCAGCGGAGGCGAAGCGATCGAGCCAGGGGCGGATGGCGGATTCATCGGTCATGACACTGGACCATGGGCGGTAGTGGACGCCGGTTCCGATGCCGGTGCGCTGCAGCAGATTGAAGACATCCTGAAACGGGCTTGGGCCAATGATCTGCGTTTTCTTGCCGGCGGCGAGGATGCGTTCGTAGACCTCGGGCCACTGGGGGCAGGGCGGCGCGCCATCGCCGGGCACCCATTGCACGCCGGCGAGATGATCGAGTGACAAGATCGCGTCGAGGTGGGGCAACTGTCCTTTGCCGTCGAGATGGTAGAACGCGTGATCCAGGCGGCGGGTGGAGGCGGCGAGTTCGGGGAGAGCGAATTTTCGGAACATCTCCGGGCCGATCATGTAGCTGAAATCGCATTGCAGCATGTAATAGGGGAGGTCGCTATAGATGTTGCACCATGCGGAATAGCCGGGGTTTTGTGGTTGTAGGATGGCGTTGATTTCGTTGAAGAAGCGATGCCAGAGAGAGTGGGCCTCGCCGAGGACGCGTGTGACTTCATCAGGATGATCGTAGAGATCCAGAAGCAGGCCATCAGAGGGGCGGAAGGTGGAGAGCACATCGAGGTTGCCGCCGAGATCGGTCATGGAGACTAGCACCTGGCCTTGCCAACGTTTCATCATGGCGGCGCAGAGTTCCTTGATGCGGCGTAGCAAGGGGTTGTCCGGATCGTATTCCAGATGCAGTTCGGTGATCGGCAGATTACGGGTAGGGTGAAACCAGACGCGTCCGCTGGAATTGTCGAGCCTGGCGCCGAGAAATGCGGCCATGACGCCGGGGCCGAAGCAATCCATGCTACAAAGCGGGTAGGCATCGCCCAGGTAAACACGACGGGAGAGTTCCCAGTCTAGACGATCGACGATGGCGTCCGCGGGAATCAACAGGTCTGCGCAGGTGGCCTGCGAAAGAAGCGGTGCGGCCGGCATCGGGCGACCGGGATCGCGGTGATAGAGTTCCACAGCGACCAGAGGACGGGTCAGACGGCCGGTCCACCAGTCTCGATAGGTGTTGCGCAACTGTTCCCAGCGCTGCGGCGTGAAGTCGATGGCCATGGGTCTCCTAACTGACAGATGTCCCGGCAGCGGCGGATTCCAGGGGCGACGCTGCATCCACTGCGGCCGGGGGACGGCGTGGCGGAATGGGTTGGAGAATTTTGCGGCGTTCGGGGGTGAGCCGGGCCAGAAGTTCGGGCGAATATTGATAGCCGTAGCGGGTGTTACCCCAGCTCGGCCCGTAGCGCTGGATCACCACGCGCCGTTCGCCGGGATTGGTGCGGGAACTGGCGCCGTGGCAGAGGGCATCGACGAATAACAGGGCATCGCCGGCCTTGAGGTGGACCTGGATGGAGCCCTCGACATTGTCGACGCGTTGCAGCTCGCCTTTTTCATCTTTCCAAGCGATGTGCGGCGGCGCGAAGTTGGCTTTGTGGCTGCCGGGGATGACGACGGTGCCGCCATCGCCGGGGCCGACATCGGTCAAGGCCAGAAGGATGTTGACTTGGCCGCAGCGGAATTGGCCATTAACGAACCGGTATTGGTTTCGGACCACACCGTCCTGCCCGCCAGAGTGGATGGGGAAGAATCCGCCGCGGCGGCGAATGGAGGCAAAGCACTCGTCGATGAAGAGACCTGCGACGTAGCTCTTATCTTCGCCGCAGTAGCGCTGTACGCGGCTGATCCAGGAGGGGTGATCGATGAGGCGTTCGAAGGGAGCGCCGGCCTCGACGATGTTCTGCAGCTCGACTCCGGCGTCGCCGTTGTTGTCGAAACGCTGGACGTTGCCGTGCCATTGGCCCCATTCGAGCTGGGGAAAATTGTCGAGGGCGTGATTGAGTTCACGGATGTGGGCGGGATCGACGGCATTCTTCAGGATGAGATAACCTTGTAAGTCGAACAGATAGTCTTGCACATCGTAAGGCATGGATTTCAGCTCCGTATGCAGTAAATGTTGTTGACGTACGCACGCTCTTGGTGAAAAATATCATGTATTGCTGAATGATAAATGCCCATTTTGTTGAAAAAGGTACGAAAATGTTGCATCTGATGCAGACGCCGACCTGGCGGGCTGAGCATTACCGGATCGCCGGGCCGGTACGGTGGGACGGAAAAATGCCGTCGCTCTATGTGTCGCTTCTGGGACGGTTCTTCAGTACGGGGCGGTTTGTCTACCAGCAGGTGTCGCCGAGTTTTGTGATTCACGTGGTGGAATCGGGCCGTGGCGTGATGAAGGCGGACGGCAAGGCGTACGATGTCGGGCCGGGGGACGCGTTCGCGTTTTTTCCCGGCTGTCATTACGACTATCACGATGCGCCGGCCACACCGTGGCGTTATACATGGATCACACTGGATGGCTCGCAGGCGCGGGCGAGTTTTCGGCAGATCGGGCTGACCGAACGCCAGCCGCTGATGCATCCGCATCCGACGATCGGAATCGAGAAGCTCCTGGCAGAAATTCAGGAAACGTACGCGCAGCCGGTGGTCTCGGCCAGCTATGCCATTGCCTCCGGCTGGCGGCTGATGGATGCACTTGCGACGAAGCGTGCGGCGGAAGCCCAGCGTCCACAGGGCGTCGCCGAGGCGGCGCGATTCTTGATCGATCGGCACGCGATGGAAGTGTTGACGGTCGAAGGTTTGGCGAGCCAACTGCAGGTGAGTCGATCGGCATTGTTCCGGCATTTCCGCGAAGCGTACGGGGTGAGCCCGAAGCAACACCTCGATGCCGTGCGAATCGGGCGGGCGCAGCGATTGTTGCAACAATCTTCAGCACCGCTGAAACAGATTGCCATGGCATGCGGTTTTGCCAGCAGTCGATATTTCATCGGGGCATTTCGCAAGCATTGCGGAGTGTCGCCGGGAGCGTGGCGGCAGGGGCGAAGGCGGCGGGCGTGATGCTGCCTCCACGCGGTGATCGACGAGTCTTAGCGGTCAGGGAATGTCAGATAACCGCCATAGTACCGATACGCTTCGTACAAACTGTTCCAGTGGTGGAAAGCCACAAGTGCTGGGAGAGGGAATATGCTCAGGTTCGCAACCAGGCCGATGGTGCCCCAGTGTCGCGGACGTTCCCAAAGCAGAGAGCGCGTTGCGTAGAATACGCCGATCGCGGCGAAGAGTATCGTGGCTGTCGTCAGAACGGTGGTCCTGGAAAATTGCCAGAAGTCCTCTGGTAGGCCGCATGGCAATAGGAACAGGACAATCATCATCAGCGCAGCGATGCACGCTCTGACATAGGATCGCAGTGCAAGAGTTGGCAAGAATCTAGGGGAGGGGCAAGCGTAATCCAACGGTTTGGTCATGATGTTCATCGCAATACGTCCACCAAATCGGACGTTGAGACGCCGCGATCAAGGACGGGCTACCGGCGGCACCGGACGAAACGCGCTTATGGCTGCTTCCTTCCGGACCTGACCAGGTTCACGGTCCACCCGTGCACCGGGCCCGCCCATGATCGAGGCGTCATGGTGACTGAATGATAGCCAAACGGGGCGGGAAAGAGAAGTAGGAAGCAAGAATCAAGAATTAAGAAGCAAGAAGGAATGAATAGTCGTTGACAGGGTGCGGTGAGTGGCTTTGGACGGGCCGATGGGGCCGTTCTTTGACCCTGCATGGGTCTAGCGCTAGAGTCTGCTTGAGATTCATCCTGTCCAGTTTTTCGTGTGGGGATTTTTATGTCGCAGCCGCCAGCAGCGAGAACGGTGGGACAGTTGAAGGCGGCCGGGTATCGGCCGATGTCGGTGAAAGAGGAGTTGCGGAAGAATGTGATTGCGCATCTGAAGGCCGATGGCGGGGCGGAAAAGCTTTTTCCGGGGATCGTGGGGTATCGCGAGACGGTGATTCCGCAGATTGTGCATGCGATTCTGTCGAAGCATGACATGCTGTTTCTGGGATTGCGCGGGCAGGCCAAGACGCGGATTCTGCGGATGTTGCCGGAGTTGCTGGATGAATGGATGCCGGTGCTGGCCGGGACGGAGATCAATGATGATCCGCTGCATCCGATCACCAGTGCGGGACGGCAGTTGCTGGCGGAGCAGGGAGACGAGGCGCCGGTGGAGTGGGTGCATCGGTCGACGCGGTATCACGAGAAGTTGGCGACGCCGGACGTGACGATTGCGGATTTGATCGGCGAGATCGATTTGATCAAGCATGCGCAGGGGCGGTATCTGTCGGATGAATCGACGATGCATTTTGGATTGATCCCGCGGACGAACCGGGGGATTTTTGCGATCAACGAATTGCCGGACCTGGCGCCGAAAATCCAAGTGGGGTTGTTCAATGTGCTGGAGGAGCGGGACATTCAGATCCGCGGGTATCCGATCCGGCTGAACCTGGACGTGTGCATGGTGTTTTCGGCGAACCCGGAGGACTACACGAACCGCGGGCGAATCGTGACGCCGCTGAAGGATCGCATCGGCAGTGTGATTCGGACGCACTATCCGCAGAATGCGGCCGAAGGGATTGAGATCGTCAAGGAGAATGCGTGGCTGGAACGCGCTGCCGATGGAGGCGTACAGGTACTGGTGCCGGCGTACATGCATGAGATCATCGAGGAATTTGTGCGGCAGGCGCGGAACAGCCCGCATATCAACCAGGCCAGCGGCGTGAGCGTGCGCTGCTCGATTGCCAATGCGGAGAACCTGGTGAGCTCGGCGGAGCGGCGGGCGATCCTGCAGGGGGAGTCGCGGGCGGTGACGCGGGTGGATGATCTGGCGTTCATTCACGCGTCATCGCGCGGGAAGCTGGAGTTGATGCTGGCCGAGGGGGACACGGCGGAAGACAAGTTGATCACGGCGATCCTGGGCGAGGCGATCAAGGCGGTGTTTGATCGGCACGCGGAACTGAGCGCGTACGATGAGATCGCGCTGCAATTCAAGGGGGGATTGACGCTGCAGGTGGGCGATGAGGTGCCGACGCAGACGCTGCTGGAAAATTACACGCACGTGAAGGGGCTGCGGAAAGCCGCGGAGGAACTCGCGAAGGAATTGGGGCTGGAAGTAAAGGATGTGGCGAGCGTGGTGAGCGCGGGCGAGTTTCTGCTGGAGAGTCTGTACGTGAACAATCGACTGAGCAAGGCGACGATTCGGGGGAAGACGTTTTTCCGAAAGTAGTCAGTAGCCAGTGGTCAGTGGTATTTGCCGTGGTCGCGGTGGGCGGCGGTGAGGGCGCGGTAATTCTGGACGGGGGTGGCGCGGTCGACCGCGTTGGAAGCGCCCAGGACGAAGGCACCGCCGGGTTTGACTTGGTTGAGCAGGTTGGTTGTGGCGGCGTAGACCTGGTCGGGCGTGCCGGTGAGGAGGAGTCCACAGTCGACATTGCCGCAGAGGCAGAGGCGACCGCGGGCGAGGTCGCGGACTTTCATGATGTCCATGCCGGCGACTGGGTCGATGGCCTGGAGGGCGTCGACGCCGGTGGAGGCCAGACTTTCGAGGACGGGCATGAGGTTGCCGTCGGAGTGAAAGATGCAGGGCATGCCGAGTTCGTGGGCGGCGTTGGCCCAGAGTTTGGCGAAGGGGAGGATGAAGCGGTCCATTTGTGCGGGGTTGAAGAAGGGGCCGTGATTGTCGGCGATGTCGGAGGCGGTGAAGACGGCGTCGGCACCGTGGTCCTGGACGAGTTTCAGGCGTTCGATGCCGCGCTTGGAACCGTTTTGGGCGCGGGCCTCGATTTCATCGGGGGCTTCGAAAAGTTTGATGGCGAAGTCTTCGTATTCGAGGGCGCCGGGCATGCACATGACGCCGCCGGCGCCGACGACCAGGACGATATCACCGGCCATTTTGCGGAGGATTTGCAATTGGCGGAGGTGGGCTTCGTCAGGGAGCCAGTAGTAGGCGGGCTCGCCGGGTGCGACTTCCCAGAAGCGACCGGGCACGGTGACGGCGGAAAATTGCATATCCTCAGAGACGCTCAGAATAATTTCGGCGTTGGTGTGGAGGGCTTCTTCTTGCTGGGCGGAAGTGAGCTTTTCGAACTCGCGGCCGAGGATGACGTGCTTGCCGGAGGCTTGGTCCCAGATGTGGAATTCCAGTTCCCAGAGGGGGACGCGGTCTGCGGGTTGACGACGTTGGAGTGCGGCCAACATATCCGCCTTACGACTCATGACTGCTCCTTGTTGCGGGGTGGGTCTATTCCAGTAATTCGGTCTTCCAGCGCCGGCTGAGTTCAGGCAAGGCGGCGAGTTGCCGGGCGCGATGCGGATCGACCATGCGTTGATACATGATTTGGACGGCAGTGGCAACGGGCCAATCGGGATGGAAGCGTTTTTCTAGGGTAATGGTCATGCCGGCTTCGGCGGGGCCTTCATCGAGAACGCGAAGGTACCAGCCGCCCCAGCCGCGTTCCTTGATGAGTTTGACGATGAGCGGTTGACCGAGACGGCGGGCGAGTTTGTAGCAGGGCTGGCGAGCCTGGGAGACCTGGAGGCGGAGGGATTCGCCGACGCGCCAGATATCGCCGATGCAGACGGATTCATCGGTGAATCCGTCGACGGTGAAATTTTCGCCGAAGCTGCCGAAGGGGAGATCGGCGATGGCGAGCTGGCGCTGCCAGACGGGATAATGTGCGGCATCGTAGGCGAGAACGATGTTGTCGGGTCCGCCATGATTGTTGAGATCGGCCTGCTGGTCGTCGGCGAGTGCGGTCGGGGAGACCTGGATGGCCCCTTTTATGGGGGATTTGAAGATGGCGGAGGTCCAGAACGGATGGCGGCCGTCGATCTGTGCGGCGGCGGGCGCGGTGAGGTGCTGCACACGGCCGACCTGGATGCTCAGGAGCTTTCCGATCACGGGTTCCTCGATTCGCCAAGGTTAATCGATACAATAGCATGTTCGAAATTGCCTGAAATTCAAGTGAAGTTTGCCTAGATGTCTAAACCTGATTCCACGTTGCCCTACGCAACCCCTCCCAAAGCGCACGATCCTTATGCGTCACTGCGTTATCCGGATTTTCGCCGCTATTTTGTGGGCAGCGTGTTTTCGCTGCTGGGCATGCAGATGGCGGGGGTGGCCATCGGGTGGGAGTTGTATGCACTGACCGATTCGGCGGTGGCGCTGGGCTTGGTGGGGCTGGTGCAGGTGGTGCCGATCATTCTGCTGGCGCTGCCTGCGGGGCATGTGATTGACCGGGTCAATCGCAAGGCATTGATCCTGGTGATCACGGCGGTGGTGGTTCTCTCTTACATAGCGATGGGGATTTCATCGCTGCAGAGCGCGGGGAATGCGGCCGGGGATTTTACGTTGGCGGGGAACCGGGTGCTGGCATGGATTGCGGGCTTGTTTGGCGAGACGCACTCGCATTTCACGAGCCGGCACGTGCCGGTAATGTTTTGCTTGTTGCTGCTCAACGGGATGGCGCGGAGTTTCAATCAGCCGGCGAAGCAGAGCGTGATGCCGATGCTGGTGCCGCCGGAGAGTTTTTCGAATGCGGTGACGTGGAATTCGAGTTTGTTCGAAGTGTCGAACATGGTCGGGCCGACGTTGGCGGGATTGACGATCGCGGCGTTTGCCCTCAAAGCGCCGAATTCGCCCTGGACGTATGCGGCATTGTATTTTACGAACGCCGTGGCGCAGTTCGTGCAGTTGTTGAATTTCGCTTCGATTCGCTTGACTCAGACGCCGCGTGCGCGGGAGCCGGTGACGCTGCGTTCGCTGTTTGCGGGCGTGCGGTTTGTGCACGCCGACAAAATAATTCTCAGCACCCTGACGCTGGATATGTTCGCGGTGTTGCTGGGCGGAGCGACGGCCTTGCTGCCGGTGTTTGCGCGGGACATTCTGCAGGTGGGGCCGGTGGGGCTGGGGTTGCTGCGTGCGGCGCCGTCGCTGGGTGCGGTGACGATGGCGATGATCCTGGCGCACCTGCCGCCGATGCAGCGCGCGGGGCGGAATCTCTTGCTGGCGGTGGCGGGGTTCGGTGTGGCGACGATTATCTTCGGGCTGTCGCACTATTTCTGGCTGTCGTTGCTGGCGCTCTACTGCACGGGCGTGTTCGACAACGTGTCGGTGGTGGTGCGCCACTCGCTGGTGCAACTGCGGACGCCCGATTCGATGCGCGGGCGCGTCAATGCGGTCAATTCCGTTTTCATCTCCACGTCGAACGAGTTGGGGGCGTTTGAAAGCGGGACGACAGCGGCGATCGGCATACGGATTTTCGGCTCGATCGCCGGCCCGATGATCGCGGTGGCCGCGGGGGGTGTGGGCACTTTGCTGGTGCTGGGGGCGGTGAGCATGCTGTGGCCGCAGTTGCGGCAGGTCAAACGACTGGCGGTGAATGAGGAGGAGACGTCGACCAAGGAAGAGGCGGAAGCGCCGGCGGCGTAGGGGAAGCGCGGGCTGCGATTTTCCAGATTTGCGCGACCGGCTGTTACTTGGCCTGGCTGGTTGCGGCGGGCAGTACGGGGCCCATCTGGGTGGCCGAGTCGGGGACGGCGGGTTCGGTGGCGGGTGCGAGCGGCGGGGCATCCGGGAAGAGGATGGGCTCGCCGGTGACTTTGAGCAGTTGCAGTTCGAAGATGAGCGGCTGGTTGGGATTGATTTTGGGCATGCTTCCGCGGGCGCCGTAGGCAAGCTGTGCGGGCAGCCAGAATTTTCGTGTGGTGCCGGCGTGCATCGTGGAGAGGGCCATGTTCCAGCCTTTGACGAGGTTGTTGTCGCCGAGGCGATGGGTCATGGGATCTTTCGCCGACTTTTCGTCAAAGACCTTTCCGGTATCGGGGAAAGTACCGACATACGCGACGCTTACATTCTGTCCGAGCTCCGGGATGGGGCCGTTGCCGTCATGGATGATTTGGTAGGCGAGGCCGTTGGGATATTTCTGCCAGACTTTGCCGTCGGGCATGGTGGTGGGCGTTGCGACGCCGAAATTCGGAATGCGTGTGAGGCCGGCCATGCGGGAGTCACGGAGGTCGTTGGCGATTTGGGTGGCGGTGGGCCCGGTGGCGGCGGCGGGGCGCGAACCGACGTGTGCGGGGTGGTCATCTTCGCCGGAGCCGCAACCGCTCCAGCCCCAAGAAACCACGACGCCCGTCACGACGGCCATCAAGCCTGTCAGCACTTGCTTACGTGTCATACGCGCCCTCGCATGTGGGAAATCACTTCAATCGAAGCATCATGACGCGGCCGTCAGGGATGTCACTGGGAACGCCTTCGAATGGTACGCCGGTGGAGAGTTCCGGGTTCAGTGGCCGGAGGAAATTTTCTGCCGAAACGTGGCAACCGTCTATGGATTTGTTATCGCCGGTGATGAAGAGCACCTGCACCTGATCCGGGATGGTGACGGGTACCGGCGGGGTGTATAGCCATTTGTCCTTTCTAAGAAGGTAGGTGTGTCCGTCGCTGCCGGTGGGCCGCAGGATCGGCTTTTCGCCGATGCCGCTGACGTAGTAAAGCTGGACATTTTTTTCGTGGGCGAGGTAGACCCAGAGGGCATCAGCGGGCGTGCCCCAGCCGTCGTCGGTGATGACGACGAGCGGGCCATCGGGCGCCATGTAGCGGATGAAATCGCTGAGGCGCTGGCTGCCGAGGCCGGCGGTCCAACCGGTGAGGTATTGGTAGCGGTCTTCGGCAGTGAGGGTTTGCATGATGGGGTCGTGGCTTTGCCGGGCCAATTCGCGGAGGGGCGCGGCGAGGAGACCGGCGATGGCCAGCAGCGACACGGTCCATTTGACGATCGTCGGCCAGCGGAGGGCGAGCAGGACGCCCAGCAGATCGACCATCAAGTATGCCGCGGAAATCAGAAGGGGTAGCGAACCGGCGAGGGTATAGCGGGATCGGATCACGGCCATCAGGGCGACGATCGGCCCGAGGATGAGCGCCATCCAGAGGAGCAGAAAAATCAGCAGCGCCCACTGGCGGCGCACTGCGAGCATGAACAGGCCGAGGATTCCCGCAATGTAGATGCCGGGAGTGAGGTACCACCAGAACCAGCCGGTGTACGGCGGTGGTGGTGCGGCGGGATGATCTTCCAGCGGTTGGATTCTGGAGGGGAGGAAGGTCAGGGCGGCGTTGCGCGTCGCGATGCTCCAATGATCAGGCGCATCAGTGAAATGCTCCTGGTAGAGAATGCGGCGTTTGATTTCCGCGGCCGTGCCGCCGTGTTCGGATGCGCGGGCGCTCAGATCAGCGAGCAGGTAGGGGCACCAGATCACCAGGGCGAGGGCGAATGCCACGAAAAATTGCGGAGCGGATTTCTTGATGAGGTTCTGCATGCCGGTTCGTGACGCGTGGAGAACAAGTGCGGAGATGGGCATTGCCCAGAGCGTATAGCTGACGCCCTGGCGGGTCATCATGGCGATACCGAGAGTGGCGCCGAGTGCGATTGCGGAGGTCCATTTGCGGCCGGCCGATTCTCCTTCGGCAACTTGGCGGGCCCAGCGCAGGCTGAGCCAGAGTGCCGCAAGCATTTCGAGAATGAAGAGGGATTCGGCCAGAGCCATGCGCTGATAGAAGGCGAGAAAGGGGCAGAAGATCATGAGGATGACTGCAAAGATGCCGATGCTGCGACCGGTGGGCTGATGCTCGGGACTGCCCGCATTGTGGGCAAAAGAGCGCCACAGTTGCCCAATCTCTATGCATAAGAGCATGAGCGTGGGCACGCTGAGCATGCCGGAAATAACGCTCAAAAGTCGGCCGCCTTTGAGCGGATCATTCCACAAATCAATGACTCCGGCCAGCAGCCAGAAGTGCAGCGGCGGCTTGGGATCGATCAGGCAAACCCACGGGTGCCCTTCGCGAACAAGCTGCGCCCACCGTAGATAAATGGCCTCATCGCCGAAGATCGGCAGAGCAATGAGACCGGGCAGCCGCACGGCAAGGTAGAGCAGCATCAGCACGATTCCGAGCAGGACGACGGAGGATCGGCCGGGGTCTTGAATGGTCGGTTTGTGGTTCATGGTCAGGCCATAATAGGGTCCGGCACGCCGCTTGCCTATGGTGTGGCGTTGTGTCAGCCAACATTGCATTGGGCGGAGTGTCAGATCAGGGGTCGCGGCAGCAATCCCCTGAACGGGTTGCCGAAAATTGATACTATTTTTATGCGCCGGGCAAGTCTGCGGCTGATAGTATCTGAAGCAGGCATCGAAAAGCCGGAGTGGATGATCATGGGCATGCAGGCGGGAATCTGTATAGCGTTGTTTCTGGGGCTGGGTGGATTTCTGGTTTTCTGGTTGATCGCCGCGGACAGTAAACGGTACCTGGTGCGTTTCGATCTGGCGACGTGGCATGAGCAGGAGTACCTGGGGGCGTTGCCCAATTTTCTCCAGGCGCTGCACGATCATAATTTCAACGATCCCTGGCCGATGCACCCCAACGCGGTGAACGGGAGCTATTTTGCCTATCGCGTGCGGCCGATCCTGAAGATTCGTCCGTCGCTGCGTCAAAGGAATTTTGTGTTCCATCATCTCGGCCTGGAAGCGATCATTCAGAATCTGAATCCGTACATCAAGGATGCGATCATGGCCGAGCAGATGCGGCTGGCCGTCCACCAGGTGATCAAAATGGAAGATACGGCCGATCGCGATCGACTGCTGGAATTCATTGATGCCGTGCGCGATTACCGAGCGGCGTTTGAAGAGTCGCTGACGGAATACGATCGTGCGCTGCTGGCCGAGATGAAGGCGCGGCATTTCATGGAGACGCTGCGGAGTACCCATGCGATTTTCCAGGAGCATGGGTTTACGCTGCTGCCGGAGTTCACGATGTTGCGGCGGTGGGAGGATCTGACCGGCGCCGAAATCGTACAGGAACTGCCATCAATTCCGCGTGCGCGCGGGCAACGTAAATCGCGCAGCCATCTGGCCGCGACCAGGCAATCGGGGGATCGTGGGTCGCACGCGCCGTTGGCGTAAGTAAGTGAATGCAATTGCCTATGGATGGCGTTCGCGCCGTTGGATAGAGGCGTGAGGGGAATCTCCCATCGAACAAATCACCTATGTGGGGCTTACTTTTCAGAGGGCTGCGCGCAGAGAATGTGGGTGGAAACACTGCCAGCGGCCTCCGGAGGGAGTGGCCGCTGGCAGTGGTTTCTGCTCTGGCCGGTGGGGTAGGGTGTTTGAATCTGAATGATTACGCCACTGCCAATTGCTTGCGATAGAATTCGATCGTGCGTTTGAGGCCTTCTTTTCGCGGCATGGCGGGTTCCCACTTCAACAGCTTCTTGGCCAGTGAAATGTCGGGGCAGCGCTGTTTGGGGTCGTCCGGCGGCAGGGGGGTGTGGAGGATCGGGCTCTTGCTGCCGATGAGCTGGCGGATTTCGTCGGCCAGTTCGAGCATCGTGCATTCATCGGGATTGCCGATGTTCACGGGCAGGTGGTAATCGGATTCCATCAACTCCATGAAGCCGCGGATTTCATCATCCACATAACAGAGTGAGCGGGTCTGCGAGCCGTCGCCTTGCACCGTGAGCGGTTCGTTACGCAGGGCCTGGGTAATGAATGCGACGACGACGCGTCCATCGTTCATTTTCAGGCGTGGGCCGTAGGTATTGAAGATGCGAACGATGCGGGTATCGACCTTGCGTTCGCGGTGATAGGCCATGGTGGCGGCTTCGAGGAAGCGTTTGGCTTCATCGTACATAGAACGCATGCCGATGGGGTTGACGTGTCCCCAGTACGTTTCGCGCTGCGGGTGTTCGGAGGGGTCGCCGTAGCACTCGGAGGTGGAGGCGACGAAGATTCGCGCGCCGCATTTTTCGGCCAGCTCGAGCATCTCCATCGCGGCGGTGGAGTTGATTTTCAGGGTGGTCACCTGGTGCTGTACGTAACCGACGGGGCTGGCGGGCGAGGCGAGGTGCCAGATGCGATCGAATTTCCGAGTGGCGATCTCCGCAGGAATGCCGCGGGTCAGATCATGCTCCACGAATTTATACCCTGAATGCCCCTTCAGATGGGCAATGTTCTCCGGCTGGCTGGAGACGAAGTTGTCGATGCCGGTGACTTCGTGACCCTGGGCGAGGAGCGCATCGGTGAGATGCGATCCGAGAAATCCGCCACCGCCGGTAATCAGATGCTTGGCCATTTCGATAAGCTCCCTTCAATCCACGCCCCATGGCGGGAGTGCATCACCTTTATCGGTCAGATTCATTGTAGGGATTGGTTAAGGTCGGAAGGAGACTCACTTTTCGACTGAACGGCAAAGCCGCACGGTTCTGGAGCGGCCTATGGTTTGTGAGTCCTTCTAGTTAAAGAAGCGGAAGCGCACGATTTGCACGATGGCAGAGACGGCATCCTTCCAGCCGATCTTTTTGCCTTCCTCGTAGGTGCGTCCGGCGTAGGCGACGCCGGTTTCGTAGACCCGGACTTTCTTGCCGCCGATGCGCATCTTGGCGACCTTGGCGGTCAGCTCCGGCTCGACGCCGAAGCGTGGGCTCTTGATTTTGATCTGGCTGTAGACGTCGCGGGTGAAGACTTTGTAGCAGACTTCCATGTCGGTAAGGTTGAGATTGGTGAGCATGTTGGAAAGGGAAGTGAGGATGTTGTTGGCCATCTGGTGCCAGAAATACATGACGCGGTGCGGCTCGCCGATGAAGCGGCTGCCGAAGACGGCGTCAGCTTTGCCGTCGAGGATCGGCTGCAGGAGCTTGGGGTAATCAGCGGGGTCATATTCGAAATCGGCATCCTGAACGATGAGCAGGTCGCCGGTGGCCATGCTCCAGGCGTCGCGGAGTGCGGCGCCTTTACCGCCGTTTTTCGTCTTGTTGAGCAGTTTGAATTCGGCCTGGGGAAAGAGCGCGGGGAGCTGCTGCATGATTTCCCAGGTGCGGTCCTTCGAGGCATCGTTGACCATGATGATTTCCCGGGCCAGTCTGCCGGGGATGGGCTGATCGACGACGCGTTTGACGACGGCCGCGAGATAACGTTCTTCGTTGTAGACGGGAATCAGGATCGACAGTTTGACAAAGACGGGCTTGGCCGGGGCTGTCATCAGCTCCAGCATGGTCGCGGGCGTGCTTGTGGAACCAGTCGCCGGATCACCGCTTGTCATCGTTTCCTCGGGTACGCTTGCGAAACCGTACAGAATGAGTGGCTATTTCAACGCATCCGGTCAGCGCTTTCAATGCGATGCGCGCGGAATTGGGCAAATAACAGTGGATGACGTTTATGTGGGGGCCACCAGCACAGTTCAGGTGGCGGCGGCGACGGCTTCGGCGGCGCCCGTCGGGGCGGGGATGGCGCGGATGACTTTGATGTGGGCATACTGCGGTCGGGCCAGGTCCACCAGCGGAGCAGCCGAGTTTCCTGCCGCGATAGGCCGGATCAGGGGGCGATCGATTTTGGCGGCATTGGCGCCGATGACCTGGGCCATCATGTTGTTGGAGAGCAGGACGTACGACCCGACGGGGAACAGGCCGATGGCCGACAGCAGGGCTTTGACGACACGCGGATCGAGAAAGCCTTTGTGGGCCAGATGAACGAGTTCTTCCATGGCGCCATAGGGAAGCTTCTGGGTCTTGTAGATGCGGGGGTTAGTGCTGGCGGCGAAGATGTCGGCGGCCGAGAGAATGCGGGCGAATTCGGAAATTGCTGCGCCGCTGGATGCGGTGGGATAGCCTTTGCCGTTGAGCCGCTCGTGATGCTGGAATCCCATGAGGCGGGGGATCGGCGAGAGGCCGGGGACCTGTTCCATCATGGTCAGGGAGTAGACGGGATGCTGATGAACGCGCTGGCGGTCGCCGTCGGTGAGCGTGCCCGAACTGGAGCGGATGCGTTTGGGCACGACGAGCATTCCGACATCGAAAAGCAGAGACCCGAGGATTACTTCCTTGACCATTTCGAGCGAAAGATTCATGTGCGCGGCGATGGCCATGGAGAGCACCGCCACGGAAATGGCGTGGTCCGGCAGGTAATCTTCGCGGCGGGTCGTCATGAGCGCGAGCTGCGAAAATTGCCGCGGTTCGGAGCGAATGAGGTCGAGCAGGTCTTCGGTGATGTCGAGCAGTATTTGATGGTTGGGTTGCTTGCCGGTTTCGATCATGCCGTAAATGGGTTGCAGGCGGGAACTGAGGCGGCGGCGGAGAAGCTGAATGGCATTGAGGTTGAGGACTTCGATGGAGTTGGGGAAGTTGATGCCGGCGATGAAGGGATCGCGGGCTTCCGGTGCGCGGAGATATTCGCCGCGCTTGATCGCGGATTCCAGACGCGAGATGACGATGCGCGAAAGGTCCTGAAGCGTGGTGCGAATGGTTTCCACGTCGGCGGCAGGGCGGGCGATCAGATAATCGACATCGGAATCCTTGAGCGCGACAACGTGATGCTCTTCGACTTGTTCGTTCTGCTGGATGATGACGACGCCGTCGGGCGTCATCAGATCGGTTTCGGCGGTGGCGCCGATGGCCAGATCGTGGATGCTGATCATTTTCGGCGGGGTATTGCCGAACTCCAGCACGGGGCGGACGTTCTCGGCCATGAAGACCTGTTTGATCTTGGAGCGTATCAGCGCGTCGATGTGCATTTGTGTGAGCTGGGTATTGGCGGCGAGCAGCTTTCTGCCCGTGAGGTGGAAGAGGGGCTCCGGGAAGGAGCGTCCCGGCTTCAGATTTTCGACATCAAAGATCTGCATCAAAGGTCCCGTACAGCTTCCGTTCTGAACCGCCTTGCCACGCATCAGCCCTGACGGGGAGCAAGCTCCCAGCCGTGTGCTGCGTGCCTGATTGGGTTATCGACTAATACACGCAGCGACTTGGTGGGAATTGCATTTTGCACGATATCGGATGGGGCATGGGCAGCTGTCATCGACGGCGCTGGCAGAGCGGGCAGAAGATCGTGGTGCGTGCAGCGACGCGAATGGAAAGTAGATTTTTTCCACAGCGTCCGCAGGGCAGTCCGCCGCGGCCGTAGGCCTGTAATTGCCGGACGAAACGGCCGGGTTGATTGGCGACGTTCCGATAATCGCGGAGAGTGGTTCCGCCCATTTGGATGGAGCGATTGAGGATGGCGTGGATGTTGGCGACGAGTTCGTCGAGTTGCGCAGGACGAATGCGGCCGACCCGTTGCAGGGGATGAAGGCGGGACATCCACAAGGCTTCATCGACGTAGATGTTGCCCAGGCCCGCGACGTCTTTTTGGGAAAGGAGGCGTTGTTTGAGAGTGCCGCGGGAGTTGCGCCACGGGGCGAGATCGGCGGGTTGAATTTCGAGGGCATCTTTTCCCATTGGAGCAATTTCGCGCGCCGCCGCTTGTTCGAAGGTGGGATAGAACCACACGCCACCGAAGCGGCGCGGATCGCGGAAACGGATGTCTTTTTTGCCGGCGAGAGTGAGGATGATATGGGTATGCGGAAGAATGGGGGCACCCGTCGGTGCGATGTCCACGCGGCCGGTCATGCCGAGGTGGAGGAGAAGGGTTTGGCCGTCGTCCATGATGCAGAAGAGTTTTTTGCCGTGGCGGTGGAGGCGTACGAAGCGGCGGCCAACGAGTGAGGCCAGGGTTTCGCCGGGAGGCCAGACAAAATCGGGCCGGCGGACGGCGATGCTGCGGATGCGCACGCCAAGGACATGCGGCGAAAGGCCGCGGCGGACTTCTTCGACTTCAGGCAGTTCAGGCATAGGCAGTCCATTGTAGCCGGTTGAGGCAATGAATGGTTGAGTTGACGGCCAAGCTCGACATTGATGGTTGGCAGACGAGGGATATGATGAGCACCATGAGAGTGTTCCTTGCCATGCCCAAGCACGTCACGTGGACGGAGTAGTTGAAGGATTCAATCATGAAACGCAACATGAAATCGGATTTGCGCGCGATCTTGATCGTCAATTGCGCGGCGTGCTTGTTGTTCTGCGGGGTTTCCTTCTACAACAGTTGGATAGCTTCTCTGGGCGGGCCGATGCAAATTACGGCGTTGGATAGGGAAGGGGTTATTGATGAGAGTAAGCTCAAAGAGTTTCAGCCGGGGCTGGTGAAAAATTTGCGTCATGATCTCGGAATGTGGGTGGCACAAAAGGAGCGATATGCCGCGATAAGGACGGCAGAAGTGGGGATTGTGGTTGCCGGGATAAATGTAATACTGGTATTGGTACTTTGGTGGAATCGAGCAAAATGAGTGGGTAGTTCCATCGGTTCTGGTGAATGCGGTTGGGGCCGGGTATGCTTTTTGGACTGAGTGGATAACTGATAGAAGTGAGGAGTTCGCATGAGTCAGGGCAAAGGCGCGGCACGGGTGGGAATCATCATGGGGAGCAAGTCGGATTGGCCGGTGATGCAGGCGGCGGCGGATACGCTGGCGGCACTGGGGATTGCGTATGAAGTGAAAGTGTTGTCGGCGCATCGGTCGCCGGACGCGGTGGCGGAGTGGGCGAAGGGGGCCGAGGGACGCGGCTTGGATGTGATCATTGCGGCGGCCGGAATGGCGGCGCATCTGGCGGGAGTGGTGTCGGCGTTCACGGTGCTGCCGGTGCTGGGCGTGCCGATGGAAGGCTCCGCATTGCATGGAATGGATGCGCTGCTGGCGATTTCACAGATGCCCGGCGGGGTGCCGGTGGGAACCCTGGCCATCGGCAAGGCCGGCGCAACCAATTCGGCGCTGCTGGCGGCATCGATCATCGGCGTAAAAGATGCGGCGGTGCGCGAGAAGTACCGTACCTGGCGCGCCGAGCAGACGCGCAAGGCGGTGGCAGGACAAGATGAGTGCGGAGCAAAATAAGATGCAGGAACATCCTGCAAGTGGAAGCTCTTGGCACGCGTGGGCGCGGTGGGTCTGCAGCGATTTGATAATAGTGTTGTTGCTGGCGGCGGGGTGTTCGCGGGATGAAGGCGGTACGTCGGCGACGGCGCATGCGGCGACAACACGTGCAGCGGCACCGCGGGCGGTGGAGGGGGTCGTTGGCGATTGGACTGGATTTCAGGGGAGCGGGGCGTTGCGGGGCCAGGCGAGCGGTTTGGCGCGGCCGCCGTTGAAATTGAAATGGATGTACAAGACCAGCGATGGGGAACGTGCCGGCGTGATGGGTTCGGTTGCGATCGTGGGGTCGAGCGTTTATGTGGCCGATGACAAAGGTACGTTGCACGCGCTGAATCTGGCAGATGGTTCGGTGCGGTGGAAGTATTCGAGCGCGATGAGCAAGACTGCCGATGCCGCGGCAGCGCGGGGAGAGTTCCTGACCAGTCCGCTGGTGGTGGGGGAGCGGGTCTTCATCGGCGACAATCACGGAATCTTTCACGCAGTCTCGGCGAAGGATGGCCAGCGCTTGTGGACATTTGATGCGCAAACGGAAATGCGTTCGTCAGCCAATGTCCTCGACCTCGGCGAGAAGATTGTTTTCGCAACCGATGGGGCAAGTCTCTTTTGCCTGAAGGCCGCCGACGGCGACAAAGTGTGGGAGGCCGACGCAGGAGATCGCGTGAATTCCTGTCCGATGGTGGCTATCGGAGGCGGAAAGGATTTGTCGGTGGTTTACACGGCAGGCTGCGATGCGATGCTGCGGGCCTACGATGCGAAAACCGGAGCGCCATTGCGCGCGGCCATGTTGCAGATGCCCAGCGGTGGAAGCGTGGTGTTGCTCCCTGACGGCAAGGGCTTCGTGGTGGCGACGGACGGCGGGCATGTGACGTGCTACGACCAGTCGAACCTGGCCGTACGATGGCAATACACCGGCGTCGAAGATAACGCGATGATTTACTCGACGCCGGCAGTGGATCAGGGGATCGCGGTGGTCGGGGCCCAGGATCGGTTCGTGCATGCGATCGATCTAGCGACCGGGCAGATGAAGTGGCGGTTCCGCACGCGGGGCAACGTGGATGCTTCGCCCGTGATATGCGGAGATTATGTATACGCAGGATCGAACGACAGGAAGCTGTACGCGCTCGAACTCAAGACGGGCAGAGAGGTATGGTCGTTCACGGCGGGACGTGGGATTGTGGCGCCGGTGGCGATCGGCCGGGGCGTATTGGTCGTGGGGGACACGGGAGGGAATGTGTATTGTTTTGAGTAGCCGTATCAGGCCTTGTCGGCAGTGTCGCTGACCTGGATGTTTTTCAGGGCGGCGACAAGATCATCGCCGAAGAGCTGATGTTCCAGTTGGGCCAGTTTGTCGATGCGGCGGGAGTGGCGGCCCTGCTCGAAGGGGGTGAGAAGCCAGGCATCGATAATGCGGCGGATGAGTTCATCGCCGAGGAGATCGGCGGCAAAGCAGAGGACGTTGGCGTTGTTATGCCGGCGGGAGATTTCAGCCGTGAGCTCATCGTGGCAAATGGCGGCCCGGATGCCCGGTATTTTGTTGGCAATGATGGACATGCCGATGCCCGAGCCGTCGATCAGGATGCCGCGGTCGGCTTGGCCGGCGGCGACGGCTTTGGCGGCGGGGATGCCGAAGTCGGGGTAATCGCAGGCGCGCTGGCTGTCGGTGCCGAAGTCAATGAGCTCGTGTCCGCGGTCAGAAATCTGCGCGGCAATTTTTTGTTTTACGCCATAACCACGATGATCACACGCAATTGCGACTTTCATAGACTCCACTCATCCAGACGGCGTTCAATTAGTGCAGAGAGCCGATCCGCAACCTTTAGGTAAGTGCCGGCACCAGCACCGATGGGATCTTCAATATCGGAGTCCGGGTCCAGGCAAAACGTTTTGTTTTGGGCTTCGGGAGACAGTTGAAGTACTTCATCCCGGTGAGCGCTGGTCATTGTATAGATCACATCGGCGCGACGCAATAATTCGGGCGTGATGGGCTGAGAAAGGTGATGCGACAGGTTGACGCCGAGGGAGCGAACGACATCGACGGCTTCGTGCGTGGCGCGATTGCCGCGGTAAGCGTGGACACCGGCGGACTGCACAACGACATGACGGTCGGCCAGTTTGGACGGCTCGACGGCCAGGCGGCGGGCAATCAGTGTGCTGGCGATTCCCGCGGCCATGGGAGAGCGACAGGTGTTGCCGGTGCAGACGAACAGAATGACGAAATCGGCAAGTCGGTCGATGATCCGCGCGTCGATGACGCCGGGGCGGGTGACGGAAAAATTCGGGCCGTCGATGTGCACGAGGGTGGAGGGCTTGCGGTAGCGGGTGGGTCCGGCGTCGAGTGCGCCATCCACCTGGGCCAGGGTGGCTTCTGGGATGTCCTCAAATTCGCAGACGGGTGGCGCTCCCGGCAACCCGGCGCCAAGGATGGCGATGGGGTGGTCGCGGAGGGAGGGGTGGGAGAGAATTTCCAGGGCGTGCGGCTGATCGGGGCAGCGGAGAGAGAGCGTGCCGTCGATGAGGGTTTCGTCAGCGGCATCTTCGGAGGATCCGTCGCTGAGGCGGGCCCGGGCGGCATCGAGATCGGCAGCGGAGAGTTTCACTTGAAAGGCGACCGGTCCCGGTAGGGATCTGACGATCAGACGCCTGGGCACGGAGGCGATGGTTTTGGTCCAGGAGAAAATGGCGTCGGTCGAACCGGTATGAATCACCCAACCGGGATGATCGGCAAGGTTCTTGAGCGTTTTCACGCGTTTGCGTGTTTCAGAATGGCGAAGCGAAAGTGCGATGCCGTAAACGGTTTCGGTGGGAAGGATTACGATTTTCCCCGCGGCAAGAAGGTGGGCGGCGCGGGAGATGCCCTCACAGGTCGCCGGGATGAGAATCTCCGGCAGGCGGGCAAAAGAGGGTGGAAGTGTGGACGACATGCTCGGTGGAGCTCCCGCGGCTAGGTTTTCAGCTTTTCAGCAAGATACCGCTGCTAATGAGAGAAGTATACCCGGGGAGTCCAGCAGTGGCGGAAGTTGCGCCTGCAAACGCCAGATGCGGGGCAATATGCAGTTTGTACCTATATGCGTTGAAGCGGAATTTGTTTGCCTTTGCTTTGAGCGGAACTGATAATAATCCACGAGAAACGCATACGGCACCCAGCGTGCATGGGAGGTGAGCAGAAAAACAGGATTCACTCATCGGGTGAGTCGGACGAACCGCAATCAAGACGCTCCAGACAGAAAAATAGCTTCATTCAAACGGCCTGTTTATACGTTATACCACCTACCGGAGGAAAGAAGTCTGCAGAGTCGGTTGCGGTTTTCTTTTGCGCGGTGGGCGTGGGAAGAAACACGATGGCACGACGGGGGATCGGAGGCGGGGGGGGAAACTCAGCGTGGATCTTCGCGGAGACTTAGCGGCGGGCCGAGGACTTCGGCAAGGATGATCCCTTGGCGTAGCGAGCGGCGACCTCTCAGCATCTCGCGAACGGCCGAGGGGAGCGGCTTATCCGGCGTGGTGGAGACCGGAGCGCGCTGCGCTGCGGGGACCGCCTGGCGGGCCACGGCCTGTTGTGACGGGAGCGGCACGGTGACGTTGAACGCGGGCCGCGGCGCGGCGACGGTGCGGCGGGTCTGCGGTGCGGGCATCCTTTGGGCAGGGGGAACGGACGATGCCGTCTGATGGCGTTGTGCGGCCGTCTGCAGCGACTGCGGAGGCGGAACACGGCGGATGGGTTGCACTGGTCGCGGGAGAGGCACGCTGCCGGACATCGGGCGCGGCTGAATGGGGGGAACGGTCCGTATCGGAGCCGCCGGAGGGATCGCTCCGGGAGCTCGTGCAGGACCGGCAGCGCGGCGACGAGCCTGCTCACGCGCAAGATCCTCGATGGAGACTTTTCCCGAGAGGATGTCTCGTGCAAGTTGGCGAGGATCATTGGGGAGGTCGGGCATGTGCACTTTCCTGCGAGTCTGAGTGGGAAGTCAGAAGCCGCAAGCCAGAAGCCGGAGGTTACCCTTCGCCTCGGATGGCGAGATTGCGGGCTTACTTCTTGGCCTTGGGTTTGGCCTTGCCGTGGGGACGGGTCTTGCCATGGGAACGGGAAAAAATTTTGCCCTTGCGAGTGCGGCGGTCACCTTTACCCATTGAGTGAAACTCCTGCTAAGAACGGCGGACGTTGTGTCCGCGGTGTTGGCGGGCACAATGCCCACTCTCCAACGGGGATCATACCCGAAAAATGCTTACTTCGTTTCCTCATTCGAGGTGGCGCCGAGCGATTCGCGCATCGAAGTGTCCGCCTGCATGTTGCGCATCCGGTAGTAATCCATGATGCCCATGTGACCCGAGCGGAAGGCTTCGGCCATGGCCAGCGGGATCTGGGCCTCGGCCTCGATGACCTTGGCGCGATTCTGCTGGGCCAAGGCCTTCATTTCCTGTTCGTTGGCGATAGCCAATGCGCGGCGCTTTTCGGCTTCGGCCTGGAAACGGCGCTTGTCGGATTCGGCCTGATCGGCCTGGAGCTTGGCGCCGACGTTATCGCCGACATCCACGTCGGCAATATCGATCGAGAGGATTTCAAACGCGGTGCCGGCATCGAGGCCCTTGTGAAGCACGGTCTTGGAGATGGAGTCGGGGTTTTCCAGCACGTGTTTATAAGTGTCCGATGAGCCGATCGAGGTCACGATGCCTTCGCCGACGCGGGCGATGATGGTTTCCTCGGTGGCCCCGCCGATGAGCTGTTGAATGTTGGTGCGGACCGTGACGCGGGCCTTGACCTTGAGCTGGATGCCGTCCTTGGCGACGGCGTCGATGGTCTGGCGCCCGGATGAGGCGTTGGGTACGTCGATGACCTTGGGGTTGACGGAAGTCTGCACGGCATCGAGCACGTCGCGGCCGGCCAGATCGATGGCTGCGGCCTTGGACCAGTCGAGGTCGATCCGTGCGCGGTGGGCGGCGATCATGGCGCGAACGACGTTGGGCACGCGCCCGCCGGCCAGATAGTGCGATTCGAGTTGCTCGGTGGTGACGTCCAGCCCGGCCTGGATGGCGGTGATCTTGGAGAGCACGATCTGGCGAAGATCGACCTTCCGCAGCCGCATGCCGATGAGCGACCAGAAAGTGACGCTGGCGCGGGCCATGAAGGCCTGGAGCCAGATCGAGAAGAACTGGGCGATGACGAAGAAGATGACCAGCGCGATCACCAGCACCACGCCGAGGATGACCAGCAGAATAATGCTTGGTCCGCCGCTTTCGCCGATCGCCAGCGGGAGGGAAGTGAGGAGGGTGTTCACGGTGTTCCCCTTAATAGAATGTAGTGTCTTGTGAGGAATTGAGGATAGAGGGGCGCAGAGGATTCGTCAACGGAAAGAGCGCTCGCGGTGTTGTGCGCAAGTAGAATTGTCACCCCATAGCTCAAATAGAAGTGTCACCGCCGTGGCTGGGGTATACCGGCCGGATGAGTGAGCTTTTGATGTCGACGAAAGAGCGTGTTTGTCTGGACGCGATGTGCCGGATCAAA
>CAIMWO010000034.1 GCA_903845195.1 uncultured Phycisphaerales bacterium
GGAATGACCAATGACCAATGACCAATGACCAATGACCAATGACCAATGACCAATGACCAATGACCAATGACCAATGACCAATGACCAATGACCAATGACCAATGACCAATGACCATCATCATAGGACCAGACGCGGTGAATTGCGTCATTGGACATTGGTCATTGTGTCATTTGCGGTCATTGCTGTCTGCGGCGGCCTTTGGCTTCGGGCTTGGCGGTGAGGGGGTCTTCGGGCCAGGAGTGTTTGGGGTAGCGGGCGCGGAGGTCTTTGCGGACTTCGAAGTAGGCGGATTTCCAAAAGGAGCGGAGGTCGGAGGTGACTTGGACGGGGCGGTAGTTTGGGCCGAGGAGGTGGAGGGTGAGGGGGACGCGTCCGGCGGCGATGCGTGGGGTGTCGGCCCAGCCGGTAGTTTCGCCGCCGAAGAGTTCCTGGAGGCGGACGGCGAGGATGGGGTTTTGGTGGAGGTCGTACTGGATGCGGATGCGGTTGCCGGTGGGGACGGTGAGGGTTTCGGGGGCGTGCTCGTCGAGGAGGCGGTCGAGGGGATAGGGGAGATGAGAGCGGAGAAGGTTTGCGAGGTTGTTGCCGCCACCAGAGGCGCGGCGGATGTCGTCGAGGCTGCGTTTGCCTGGGGAGGCTTCGACGAGGATGCGTGCGAGGTCGGGGGCGTCGAAGGTGGGCCAGGGCTTTTCGGGCATGGCTTTGCGGAGGAGGGCGACGCGGGCCAAGAGAGTGGCGCAGGCTTCGTCGGCTTGAAAAATTTCTGCGGCGCGGGGGGCGAGGGCGGCGGCGAGGACGCGGGCGGCGTCTTCATCGGAGACCGGGGCATTGGGATCTTCGCGGAGGAGGAGGTCGCGGTAGAACTCGCGAGAGAGGCCGACGACGCGGTGGCGGGTTTCATCGTATTGGACGACGGCATCGCGATGGAGGGCGTGGGGGAAGGAGTGTTCGAGCCACTCGCGGCGGATGCCGGAGGCGATGGAGACGAGGGCTTCGCCGGTGCGGAAACGGTCATCGTGGCGGAGGTCGAGGGCGAGGAAGAGTTCGGGGTCGAGGACAGAAGATTCAGGGGCGAGTCTTATACCAGCGCCGCCGACCATGAGGCCGCGGGTGGGGTCGGAGGAGCGGCGGCGTACGACGCGGTCGGGGAAGGCGAAGAGGGGGAGACGTAGGAGGTCGTCGGCCTCATGAGAAACCACGGAGGACACGGAGGGCACTGAGGACGACGATGATTTTTTGGGGGGGAGGTCTTGGGTGAGGCGGTGGAATTCGGTGCGGACGCGGAGGACTTGGCGGATGGCGGCGGCGTCGATGGTGTTGTCGTGGAGCGTTTGGCTGCGGGAGAAGTGTTCGAGGATTTCGAGGCGGACGAGGAGGTCGGAGTCGGACTTGCTGCGGGCGGCGCGGGAGCGGGGGTCGGCGTTGCGGCGGAGGATGTCTTTTTCTGACAGGAGCGCGGCGATGGTGGCGCCCTCGGAAGCGAGGCCGAGGCGGGCGGCTTCGATGAGCAGGCGGGCGATGCGCGGGTGGGCGGGGAAGGCGAGCATTTGCCGGCCGATGGGGGTAATTGTGCGGGCGTGTTCCGTGGTTCGTGGTTCGTGGTCCGAGGGGGACTTTTCGGGGGCGATGGCTCCGAGGAGTGTGAGCAACTCTTCGGCGGCGGCGAGCATGTTTTCGGACGGCTTTTCGAACCAGTTAAATGTGCGCGGGTCTTTGACACCCCAGGCGTGAAGGGACAGCACGGTGGCGGCGAGATCGACGCGGAGGATTTCGGGGGTTTCGAAGGGGTCGAGGTTTTTGTCTTCGGCGGCGGACCAGAGACGGATGCAGACGCCCGGGGCGGTGCGGCCGGCGCGGCCGGCGCGCTGGGTGGCGGAGGCTTGAGAGATGCGTTGGAGGTCGAGGCGGTCCATGCCGCGGTCGGGGTCGAAGGAGGCGATGCGGACGAGGCCGGAGTCGATGACGGTGCGGACGCCATCGATGGTGAGGGAGGTTTCGGCGATGTTGGTGGCGAGGATGATTTTGGTTTGGCCGGATGGGGCGGGGCGCAGGGCGCGGTGTTGTTCTTCGGAGGTGAGGCTGCCGTGGAGGGGGATGGGGACGAGGTTGGGGATGCGGAGCTTTTCGATTTCGGCATGGGTGCGGCGGATTTCCTCGACGCCGGGGAGGAAGACGAGGATGTCGCCCGTCGCGGCGGAATGATGAACGTTGAACGATGAACGATGAAGGGCGCTTCCGTTGAGGAGGTCGTCGATCAGTTGGGCGATGTGGTGTTCAAGTTTCGTGCTGGATGGAAGGGCGGGGGAGGGACGGTGGGAGATTTCGACCGGGAAGACGCGGCCCTGGGTGCGGATGATAGGGGCATCATTCAGGTATGCTGCGACAGGCTCAGCCTGCAAAGTGGCGGACATGACGATGAGTTTGAGGTCGGGGCGGACGGTCTGCTGGATTTCGCGGAGGAAGGCCAGGGCGAGATCGGTGTGGAGATTGCGTTCGTGGAATTCGTCGAGGATGACGAGGCCGACCCCCCCCATGCCTTCCAGATAAGGATCGTCGAGGAGTTGGCGGGTGAGGATGCCTTCGGTGAGGACGCGGATGCGGGTGGCGGGGGTGAGGCGTTTTTCGAAGCGGATGTGGTAGCCGACCTCGCGGCCGAGGGTCCAGCCATTTTCGTCGGCGATGCGTTCGGCGGCGGCGCGGGCGGCGACGCGGCGGGGCTGGAGCATGATGATGTGGGGATGATCTTTGGAGAGGATATTGGCGCGGAGGATGGCGGGGGGGACGCGAGTGGTCTTGCCGGCGCCGGGCGGGGCGACGAGGACGAGGTTGGGCGCGTGACGAAGGGTGTCGGTGATTTCGCGGAGGGAGGCGTCGATGGGGAGCGTGAGCATGAGGGGGATTATATGAATGATCCGTGGGGAATGACCAATGACCAATGACCAATGTCCAATGACCAAGGACCAATGACCAAGGGCCAATGACGAGGGGCCAATGACGAGGGGAAGTTTTACGGTTCAATTTTCGGGGTTTCATGGACGGCGAGAGGGACGCCACGGAAGATACGGGGGCACGGAGGGGCGTGAGGGTGGATTCTGATCATACTGGTCCTACGATGGTGGTAGGGTCATTTGTCGGAGGGTTGTGAAATGAGTCCACGCGTGATGGTAGCGGTTCTACTGATTGTTGTGGGTGTGTTGGGGTTGGCGTATCAGGGGTTCACCTACACGACGCGTGAGCGTGTGGTGGACGCCGGGCCGCTGAAGGTGGATGTGGATAAGAAGCATACGGTGCCGATTGCGCCGATTGTAGGAGGGGTGGCGTTGGCGGGGGGATTTGTGCTGCTGGTGATGAGTCGCAAGTCGCAGTAGAAGAAGGAGGGAGCGGTGTCGGGGTGTCGGGGGGCGGGTATCGGGTGTCGGACGATGCGACGGCCAAGGGGCAATGACCAATGACGGGGGGGCAATGTCCAATGACCAATGACCAAGGGCCGGGGCGGGGAAGTTTCAATTTTCAAGATTCTCTCGGCGCGCCCACCCCGTCTACTGTCTACTGACTACCGTCTACAACCTTCTGACCACTGACAACTGAAAACTCGATTGTTCTTTTCAAAGCGGGGGGAGGCGGTAAGATGGGCTCATGCGACGCCGTTGGATCATCCGGGGAATTTTTGCATTGCCGATCCTGCTTAGCTTGGTCGGGTGGGTAGATAGCGCGACGCATGTTGGTCATCTCGAATACTCCTGTTCATACAAAGGTCGTTGGGTGGGGTGCAGAATGGTATTGGGAACGTTGGATGTGGGTTTGGCGTGGGAGGGTCCAACAATCCTTTACGATGGGGTGAGCGAAATTCAGCTTGAGGATTACGCTGATTTCTGGATACCCCCAAGCAAACACCATTTCGGGTTCAGTGCTCGCCGTGAAATTGGTCTAGCGGGGCCTTCTTTTTACTTGAAGAACGCGTTTTCAATGCCGTTGTGGTTCCTCATCCTCGTCTTCTCTGCGATCTTGTTCGTAGTCTGGCGAAAGACGCGGGGCGGGGTTCGAACGGCAGCGGCGTTTCCGGTGGAGGTTGAGAAACAACATGCTTAAACGTCGGATCATCCGGGGAATTTTCATGGTGCCGATCCTGCTCTGCTTGGTCGGGTGGGGGTGGAGTGCCGGGCACTACGCAGAGATCTGCTATTCCACAAAGACGGCTGGCCTCATTTGCTTTGCACAATCAGGCACTGTCGGTCTCGAGGGTGGCGCGGGAAGGCGCGGGTCATTGGGTGTGAGCACTTTCTCCGAGGCTCTGCCGGAGGGCCGCTCTTGGCCTCCGATCCGAGTTGGGACTAGTGACACTGATTATGGCGACCACTCCTATGCGGGTTTCTCGTTTGAATATACGCACACCGCCGATGATTGGGATATCTGGTGCGGCGTTCCCTTCTGGTTTCTCATCATCGTTTTTTCGGCGGTCCTGTTCTTCGTCTGGCGAAAGACGCGGGGCGGGGTTCGGGCGGCGGCGGCGTTTCCGGTGGAGGTTGCCGCGACCGCAAGGCACGAAGATACGACGACGTAAATTAGCCACAAATAAACACCAAGAAACACAAATGAGGGGAGATGGCAGGGTACCTCTTGCTCGTTGCTTCAGAGTACAGCGAGGATCGATCCGCTTGGGTTGGATGTGGGGGCCTTGCGTTGCCACGACAAGGCTAGTGTAGTGTCACACAATTAAGCTATCGTATGAATTGGCACTTTCTTGCAGAAAAACATCAGGATATGGCGAATTCACGTGAAATCATAAGATGCAATTCTTTAGATACACTACACTAGGGAGGATGGAAACGGAAGATGGGCGTGGGAGCTCATGATGGGGCGTCCGTCGGCTCACTCCGCGGCGCGGTGAGTTCCACCGGAAACGCCCGCCCCGTCCTGCGCGGCCGCGTTTTGCGCCAGACCAGGTACAAGATCGCCGAGAACACGAGGATCAGAAACCACCAGGGAACACCCAACAAGTAATAGGTGTCCAGCCTTGTACTCGTATGCGAATATGCGAAGCCCAGAATGGAATCAAACATGGAGTCGACCGGCCAGAAATGGGAAATGGGTTCCGGCGAAGCATAGCACCACAACCCGTCAGGCAACGGTCGGTAAGTGGTTCCCCACTGCACGTCGACAGTTCCCCACACAGACACGCACCCGGCAAAGCGGTCGTGATGACCATACTCAATCCCCGTCCGGTGCGACCGGCTCCATCCCCACGCGCCGAGGCAGAGCAGAATCGGCACCATGAAGAAGCTACGGATGATCCAACGTCGAAGCATGGAGGCATCTTACTGCGACCGCCGGGGTTCTCACAGAGGACACAGAGAACACCGAGGAACCTTGAAAATTGAAAATTGAAAATTGGTAATTGAAAATTCTGCCCACCTCCCCTTTCACTCCTCACTCTTCCCAATTCACAATTTTCGGCCCGTCTCTGTGCGTGCTCCGTGTCTCTGCGACTCTGTGGTAGCAGTTCACGTCTTGGTGCCTTGGTGTCTCGGTGGTAAAAATTATTTTCGCACTTTCTCCCACTGTTTTTCCAAACGGCGCGGCGAGATGGTGAAGGAGGTTCCGAGTTCCTGGGCGAAGAGGGAGAGGCGGTATTCTTCGAGCATCCAGCGGTAGAGGTCGAGTTCGGGGTCGTCGAGGGCGAGTTTTTGGTGGGCATCGCGGCGGAGGAGGTATTGGTGCCAGAGGGGGGCGAGCTCGGCCATGTAGTGGGCGTCGCGGTCGAGGGCGGCGCGGCGGCCGGGGGTGTTGATGGCGGGGGAGGCGGGGGGGGCGCGGAGTTTTTCGAGGCGGATGCGGATGCCGGCGAGGTAGCGAGGGAAATGCTCGAGCCAGGTCCACGGGGTTTTTGTCAGGAACTGCGGGGGGAGGAGGTAGGCCATCTGGTCGTGGATGTCGGTCAGGGTGGAAGTTGGGAGCTGGAAGTTGGAAGTGGGAAGTTGGTGGGGGGAGGATGGGAGATGGAAGTTGAGAGTGGGGAGTTTGACATTGGGTCTTCCAACTTCCAACTTCGAACTACCAGCTTCTTCCAATATCAGGCGGATGGCGTGCACTTCGGCGAGGAGGTTGGCGGCCATGTTGCAGACTGTGTCGGCGGTGTCGAGGAGGCGGATGGCGGCGAGGCGCGAGAGTTCCTGCCAGGCGGCGAGGGTGCGCGGGGGAGCGGGGGGAGCGGAGTTGAAGGGGGCGAAGAGGGCGCGATCGACGAGGAGGGTGATGAGCTGTTCGCGGAGTTCTTCGGATTTGCCTTTGCCGCCGAGCGAGATGAAGTGGAGCGACATCTGTTCGAAGTGCGGGAGGTGGTGTGTGATATACTTAAGGTCTTTGCGGAATTCGAGGCGGAAGAGGCGGCGGATGCCGGCGCGGTGGGATTCGTCGGCGGCTTTGCGGGAGGGGAAGAGGCGGAGGGAGCAGGAGTCTCCCTGGTCGACGAGGGCGGGGAAGGCGGTGATGGTCATCTGGAAGCGTTGGACAGCGAGGCTGTCGGGGAGGTCGCCGATGGTGCTTTGTTCCCAAGATGTGATGCCGTCGCGGTGGAATTCTTTTTGGTAGATCTGCGCGAAGGTGCCGGCGGCCTGCGGGGCGAGCTTGCGCTGGATGATGGGCAGGTCGCGGCCGAGGGAGAGGACTTTGCCGCTGTCATCGACGACTTTGAAGTTCATGCGGAGGTGATCGGGGAGGGCGGTTTCGACGAAGTCGCTGCCGGAGATGGGGGCGCCGGTTTGGCGGGAGAGGAAGGTGGCGAGGGCGTCTCTTAAAGAGGGGAATTCAGAATTCAGAGTTCGGAATTCAGAATGGGGAGCGGCGGGCTTTTGTGAGGGATGGGGAGATGCGGATGATTCTGAATTCTGAACTCTGAATTCTGAACTCAGGGCCGCGGCGGCGGCGCGGGACCAGTCGGGGACGGGGACGAAGCTGCGGCGGAGGTTGCCGGGGAGGGCGCGGATGAGGGCGGCGATTTTATCTTCGAGCATGCCGGGGACGAGCCATTCGTATTGTTCGGGGTGTAGTTGGGTGAGTGCGGCGAGGGGAACGGTGAGGGTGAGGCCGTCGGTAGGTTCGGTGGGTTCGAATTTGTACGTGAGGGGGAGGTGGAGATTTCCTTTTTCAATCGTCATGCGGTCGGGGTAATTTTCGGGCGTGATGGGCGGGGCATCGGCGCGGAGGAGATCCTCCTTGTTCATGTAGAGGATGCGAGGGTTGTCGCGTTCGGCGACGCGGCGCCAGGAGTCAAGCTGGGCGCCGTTGGTGATGGTCTGCGGGAGGCGGGCGTCGTAGAAGGCGAAGCGGGTGGAGATGTCGGCGAGGAGATTTCGCTGGCGGATCTTGGCTTCGAGGAGTTCGACTTCTTTGACGAGGGCGTTGTTGAAACGGAAGAAGGGGGCGTCGGTGTGGAGGAGTTCGAGGACGAGGGCGTGGTGGATGAAGAGTTCGCGGGAGAGTTTGGGGTTGATGGGGCCGTAGTGGACGGGGCGTGCGGCGATGAGCACGAGGCCGTAGAGAGTGACTTTTTCGCTGGCGACGACCGAGGCGGTTTTGGGTTCGTAGCGGGGTTCGGAGTAGGTGCGCTCGACGAGGTGGGCGGCGGCGCGTTCGATCCACTGGGGCTGAACGGAGGCGTTGATGCGGGCGTAGAGCTTGGTGGTTTCGACGAGTTCGGCGGACATGAGCCATTTTGGTTTTTGGGAAAACAGAGCGGAGCCGGGGAAAATGGAGTAGCGGGTGGAGCGTGTGCCGAGATATTCGTAGGTGTCGGACTTGGTGCCGATGTTGGAGATGAGGCCGGTGAGGAGGGCGCGGTGGATGGCATCATACTTGGGATGGCGCGGGGCGTGACGTTGGGGGAGGTCGAGGGTCATGCAGGGGATTATATGTAGGAGCAAGCTGCTATGACCAATGGCCGGGACTGAGTGGTATGATGCACGCGGAGGAAACATGGAAAAGTGGGTGCGGCGAATCTATCGCGGGACGGTGTGGTTCTCGCTGGCGCTGGGCATGTTGGCGATGATGCTGTGGGTGCGCAGCTACTTCGCGATGGATGCGTGGAATACTCGCGTGAGTTCGGTGACGGTGTTCGGTCACTTCTGGAATGAACGGACGATTCTGACGACGAATGGACGTGTTTGGTACGGATGGCAGCATAATGGCGGGTATGCGACATTGATCCGCGAGGCCAATCGGACGGATTTTGTGGGGTTTCACTCGTACCCAGTTCAGGGTCAGCCGTTTGAGTTTTGGGGGATGCGGGGAAGGGAATTTGCGGGATTCCAGTATGCGACCTTCCGAGACATGACGGGTTATGTGCCACAGTATGCGTTCAGTGTGCCGCTGTGGGCGATCCTGGCGGCGGCGGCCATCCTTCCCGGGATTTGGTTGTGGGGGAAGCGGCGGCGGTATAGCCGGGGGATGTGCGCGGGATGTGGGTACGATTTGCGAGCGTCGCCGGAGCGGTGCCCTGAGTGCGGCCGACCGGTGTAACTTGCGGAGCAGGGCGTGGTCGCGAGGGGTGGCTGGCTAATCTGGTTGGGACTGGCTGGCGAGCTTCGGCTTAGTCAGGTCGTGGCGGAAGAAGAGGAACTTGGCGAGCGCGTCGAGGGAGACGCAGCCGGGGCCGAGGGCGAGGACGATGATGGAGGTGGTGAGGAACCAGAAGGGGGCTTGTCCGGCGAAGTCCCAGGTTTCGCCATTTTGGAATAGGGGGCCGAGGCTGGCGCGGTGTGCGGTGAGGTAGGCGACGGTCATGTTGATGACGAGTGCGAGAGAGACCCAGCGGGAGCCGAGGCCGAGAAGAAGGAGGAGTCCGCCGAAGCATTCGACGGTGCCGACGAGGTAGGCGTTGGCGGTGGGGAAAGGGATGCCGAGGTCGGTGAAGAAGGCGATGGGTTTTTGGATGTCGCCGAGTTTGCCGCGGCCGGTGATGAAGAATTGATAGCCCCAGATGATGCGCATGAGGAGGATGATGATGGAATAGACGGCGGGGCGGGCGAATTGCGTGGTGAGCGTGTAGGCTTTGATGAGAAGATTTTTCGGGGACATGGGGACCTCAGAAAGCGGAGGAATTACGCGTTCTTGTCTGGGATAATTTTTTGGGAATGGTTTGTTCGGCGGGGATCAGCCAGCCGAGGGACATCCAAGTTTCGAACCAGTGTTTGACGTGTGCGGGTGCGGGCATGGGGTGGAGGTTCTCGAAGGCGGCGGCGAGGGATTGGCCGCGGTTCAGGCGTTGGAGGAGCGTGTAGGCGGCGGGGTCGAGGCGTTTGTAGTAGACGCTGTTGTCGTGGCGGTGGGCGGCAATGAAGAGAGGTTGGGCCTGACGAGTTGGGCGGCGCGGGGCGGGATTGTGCCGGCGAACGGCTTCTTTGGCGGCGAGCAGGTAATCGTCAATGGCGTAATGCGATTTGATCAGGGAGATGTCCGGCTGCAGGCGGAGGCGGAGTTTTGCGGGGTTGGCCCCGACGAGTTGATCGTGAGTGACCGGCGGAAGGGTGGGGCCGTCGAAGGCGATGGCTTGGGCCCATTCAAGGGCGGCGATATCGGTGGCGAGTTCGATGTGCGGGGCGATGAGTTCGGAGTGGGTTTTCAGAAATCTCAGGAGGAACTGCGGGAGGTTGCGGAGCGTCCAGGATCGCGAGGGGTGGGCTTCGAGGTATTCGACCGAGAGACGACTGAATTTGCGCTCGCCGAGGAGGGCGCGGAGGGTGGGAAAATCTTCGCGGAAACAATCGAGGAGACGGAACCAGTAGGTGCGGTTGTAGATTTCGATGCGGTCGAGGGAAGTGAGGCGGTTGTTGGGTTTGACGATGGATTCCGCGAGGGTTTTTGTCGGGCAGCTATTGGGGAGGGTTTTCTGGATTCGCGAGCGTGGGGTAAGACGGCGGAGGACGACGGAGGCGAACATACGCTGGGTATCGGCAAGCGAATGTCGCGGTTTGCGGTGAACAGTGGGCAGTGTGAGGTTGGTGGTCATTGAGATTTCCTAAGCGGCGGCTTCGATGGGTTTGGCGACATTGATGGCATTGAGGAATTTCGTGGCCTTGAGAGCTTCGGCGTGAACTTCTTCGAACGAGGGAATGGAGGCGTCCCATTCGAGGAGCGTGGAAGTGGGGCCACAGAGCTGGATGGCGTGGCCATACATTTTCCAGACGGGGTCGAGCGGGGCATGGTCGTGGGTGTCGAGGAGATATTTTTCGAACTTGGAATGGCCGGCGATGTGGATCTGGCCGACGCGATGGTGGGGAACGTTGTTGAGGTAATCGTAAGGATTGAAGTCATGATTTTTGGAGGAGACGTAGATGTTGTTGACGTCGAGGAGGATGCCGCAGTCGGCGGCTTCGACGACTGCGGAGAGGAATTCCCATTCGGTCATGGTGGAGTCGTGAAATTCGGCGTAGGAGGAGACGTTTTCAACGCAGATGGGGACTTCGAGGAAATCGCGGACGGCGCGGATGCGGCGGGCGGTGTTTTTGACGGCTTCCATCGTGTAAGGCATGGGGAGGAGGTCGTGGGTGTAGGTGCCGTCGACGCTGCCCCAGCAGAGGTGGTCGGAGAGGAAGGGCGTCTTTGTGCGTTTGAGGACGGCCTTGAGGCGGCGGAGGTGATCGAAATTGAGTTTGTCGGTGGAGCCGAAGTAGAGGGAGACGCCGTGCTGGATGACTTTGTATTGTTCGAGGATCTGGTCGAGGATGGCGAGTGGTCGGCCGCCGTCGACCATGTAGTTTTCGGAAATGATTTCGAACCAATCGACGGTGGGTTTCTTGGAGAGGATGTGGTCGTAGTGGGGAATGCGCAGGCCGATGCCGACGCCGAGGTTGGTGTTGCCGTTGAAACGATTGGCGGGCATGGGGTCTCCTGACGAGACTACGTAAACACGAAGACACGAAGAAGACGAAGACCACGAAGTTTTTTGATTTATGAGACGGCGAAGGGGTGGGATGGTGGCCACCCCTTCGCCGTGACGGTTGGTCCGCGGCATGTAGGCCGCGGGGATCGGGGTTGCCGCCTTAGGCTTTGCAGCCGCCCTGTCCCTTGCAGTCGTTCTTGCCTTTGCAGTCGTGCTTGTCGGTCTTGCAGCCGCCCTTGCCCTTGCAGTCGTTCTTGCCCTTACAGGAATCCTTGTCGGTGTCGAGGGCTGCGGCGCGTTTGCCGACGAGATCCTTGGCGAGGTTGGCCTTGGGGGTGGAGGTAGTCTTCACCGCGGCAATGCCAGCGGTTGGGGAGGCGGTGGTTTCGGCGCGGGCCAGCGATACACCGGCCATAAGGCCGGTCATAGCGGCGGCGGCGACAACCACGGACGAGGTAGCGATTCGTTTGGACTTCACGGGTAACTCCTTTTCCTGGAAACCTAACTTTCCGGGCCACGCTCTTGGATGCCGGTCGACGCGACCGGCTCTCGGCCCAGGGTATGGACGGTTCGTTTGGCGATAGGGAAATGGCATTGGCGGGTCGGCATGGTTTGGTTCACCGGTACCGTGTTATACAGATCGCCCACTACGAGATGATGTAATTGCCCCAAGCGTTACTGTCGATTGTAGGCAGTGGTGGTGGTGCAAAGGCAAGTGGAAAAACGAGATGTTAGAGAGGTAGTGGCGGAGAGATTTAGTCGACTAGATGATCGGAAATTCCAAGGATCGAAGCAGGAAGGATTTGCAGAGACTTGGCCGGGGAACGCAGGTCGGCGATGATGCAGGGCATGGGAGTCTTCGGGCTGATATTGTTGATTGTGGCGTTGATCGCGGCGGTGGCGATCGTGGTCGTCGGCGGCATTGCGCTGGTGGTGCTGGTCGTGCTGGTGCTATGGGGGATTTTGTCGACTTCAATTTTTGTGGCGATTTCGAAACGGTCGGTGGGGGCGGGGTTTCGCACGATGCTGACGCTGTTGGGAGCCGCGGTGACGGCGCCGCTGGCGGCGGGAGGGACGTGGCTGACGCTGAATCTGATGAACGATCTGCAGAACGAAGTATGGGGAACGCTGGCTGGAGCGCTGGCGGGATTGTTGGTCGGAGCGCTGGCGGGGTATGGCCTAGCGGTGTTCATTCAGCGGACGGCGCAGCGCATGGCGGCTTGGGTGAATGAACGGGTGACAAGAACGAAACATGTCGAAGCGAAAGTACGGGTTCCGCAGAGCCAGGAGCGTGATTGATGCATTCCGATCAGAAAATGACGATTCATGATCTGCGGCAGCTTATGCGGGAGTTTGTGGCGGAACGGCAATGGGGCAAGTATCACAATCCGCGGAACCTGGCGGCGAGCGTGAGCGTGGAGGCAGGGGAGCTGCTGGAGCTGTTTCAGTGGGCGGACAATGAGGCGTCGGTGGAGCGGTTGAAGGCGGATCCGGCATTCAAGAAGGCGTGCGGGGAGGAGTTGGCGGATGTGCTGATGTACTTGATGTCGCTGGCCAATGCGATGGAGATCGATGTGGCAGCGACGGTGCATGCGAAGATGGCGAAAAATCGGAAGAAGTATCCGGCGGAGCAGTTCAAGGGGCACTATCAGCGGCCGTTGCCGGAGTAATAGGCAATTGGCGAATCTCGTTGTACACTTTCCGTCATGTCAGACAAACCTATCGCGAGCATGCCCTCCCTGACGTATAAAGAAGCCGGCGTGGACATCCATGCCGGCGATGCGATGGTCGACCAGATCAAGCATTTGTGCACGCGGACGCATTCATCCCGTGTGCTGGGGAAGTACGGGGCGTTTGCGGGATTGTTTCAACTGGATTTTGCGGAGAAGCTTTTCGCCCGGAACTACAGGGAGCCGGTGCTGATTGCGTGCACGGACGGGGTGGGGACGAAGATCAAGATTGCCGCGGCGATGGGGAAGTATGACACGGTGGGGATCGACCTGGTGGCGATGAACGTGAATGATTTGATCGTGCAGGGAGGCGAGCCGCTGTTCTTTCTGGATTACCTGGCGGTGAATCGGTTAGATCCGGCGATTACGACGCAGATGGTCAAGGGCATTTCGGATGCGTGCGTGGAGGCGGGGTGTTCGCTGCTGGGGGGAGAGACAGCGGAGATGCCGGCGGTGTATGCGCCGGGCGAGTTTGATATGGCGGGGTTTGCGGTGGGGGTGGTGGAGAAGAGCAAGATTCTGGATGGGACGACGATGGAGGCGGGGGATTCGGTGATTGGGCTGGCGTCGAACGGGATTCATTCGAACGGCTATGCGCTGGTGCGGCAGATCGTGCAGAAGACGGGTGCGGGGATGGGGGATTTCATTCCAGAGTTCAAATGCACGCTGGGGGAGGAGTTGCTGCGGCCGACGCGGATTTACGTCAAAAGCGTGCAGAAACTGCTGGCGAAGTACAAGGTGAAGAAGATCGTCAAGGCGATGGCGCATGTGACGGGGGGCGGGTTGGCGGGAAATGTGCCGCGGGTGTTGCCGGAGGGGTTTGCGGTGCGACTGAAGCGCGATGCGTGGGATGTGCCGGCGGTGTTTGGATGGTTGCAGAAGAACGGGCCGGTGGATATGGAGGAGATGTACAGCGTGTTCAACATGGGGATTGGATATGTGCTGATCGTGCGGCCGACGTTTACGAAACCGATCATGACGCACCTGCGGACGCTGGGGGAGAAACCGTATTTTCTGGGGAAGGTGAAGAAGGCGGCGGGGGAGCCGCGGATGGAGTGGAGCTGAGGCGCAAATTCAGAATTCAGAGTTCGGAATTCAGAATTTGGAAGCCATGTGGCCTCTCCATGGTTGTCCTGACTCGGGCGACTATTTGGCAGTGACGAGTGTGGCGCGTTTTTCGGCGATGAGTTTTAGCAGGGCGTGTTGGGGGTCGGCAAACTTCTTGGTGCCTTCGTCCATCAGGACGGTTTCCATCTTTTGTTGATCGACTTTGGCGTCGATGTCGGCGAGGACCGATTGCGGGGGGAGCTGGTCGACCTGGCGCGTGAAGGGTATGGTGATGTTTTCGACGGCATCATTGGTGGCGGGGGGATTGGTTTGGATGTCGGCGCCGGCGAGGGCGCGGACATATTTGTCGGGTGGGTCGGTGGGTTTCTTGGTGCCGGTGCTGGCGAAAATCATTTCCTGCTGGAGGGGGAGTTGTTTGTCCTGCCAGAAGGTTTGGTTGAGTTGCCAGATGCGTTTGGCGTTGACGATGCCGACCTGGCCTTGTGCGGCGGGGGTGAGGGAGGGGACGTTTTTTTCGGTGTAGACATCGACGCGGCTGACGAAGATGGAGTAGACGCTTTTGAAGTGGGTGAGGCCGTCGGTACGCCGCTGTGCGCCGCGCCAGATGGCAGCGCGGGAAAGCAGATACTGGCGTTCGGAGAAGATGAGTGTGACGTTGAGGGTGATGCCGGAGGCGGCGAGTTCTTCGAGTGCGGCGAGCCCGGCTTCGGTGGCGGGGACTTTGATCATGCGGTTCTTGTGGCCGGCGAACCACTTGCGGCCGAGGGCGATGTAGCGCCGGGTGGCTTCGGCGGTGGGGACGGGGTGCGCGACGTCTTCAAGGAGGGGATCGAGTTCGAAGCTGACGTAGCCGTTGTTGCCGCGGGTTTGTTCCCAGACGGGGAAAAAGACTTCCTGGGCCTTGCAGACGAGTTGGTTGGTGAGGTCCCAGGCGATGTCTTCATCGCGATGGCCGGAGTCGACGAAACGCTGGAGGTCGGTATCGAAGTGGCCGGTCTTGATGAGGTCGGAGACGATGATGGGGTTGGAGGTGACGCCGGTAACGCCGGCGGCGTAGTTTTTTCGTATGGCATCTGGATCGACGGAATCGAGCCAGACCTTTGTGCCTGAATCAATAAGAGATCGCAGCGACATGGTTTGGCTCCTTTCGCTGAGCGAATCTTGGGTTTGGTTATGCCGCCATGGGGTCATTGGTCTTGGGTGTCGAAGCCCGTCCACAAGTATAGGAACTGAGATTGGCCGCGGGGGAGAATATCTCCGAGATCGACATTGAGGTTGAGCATATTGACTTGGGTGGGACCCTGTCCGACAGGGGCGTGAGCGTAGGCGGAGCCTTTGTAGTCGCCGGTGCGGGTGTAGATGATGACCTTGGCTTTTTGGATGTGGGCAAGTTCCTTGGCTTTGGCCAGGGCGTCGTCGAGGGTGCCGGTTTGGTCGATGAGGCCGAGGGTGGCGGCGTCTTTGCCGGTGACGATGCGGCCGTCGGTGACCATGGGCCAATCTTTGTCGGTGATTTTATTGGGGGAGGCCTTCACGATGCCTTTGAAGCCGGCGTAGAAGTCGTTGACGAGTTTTTGGAGGAGTTCGCGGTCGTTGTCGGTGAGGGGTTTGTCGGGGGATTCGGCGGGTTTGAAGGGGGAGGCCATGTCTTTGTTGGGGCCGGATTTGACGGCCTCGCTGGCGATGCCGAGTTTGTGGAGAGTGCCGTTGATGTTGACGGTTTCGACGATGACGCCGATGGAGCCGGTGATGGTGGTGGGGTAGGCGATGCGGTAGTCGGAGGCGCAGGAGAGGTAGTAGCCGCCGGAGGCGCAGATGTCGAGCATGGACGTGATTACGGGCTTGTGGGTTTTGGCTTTGAAGGCGAGGAGGTCGCGGTACATGATGTCGGAGGCGGTGACGGTGCCGCCGGGGGAGTTGATGCGGAGGACGACGGCTTTGACGGAGTTGTCTTTGGCAATGGCGTCGAGGGTTTGGCGGAATTCGGAAACGGGGTTGGAGCCGCCGCCGAGGATGCCGCCGGATTTGGAATTGGAGATCATGCCGGAGACGTTGATGAGGGCGATTTTGTCGGAGGTGAAGAGTCCGGCGTCGGAGGATTCGACGATTTGGGGAGTGAGGGGGTCGGCGGTGGGGACGAGGTCGATGCGGATGGTGCGGTTGCCGCAGCCGGTGAGGGTCAATAGAAAATAGAAAATGGAAAATAGAAAAATGGCGATGCGAGGGTTGGAATGACGGATCAGCGAGGCAAATGACGAATGCCGAAAAGTGCAGGCGAAAACGAGAGGGAATGAGTGATTCATAATTTTGGTCCTTGGTTGGAGGGCTTCTGGATTTCCCACTGCGGTCGAATGCTTCCAGTTTGGTCGCTGTTATTTGCGTTCGACGATTTGGATCATATTAGCCTCGCAATCGGCAAAGGAAACCAGGCGTCCGCCGCCGAGGGCTTCGACAACGTCTCCGAGGAATTTGACGTTGCAGGACTTGAGGTGGTCGAGGGCGGCGTCGAAGTCGGGGACGTAGAAGGCGATGTGGGAGAGGCCGGGGTCGGTATTGCTGCGGTGGTGGCGAGAGGTATTGTTGCAGGGCATGACCTCGATCATGGAGCCGTGGCGGATGCCGGAGTGGCCGTGGGTGATGGGGGGGCCGATGAGATAGGCTTTCTGGGTTTGGGGCGGGGTGGGGTTGGTCTGGGCGTGGACGACGAGGCCGAGGACCTTGCCATACCAGGCGACCATGGCGTCGGTATCGGCGGCGGCGAGGGCGAAATGGTCGAGATGGGGAGTGATGAGCATGGGGACTCCGTGGTTCGTGGTTCGTGGGGCGTGGTTCGTGGTTCGTCGGAGATTGGGAAGCACAGAAACATGATGCTGCGTACATCGGGTTGTGGCAAGGGGTATGAGTGGTGCTGGGCTGGCGTTGGTGCCTTGGGATTGGGTGACGAGACCGTCGATCTTTTGAAAAGAAGAAGGCGATCCGGTGAGGGATCGCCTTTGGAGATTGCGTAAAATCTAATGCGCGGCCCGTTGGGCCGCCGCTAAACGGGGGAAATCTCTTACGAGATTTCCTTGGCGTTGATCCACTTCATCATTTTGCGGAGGCGGCGGCCGGTAACTTCTACGGGGTGGTCCTTGTCGGCGTTGTAGAGCTTGTTGAAGAGAGGTTTGCCGGCTTTGTGTTCGGCCATCCATTCTCTCGCGAAGGCGCCGGTCTGGATCTCATCGAGAATCTTCTTCATTTCCTTTTTGGTTTCGGCGGTGACGATGCGTGGGCCGCGGGTAAGGTCGCCGTACTCGGCGGTGTTGGAGATGGAGTAGCGCATGTAGTTGAGGCCGCCCTGGTAGATGAGGTCGACGATGAGTTTCACTTCATGGACGCATTCGAAGTAGGCCATTTCGGGCGGGTAGCCGGCTTCGGTGAGGGTCTCGAAGCCCGCTTTGATGAGTGCGGAGAGGCCGCCGCAGAGGACGACCTGTTCGCCGAAGAGGTCGGTTTCGCATTCGTCCTTGAAGGTGGTTTTGATGATGCCGGCGCGGGCGCCGCCGATGCCGTTGCCCCAGGCGAGAGCGGTTTTGAGGGCGTTGCCGGTGGAGTCCTGGTGGACAGCGACGAGGGTGGGGACGCCGCCGCCTTTGACGAATTCGGAGCGGACGAGGTGGCCTGGGCCCTTGGGGGCGATCATGACGATGTCGATATCCTTGGGGAGCTCGATGAGTTTGAAGTGGACATTGAGGCCGTGGGTGGCGCCGAAGGTTTTGCCGTTGGTGAGGTAAGGCTTGATGTCCTTGGCGTAGATTTCGGGTTGGAGTTCATCGGGGAGGGTCACGATGATGAGGTCGGCGGCTTTGACGGCATCGGGGATGGACATGGGGGTGAAGCCGTGGGAGATGGCGAGCTTGCCGTTGGCGGAGTCGGGGCGGTTGGCGACGATGACTTTGACGCCGGACTCGCGGAGGTTCTGGGCGTGCGCGTGGCCCTGTGAGCCGTAGCCGAGGATGGCGACGGTCTTGCCCTGAAGGCCTTCGAGGGTAGCTTCATTTTCGTAGAAAACGTGGAGGGGTTCCGCCATGAGTATTCCTTTCGGTTCGGGAAATCCAAGACCGGAAAGAATACGAGAATGGGGCGGGCGGGTCAATTTCTGGAGGTAGTTTTGTGGGGTTGATTCATTGGTGAAATTCATTCATCGGTGGATGGGAATTTATCGGGCGATACACTTGGCGGACAAGAGGGGGTATTATTTCGCCACTGCATGAAAGGAACTTGAGATGGCGAATCGGACGATTACGGGGGCGAAAGGTTTTCGGGCGGCGGCGGTGGCTTGCGGGATCAAGACATCGGGGAAGCCGGATGTGGCGCTATTGGTGAGTGATGTGCCCGCGACGGCGGCGGCGGTGTTCACGACGAATAAGGTGGTGGGGGCGCCGATCATCGTGGGGCGGAAGCATATACAGAGCGGGGTCTTGCGGGCGTGCGTGATTAACGCGGGGTGTGCGAACGTGTGCACGGGGGATCGGGGCGTGCGGAATGCGATGGAGATGTGCGCGCTGGCAGCGGCGGGGATCGGGGCGGATCCGGATGAGGTGTTGCCTTCGTCGACGGGTGTGATCGGACACTTTCTGCCGATGGAGAAGGTGCGGATGGGTATTTCGCATGCCACGATGGCGCTGAGCAATTCGGCGGAGGCGGGGACGGCGTTTGCGAATGGGATTTTGACGACGGATCTGGTGGCGAAGACGGCGTTTGCGACGGTGAAGGTGGGGGGCAAGACGGTAACGATCGCGGGATGCTGCAAGGGAAGCGGGATGATCGCGCCGAACATGGCCCTCCCCCAAGCGACGATGCTGGCGTATGTGGCGACGGATGCGGCGATCGACAAGCGGGCGCTGCGGAAGGTGATAGCGGAGGTGACGGGGCAGACGTTCAATTGCGTGACGGTGGATCAGCACACGAGCACGAGCGATACGTTTGTGGTATTGGCCAATGGGATGGCGGAGAATAAGAAGATTGTCGGCGGGAGTGATCTGAAGAAGTTTGCGGCGGCGCTATATGAGGTGTGCGATTCGTTGTCGCAGCAGATTGCGCGGGATGGGGAAGGGGCGACGAAGCTGATAACGGTGACGGTAACCGGGGCGGCGACGGCTGCGGATGCCAAGAAGGCGGCGGAGGCAATCGCGAATTCTCCGCTCTGCAAGACCGCGGTGCACGGGGGCGATCCGAACTGGGGCCGGTTTGTGAGTGCAGCCGGGTATTCGGGAGCGAAGATGAATCCGGATAAGGGGCTGTGCAAGGTGGGGGATGTGTTGGTGTTCAAGAACGGGCAGCCGACGAAGGTGGAACTGGCGGCGGTGGGTGAGGTGATGCAGGGGAAAGAGGTTTCGATTCTCGTGGACTTAGGGGTAATGGCGGGGAAGGCGGGGTATTCGCATCGGGTGTACACGTGCGATTTGTCGCGGGAATACATTGCGATCAATGCGGATTATCATACGTGAGGGCACGCGGCAGGTCGGTAAAGCGAAACGTCACGATGGCGTGATCAGTTCCCGATCGATGTAGGCGTGTTGGTTGCCGGCGAGAATCAGCGGCCGCGTCAATGGATGCCAGCGGAAACGGAACAGCTTTTCCGGTGTCTCAGGAATCTGTCCGCCATCCGTTTCGTACCATTCCCAGGAGTCGGGGGTATCCGGGGGGGCGATGAAATGATAAACATGGCGCTGGTACAGGATGCCCCAATCGGGGCTGCACCATTCGAAGACGCCGATCTTTCGGTGTAACACACTGTTGCTCAATCCCGTTTCTTCGTGAACTTCACGGAGCGTGGCGGCCAGAGGATCTTCGCCGTGGTGCATCGTGCCGTGGGGGACTTGCGTTCCTGCTTGGGGATTGTGGACGTGATCGAAGACGAGTAACTGTCGCTGGCCGTTGCGCTCGCGCGTTATGTAGGCGAGGCCTTTACGAAGGAACGCCTTTGTGCCTTCTCGTTCGAGCACACCTTTGCCGTACAACTCCACGGCAGCTGGGTAGGCCAGACATTCCTGCTCGAAAACGCGGGCGGCGAGGGTGTCGGGGGTGTCGGTGGGGAGGACGGGGACTTTGCGTTGGAGGATGGTGGGGCCGGTGTCGTAGGTGTTGTCGGCAAAGTGAACGGTGCAGCCGGACTCGGTTTCGTGGGCGGCGAGGACGGCTTCGTGGACGTGGTGGCCGTGCATGCCTTTGCCACCAAATTTGGGGAGTAGGGCGGGGTGGATGTTGAGGACGCGGCAGGTGAAATCTTCGGGGATGGTCCAGAGGGAGAGGAAGCCGGCCATGCATGCGAGGTCGACGGCGTGGTGGCGGAGGAGGTGGGCGATTTCGTTGGAGAAGAGTTCAAGGGTGGGGAAATCTTTGCGGGTGACGATGAAGGTGGGGAGGGTAAGCTTCTGGGCGCGCTGGATGCCGAAGCATTTGGGGTTGGAGGCGATGACGCAGACGATCTGGGCGCTCAGCTGGCCGCGGGCGATGGCTTCGGCGAGGTTTTGCAGCGTGGTGCCGCCGCCGGAGATGAGGATGGCGAGACGGGTTGTTTTCATGCGTTGTTTTTACCAGCAAGACGAGAAGGCACCAAGGGTGTGATAAGTTTCTAGGTTCAAGGGATAAGTTTCAAGGGAATGAGCGTTTTGTATTTGAATCGTCGGTGCTAGGAATGGGAGTATTCGTTAGCGTCTGGCCCATTTTTCGAGGGCGGTGAGGGTGCTGCGAAAGTCTTTGGGGAGTTCTGCAGTGAAGGTGGTTTCCTGTTGGGTGAGAGGATGGATGAAGGTGAGCTTGTGGGCGTGGAGGGTGAGGCGGTCGATGAGGGGGCGTTCTTCCTGGAATTTGCCGAGCTTGTAGTGGCGTTTGAATTCGGAAAGGAGGAGCTTGCCGTCCTCGGCATCGGCTGGGGGGCCGTAGAGGGGATCGACCGCGAGAGGGTAGCCCATGGCTTTGAGGTGGACGCGAATTTGGTGGCGGCGTCCGGTGACGGGGTAGACCTTGAGGAGCGTGACGCCGGCAAAGCGTTCGCCGATGACCCATTTCGTGCTGGATTTTTTGGGATCGACGCCGCGGATGACCATGCGAAGTTTGTTGTGCGGATCGCGTCCGATGGGGAGATTGACGGAGCCGGATTCATGGAGTGGTGTGCCACGGACCAGGGCGAGGTATTCCTTGGTGATGACGCGGGTGCGGAATTGCTCGGCGAGGGCTCTTTGGGATTCGGAGGTGAGGGCGAAGAGGATGAGGCCGGAGGTGTCAGCATCGATACGGTGGATGGGGAGCGGCGTTTTGCCGGCAAGGGCAGGATCGGCGGTGAGGAGAGAGAGGAGATCCTGGGTGCGTCCGCGGCCGGGGAGGACGGCGAGATGTGCGGGTTTGTTGATGGCGAGGAGAGCGGAATCGTGGTGGAGGATGGAGTAGGAGGGGGATTTCTTCATTCGAATGTCGTCATTTCGTTAAGCGGATTTAGACACGAGTTTGAGGATCCAGTAGGCGACGGGGGCGGCGAGGAGGGGGGAGTCGAGGAGGTCGAGGACGCCGCCGAAGCCGGGGACGTGGCCGGAATCTTTGACGCCGGCGTCGCGTTTGAGGAGTGATTCGAGGAGGTCGCCGACTTGTCCGACGGCTCCGAGGAGGACGCCGGCGACGAGGCCCTGTTGCCAGGCGAAAGTGTGGCAGAAGTAGGTGATGGCGGCGCCGACGATGCCGGAGAAGATGAGGCCGCCGAAGAAGCCTTCGACGGTTTTTCCGGGCGAGAGCCAGGGGATGAGCTTGTGTCTGCCGATGGCGTGTCCGGTGGCGTAGGCGCCGATGTCGGCGGATTTGACGATGCAGATGATGGCCAGGAGCATCCAGGCAGAGTGGGTCATGCAGATGGGGAGGAAGAATCCGGGAAGGACGCCGAGGTAGACGACGGCCAGGAGCGTGCCGCCGGCGCTGGCCATGGCACCGTCAATCTTGCGATGGCGGCTGTGCATGACGAAGGCGCCAATGAGCGAGGCGGTGAGGATGGTGGGGACGAGGTAATGCGGTTTGACGGTGTGGAACCAATGGGAAAGTGCGTACCAGAGGGAGTTTTCGATGGCGCGAAGATCGGTCGCAGCGACCGCGGGAGCGGTGGCGCTGAGTTCCAGGAGTTTTTCGTGCGTATCGCGGACTTGGACGGAGACCTGTTCGAGCCAGGGCCAGAGCATGCAGAGGATGGCGGCAACGGAGCAGATGCGGAGCGAGATTTCGACATTCTGGCGTGCGAGGAGGCGTTGCATTTCGCGGAGGGCGACGATGACCACGGCGATGCTGCCGAGGGCGACGACCATGCCGGGAGGCGCGGACCAATCGCCGCGGGGCCAGTTGGCGGAGAGCCGTCCATCGAGATAGATCATCCCGACGATGAGGATGGAGAAGAGGAGGCCGAAGATGAGGCGGTATTTGAGCATCAGTGAATTCTGAATTCTGAGTTCTGAATTCTGAAATTGTGACATCCGATGCGCATCATTCCTCGCGGCAGTGTTGTCCGAAGACTCGGATTTGGCTTTAACGCGTGCTATGCACCGTTATGGTATCACCTTGTTGAGCGGGTAGCTGATGATGCCGGTGGCGCCGGCGCGTTTGAGTTTGGGGATGAGGTCGCGTTCGGATTTTTCCTCGACGATGACTTCGACGGCGACCCATTGGCCATCGGCCAGGGGCGAGACGGTGGGGGATTTTTCGGCGGGGAGGAGCGCGAGAACGGCGGCCATGGCGTCCTTGGAAACGTTGAGCTTGAGGCCGACCTTCTCGCGGGCGGACATGGCGCCTTTGAGCAGGAGGGCGATGTTCTCAATTTTTTCGCGGTGCTTGGGATTGGCCCAGGTTTTCTTGTTGGCGATCAGGCGAGGCGTCGAGGTGAGCAGGGTGTCGATGATGCGGAGGTTATTGGCTTTGATCGACGAGCCGGTTTCGGTGATGTCGACGATGGCATCAAGAAGGCGTGCTTTGACTTCGGTGGCGCCCCAGGAGAATTCGACTCGGACGGAGACGCCTTTTTGTTCAAAGTAGCGCTTGGTGAAGCCGACGAGTTCGGTGGCGATGACGCCGCCGGCGAGGTCCTCGGCTTTCTGGACTTTGCTTTCATTGGGGACGCAGAGAACCCAGCGAGCGGGCTGGCTGGTGGCCTTGGAGTAGACGAGCTCGGCGACTTCGTGGACGTCGGAGCCGTTTTCCTGGATCCAGTCGGAGCCGGTGAGGCCGAGGTCGACGACGCCGTCTTCGACGAAGCGGGACATTTCCTGCGGGCGGAACATGACGACTTCCATGGTCTTGTCGTCGATGGAGGGGTAATAGGAGCGGTCGCGGACGGAAATCTTGTAGCCGGCCTTGGCGAAGAGGTCGATGGTGGAGGCCTGAAGCGATCCGTTGGGGATGCCGAGGCGGAGGATATCGGGGGAAGACTTGAGCATGATAGACCTGCCGAGAAAACATGAAACGCGAAACATGAAACGCGAAACGGCCCTTCGCGGGAGGAGCGTTTCCGGGTTCCGAGCCGAGTATTAGACCATGAATTGGGTGTTGGGGAAAGGGGCGCTGGTGGTTTGATCGTGGCTTTGGGTAGGATGCTGTTTGTGAGCAGCCGTCGATTCATCTTCCTGGCAGTAGCAGCCTTCGTGGTGTTGGTGTGTGCTGTATACATGGACCTGCGGGGGCGGGATGTCGATAGCCAGATTGAACTCGATGGGCATGGTGTGCGTGCGGCTCTGACTTCGAGGCAGGGGGAGTTTGTTTTTACGGTCGGGCACGGCGTGTATGCGTCGGACGACCAACTGGATTGGGTTTACCGCGGGTGGGAGTTGTATTTGGGCGAGGCGGGGCTTCCGAATGATCTGGTCGTGTCTGGCTGGGGGCCGTTGGGGTATAGCAAATTGACTTTGCTGTGGCCTCGGGGTGGCGAAGGGCCGTATTCGCTGGTCTTCAAGTCAGCAGAATTCTATTCGTTGCATTGTTCGGCGTGGGTGATCGAGGCCGTTTTTCCGGTTCTGCTCTTTTGGTTTATCAGGGAAGGCTATCGTCGACGACCGCGTCAGGGCTGTTGCACGGTATGTGGGTATGACTTGCGCGCGTCGCCGGAGCGTTGTCCGGAATGTGGTGCTGCGGTGACGGGTCAGCGGGATCCGGGATGGGTGCGGTCGATCGTGCGACGAAGCGTTCAAGCGGGCGTGCTGGGATGTGCGATACTCTTGCCGATATCGATTGTGCTGACATTTCAGAGCTACGAATTGCCGCAGTGCATGTCTATCAGCCGGGGAAACGGATATGCGCTTTACCTTTGGGATGGCGAATTAGTGGGCGAATATCAACAGCGGCACGTGATAGGACAGGCGGTCAAACGGGTGCGGCGTGAGTCATTGCCGGAGCCGGGGTATTTGAACGACAGCGATGGACGCTATTTTACCTTTCATTGCGGACCGGCGTTCTCACCGCGGCATATCCCGAGCAATGCGGGTGCGAACCCTTATTCGAATCTGAGCTATGAGGCATTTCAAACGTTGCGTGCGCCGGGAGATCGACCGGCCTATTGGGCGGTGCCGATGTCGGCGATTATTCCACTGCTGTCGATTATGCCTGTGGTGTGGGCGTGGCGGCGGATAAGGGGCATTGGGCGTGGGGCACGCAATGTTTCAGCATCGGTGGTGGCCAATCAACGCGGGTGATTCGTATAATGCCGTTTATGGATGATCAACAGACGTATCTGCTCAACGGGCTTTTGACGCGGCAGTTTTCATTGGGGAGGATCGTGCGGTTTCGCAAGGTGGCGCGCGGACGGCAGGCGACGACCTATGAATTGCTGACGGCGGAGCAGAATGAATATCTGGTGTATTTGTACTCGCCTACCTATGAGGCGACGACGCTCGAGACGATGGCGGTGACGGTGGGGGTGTTGGATGAGAATCGGTTTTCGGTGATGCCGATGGTGCGGGGCAGGGAGGGGGCGTATGTGGCCGAGGGGCCGCAGGGGACGCATCTGATGGCGAGTTTGGCGCTGCTGGGATCGGAGATGGCGCCGGATCAATTTACGGAACACGATGTAACGCAGATAGGATTGCGGCTGGCGTGGATGCACCGATTATTGTTGGAGCAATTGGCGGCGCCGGTGCGGGCGGTGCCGCTGGATGAACGGTTGGATGCGGCGCTGGCGAGCAAAGACGATTTGCCGCGGGAGGCGCTGCCGGAGTTGTCGGAAGGGGAGGTGAAGCGGTTGCGGGAGTTGTTGCGGTTGCCGACGGAACAGGCGTGGGTGCACGGGGACATGCAACTGGCGGCGTTGCTGGTGGATGGGGATCATCAGATTCGGACGGTGACGGATTGGGCGTTGCTGCATTGGGGATCGCCGGGAGAGGATTTGCTGGATATTTTTTTGGCGTTGTGCGTGCTGCCGGGGGGGCGGGTGGATGATGTGCGGGGGCGGGCGTTGCTGGAATCGTACGATTCGCTGCGTCCGATCCGGAGGATGGCGTGGACGCCGGTGATCGCAAGCTGGTTGGCGCAGCGATTTCTGGATGCGGCGACGGGGCGGCGGGCGATGCCGGCGGGGTTTACGCGCATCTTGGCGAGCACGGAAGATATGGCATCGGTGATGGCGGCGTGTACGCCGCGGTGAGTGGGGAAGTGAGAAGCAAGATTCTTGTTTCTTGATTCCTGCTTTTGCCCGCTCACGTTTCGAGGATGATTTTGCTGGAGCCGCCGTTGGTGGCTGGAGGCGGCGGGGTGCTGCCGTCGTCGATGGCGGGGGCGGCGGCTTTCTGGCCGCTGAGTCCGGCGTTGATGGTTTCCTGGACTTTGCGCATGAGGTCCATGTATTCCATTTGCGCCTGCGCGAAGCGTTTGAGCGTGGGCTGCATGGCGATGCTTTGTTGAAGCTGTTCGAAAGCACGTTTCTCGGCAACTTCAATGGGTAGGCCCTGAGCTTCTTTCTGGGAGAGCGTTTCAATGAGCTGTTCGTATTGGCCCAGCATGGTGCGGGCGGTGACGTCGAGGTCGAGTTGGCGGGCGATTTCCTTGTACGCGATGATCGAGGCGTGGGTGGAGATCAGGCCGCCGAGCTTAGAGGCTGCGGCGAGAATTTCGTTGGAATCGGCCATGAGAAAAGCTCCGGTCAGTGGTTAATGATCAGTGGCTAGGTGCGAGACCATAGGGTGAATCCATGATGATAAACAAATAATGGATTGATTGCGAATACATGCATTGGTGGGCCGAGATATTCGTTGAGTTAGTAGTGCCGTTGCGTGTCGATTAGAATCGTTGGACTATGAATTTCTCGTTCTTTCTTGAAACTTTCCGCCTGGGCGTGACGAATCTGCATCTGCACAAGTTGCGGAGCTTTCTGACGACGCTGGGGATTATCTTCGGCGTGCTGTCGGTAATCACGATGGTGGCGATCGGAGAGGGGGGCAAGCGGCAGACCCTCAAGGCGGTGGAGCAGTTGGGATCGACGAACATCATCATGCGGTCGGTGGCGCCGCCGGAGGGGAATCGGTCGGCATCCCGGCGAGATAATGTGCTGATTTATGGGCTCAAGCGCGAGGATATGCGGGCGATCCAGGAGCAGGTGGATGCCGGCGAGCTGGCGTACGTAAAGAACGTGGTGCCACTGCGGGACACGGGGTTGGAGGTGGTGCGCAATGAGATCAAGGCGAATGCCAATGCGATCGGGACGACGCCGGAATACCCACAGGTGGCGAATCTGACGGTCAGCAGCGGACGATTTTTCGGTCCCGACGACATGGCGTCGGGCGCGGGCCAACCTGTGTGCGTGCTGGGGGCCGGGGTGGCGCAGCAACTTTTTGGTGTGCAGAGCTCTCTGGGGCAGACGATCCGGCTGCAGTCGGGCAATGTGCGGGCGCGGCTATTCGAGGTGATTGGGGTCATGGGCAGAGTGGGGCTGGCAGGAGGGAAGGGGTCGGCACTGACCGGACGGGATTTGAATCTGGATGTCTATTTTCCGCTGTCGGCCAACGAAGCGATGTTCGGCGATACGATCGTGAAGTTTGCGAGCGGATCGCGAGAACGGAAGATCCTGCAGCTGTCGGAAATTTATATCAAGGTGAATAGTCCGGAAGCGGTTGAGCCGACGGCGGCGGCGTTGCAGCGGATGATCGATATCCGGCATTCCGAGCAGGCGGATGTTTCCGTGTTCATTCCGCGGGAATTGCTCAACCAGGCGAACGCGACGCAGCGCATGTTTAATTTCATCATGGGGGGGATCGCGTTCTTGTCGTTACTGGTGGGTGGGATCGGGATCATGAACATTTCGCTGGCGACGGTGACGGAGCGGACGCGAGAGATCGGCATCCGGCGGGCGCTGGGGGGCAAGCGGTTGCACATCATTACGCAGTTTTTGATTGAAACGACGTGCCTTTCGGTTTCGGGGGGCGTGGTGGGGGTGGTCGGTGGGGTGGGTCTGGCGTTGCTGGTGGGGGCGCTTTCGGAGGGGGCGTATCCGACGCATGTCACGCTATGGTCGGTGGTGCTGTCGTTCGCGATCTCGGCGAGCGTCGGGATCATCTTCGGGCTGTATCCGGCGATTGTGGCAGCGCATAAGGATCCGATCGAGGCGTTGCGGCATGATTGAGGGTGTGGGGGTATCGGCGGGCTGGGGTGGATGACTCCGTAACTTCGATAGCCTAAGACTCCAATACAGGCCGCTTGTCGGCCGCTGGTCGCGGTTGATTTTCGCGGTGGGGGGAGTTACGGTTCACGCGGAGACAATCGTGATGACCGTAGCTGGGGATAAAGCTGTTTTTGCGAATCTGGACGATACCGTCGTCCGGATGACGGAGATTCGTCACGACTTGCACCAGCATCCGGAGCTCGGATATCAGGAAACCTACACCTCCAAGCAGGTTTGTAAGGAATTGTCGCGGCTGGGGATAGAGCATAAGGCGGGATACGCGGGCGGGACGGGTGTGGTGGGGTTGATCCACGGGAAGGCGGCCACGGGGGGTGCGGGGCGGTGCGTGGCATTGCGGGCGGATATGGACGCCTTGCCGATCATGGAAGCGACGAATTTGCCGTACGCATCCAAGATTCCCGGTGTGATGCATGCATGCGGGCATGATGGGCATACGGCGGTGCTGCTGGGTGCGGCGGCTTGTCTGCAATCGGTGGCGGATTCCTTTGGGGGGACGATCAAACTGATTTTTCAACCGGCGGAGGAGGGAGGATGCGGCGCTGAGCGGATGTGCAAGGAGGGAGTGTTGGAGAATCCGAAGGTGGATGGGATTTTCGGGTTGCACGGCTGGCCGGGGTTGCCGGTGGGGATGGCGGCGACACGGAGCGGGGTGCTGCTGGCATCGGTGGATGGATTTACGATTCAGATTCGTGGGGTGGGCGGGCATGCGGCTTCGCCACAGCAGGCGGTCGATCCGATCATCTGCGGTGCGGCGATGGTGCAGGCGCTGCAGACGATTGTGAGCCGGGAATCGGACCCGGTGGAAGCATTGGTGCTGACGGTGTCGCAGTTTCATGCGGGGTCGGCATTCAATGTGATTCCGGGGACGGCGGAAATCGGCGGAACGATACGGGCACTGGCAAGGAGCCGACGGGATGCTGCAATCGTGGCGCTGGAACGGATTGCCCGGGGCGTGGCGGAGGCGCATCGGTGCACGGTGAGCATCGAATATTTCGGCCGGACGCCCAGCACTACTAATACGCCGGAGTTGGCGGAGTTCGTCCATCGGACAACGGTCGAGGCTCTGGGAGAGAAGGCGTTCATGTGGGTGCCGAAGCCGGCGATGTGGGGTGAGGATTTTGCGTTCTATCTGGAGCGAGTGCCGGGCTGTTTTTACGTGCTGGGCGTGCAGCCGCAGGGGCGTGTGGAATATCCGATGCTGCACAATGCGCAGTATGATTTTACGGATGCGGCAATTCCGGTGGGGATACGGATGATGAGTGAGTTGGCGTTGCGGTTTCTGCAGGCTGACAACCGACGGTAGACAGGGGCTGGTCATACGAAGCTGGGATTGTAAATGGTGTTAAAAAGGTTGACGGTTTGGGGACGGATCGTGGGGGTTGAGGTGTTGGTGATGGGGATGGCGCGCGGGGTATGGGGGCTGACGCCGGAGGAGGTGGGGGTGATCTACAACACGCGGAGCGAGGCCTCGCAGAAGATTGCGCGGCATTACCAGGAGGCGCGGAAGATTCCGGAGGAGAATCTGATTCCTCTGACCGTCGAGCCGGAGGAATCGATCGACGAGGCGACCTATCGGAAGACCGTGGTGCCGCAGATTCTGCGATCGCTGGCGGATCGGAAACTGGAGGGGTCGATCAAGTGTCTGGTGACGACGTACGATGTGCCGCTGAAGATTGGCCCGCAGAAGCCGACCGAGGACGAGCAGAAGGAAGTGGGAGCGTACCGGAACGAGTACCGGAGTCTGGTGGCGGAATTGGAAGGGGCGGTGGGCAAGTATGATGCGATTGGCCCGCAGGGGGAGTCGCCGGCGACGAGTCTTCCGGCGAAGAAACCGGGGGAGCAACGAAAACTAAATGACATTCTTGCGGAGGTGATTCACGCGGCGCAAGGTGCGGCCAAGCGTGTGGAGGCGATGACGGGGCCGGAGCGAGCTTTGGCCATGGGAGACCTGGTCAAGGAACAGGATGCCATCTGGGGGCTATCCGGCGTGTTGCGGACGATTCATGTGCGTGCCGATGCCGATGAATCTGACAAGGGCAGGCAGCAGCTTGAGGATTATCGCAGTGAACTGCAGGCGTTAGAGGATGAGGCCGGCAAACTTGAGGAGAAGATCGGCGAGGCTCCGGCCAGGCAGAAGCTGACGACTTTGCGGCGGAAATCGGATGGCGTGGTTGGGCAGATCCAGCAAGTGGAAATGATCATTGCGCTACTGTCGATGGAAGAATCGGACGCATGTTTTGACAGTGAGTTAATGCTGCTGGAGAACGATCAGAACTATCCGCGTGCCAAGTGGGCATATAACCCGCTGCAGGTGGAGCAGTATCCGACGATGTCGAAGGGGCATCCGCCGAAGGTGTTGATGGTCACGCGGCTGGATGGGCCGACGGTGGAGGGCGTGATCGAGATGATTGACACGACGATCAAAGTGGAGCAGAAGGGTCTGGACGGCAAAATGTACGTTGATGCGCGGGGGCTTAAGGGATCGGACGGGTATGGCATCTTCGACAGTCATCTGCGGCAGGCGGCGGAATATTTGAAGGACAATTCGACGATGCCTGTGATTCTTGATAATCAGGAGGGGCTGCTGAAGGCAGAAGATTGTCCGGACGCTGCGCTTTATGTGGGTTGGTACGCGCTAAAGCACTATCAAGATTCCTGCCAATGGGTTCCGGGCGCGGTGGGTTATCACATCGCCAGTTACGAGATGACGACTTTGCACGGGGCGCATTTTACGGGGTGGGTGCCGGGGCTGCTGAAGCACGGGTTTTGCGGGACATTGGGGCCGGTGGCGGAGCCATACGTGAACGCATTTCCCAAGCCGAATCTGTTTTTTCCATTGCTGCTATCGGGGGAGTTCACGCAGGGGGAGGTATGGTTGGTGACGGCGCCGATGTTGAGTTGGCGTGTGGGGTATATTGGTGATCCGCTGTACAACCCGTTCAAGGTGAAGCCGCGAATAACGGTGGAGAAGTTGAAGGCTCATCCGGCGCTGCGGAACGCGTTTGTGATTTTACGTGGGGAGAAAGTGGGGGAATGAGTGAGGCGATGGCCGATGGCGACGATGTGTCGGGCCGGCATCATGTATGGATTGCCGGGAGAGGAGGGGACCGATAAGTGATTGGGGAAATGAGCATCGCGGGGCGGGGGTATCGGGGGCAGGTCATTCTTCGGTAGTGCGTTGCAAATCGTGTTTTTCGTCTGTCCCGTTGATCGGGTGAGGTGGGGAGGGTGCCGATAATCGTGGGGATTACGTTGATGGGCGATTAAGTAGGGTGGTGAAGCGGTCGATGAAAATTGAGAGTTTCGAATTTTTGTCGGGCTGATATGGACACGAACGAAGGCACTCCGACAATTGAAGAGTCCGGCAATGCGCCGGAATCGACGGTGGCGAAATCGACGCCCGCGGGCCGTCCCGCGCGACGACGGGCGCGAATCACGCTGCCGGTGAAAACGACCATCGGTCTGCTGACTTTGCTGATGGGGGCGGTGGTGCTGTGCGGTATGATCTTCCTGGGGATCACCGGGAAAATTCTCCGTGAGAATAAGCAGATGCAGATAAGCCAGTACGCCTACGGGATCGCGGCGACGCTGGGCCACGGAGGCAATCTCCGGCCGGAGGAAATCAAGCAGCAGTTGGCGGCTCTGGAGAAGACGCCGTACCTGGATTTTGCGGTATTTACTGATTCGACGCTGAACGAGGTCGCAGGTTTTCACGGCCCCAGCGGTGCGTGGGAAGCCTACCAGCAGGAAATGGGCCGGGGTGAGAACCGCACGGCGGGACGGACCGGGAAGGTAAGCGAGTTATTGCGGGGCGGCAAGACGAGTTTTGTCGTGAGCGTGCCGGTGTTTCAGGGAGGGACCTATGCGGAGAAAAACCATCCGAGTCTGATCGGGTACCTGCACGTGGCATTGAGCAATGAGGGGGCGGCCGCGCAGTTGCGATTCTTGCAGGGGTTTGTGCTGCTGACGTGCATGGGGGTGGTGCTGGCGGCGGTGCCGATTGCGGGGATGATTGCCCGGCACATTACGGTGCCGATCCAGCGTCTGGCGCATGGGGCCCATACGCTGGCGGAAGGGGATTTGTCGCACCGCGTGGTGATTCGTCGTTCGGACGAGCTGGGCGAGCTGGCCGAGGCGTTCAACAGCATGGCCGACACGGTCCAGAGCCAACAGGAAGACATCCGGCAGATCAACGCGGGGCTGGAACAGAAGGTACAGCAGCGCACGGCGGAATTGGAAAAAGTGAACCAGCGGCTTACGGGGGAGATCGCGGAGAAAGAAGATTTTCTACGGGCCGTGTCGCACGATCTCAATGCCCCGCTGCGGAACATCGCGGGCATGGCGAGCATGTTGATCATCAAGTATCAGGAGACCATGGAGAAAGATGCGTTGCAGCGTCTGGAGAGAATTCAGAAGAACGTGCAGGTAGAGTCGGAACTGATCAACGAGCTGCTGGAGCTTTCGCGGATCAAGACGCGTCGGGAGAAGATCGATCGTGTGGATCTGCACGAACTGGTGACCAGCGTGGCGGAGCAATTCAGCAGCGACTTTGAGACGCGGAAGATCACGTTCCGGCTGCTGAGTCATCTACCGGTGATGCAGTGCGAGCGGGCGCGGATGCGGCAGGCGTTTCAGAATCTGATCGACAATGGCGTGAAATATATGCGCGAGGACGGCCCGCGGGAGATCACCGTCGGCTGCCGGTGGGAAAATGACGAAGTGGTCATTTCCGTGACGGACTCGGGGATGGGGATAGCGGATGAGGACAAGCCGAACCTGTTCCACGTATTCCGCCGTGCCAAGAGTGCGAGCATTATGAAGATTCCGGGCAAGGGAGTGGGCCTGGCATCGGTGAAATCGATCATCGAAAACTACCATGGACGTTTGTGGGTGGATTCCACGCAGGGCGTGGGCACAACGTTTCATTTTTCTATACCCACGACGCATTTTGAGATCTCGAAAGAGGTGGCCGCATGAAGGACCTGTTTAAATTTTCGGCGCAACCCGTGACGATTCTGCTGGTGGATGACGATGAAGATTGCCGTCAACTCATCCGCGATGCGATCGAGCAGGGGAAGCTGGACAATCCGGTATACGATGTGTGTTCGGGCGAAGAGGCGCTGGCGTTTCTGCGTCGCGAGGGCAAGTACCAGGATATGCCGCGACCGGGTTTGGTGTACATGGACATCGAGATGCCGGGGATGGGCGGTCAGGAGACGCTCAAGGCGGTTCGTGCCGATCCGCGTTTTTCGGACATCGCGGTGGTGATGATGACCGGTGTGACGGACGACGATCAGAAGCGGATGGCGATGGCCAGCGGCGCGAATTCCTATACGAACAAGCCGACGGATGCGATGACCTTCATGCAGACGGTGGTGCAGTCGACGAATTACTGGCTGCGGATTCACCAGTTTCCATCGGCGGAAGAGGCGAGCAACGTGGCGTGAATGTGAAATGAGGGAAGGGCGCCGGCGGCATGGCGTTGGGCGCGTGAGTTTGTTGTACGAAAGCAGGACGAGGCCGGAATGAAAATCCTCGTGGTAGAAGATGATCTGGACCAGCGCGATTTGATCCGCGAGACGCTCGAGGATCACTTTGGGCACGATACGGTGAGCTGCGCGGAGTGCGGTCACGAAGTTCTCGGGTGGGACCTGGAGAAGTTCGACGCGATATTGACGGATTTCAACCTGCCGGACATTTCCGGCATGGATTTTCTGAAGACGGTTCTTTCGCGCTGCGATCGGCCGGTGATTGTGGTGACCGGGGAGAACGTACGGCAGACGGCGGCGGAGGCGATCCGGGCGGGGGCGTACGATTACATTGTGAAGGCGGGCGATTACCTCTTTACGATTCCGCTGGTGGTGCAGAAAAACATCGAGGCGTGGAAGATCAAGCAGGAAAACAAGCGTCTGCACGAACAGCAACAGCAGGCGAACCGCGAGATTTCAGTGAAGAACCAGCAGCTCAAGGATTCGCTGCAGAAGCTCGAGCAGATGGCGGCGACCGATCCGCTGACGTCGTTGTACAACCGGCGGCACTTCGGCGAAGTGTTGGAGCGCTACTTTGCGGAATCGGCGCGATACGGGCAGGACCTGGCGTGCATCATGCTGGACCTGGACGGGTACAAGAAGCTGAACGATACGCTGGGCCACCAGTTCGGCGATAAGATTCTGCAGGCGACGGCGAAGATCATTACCTGGAACCTGCGCGTGATGGATGTGGCAGCGCGTTACGGCGGGGATGAGTTTGTGGTGTTGTTGCCGCACGCCTCGGCGGAGCTGGCCTGCAGCGTAGGAGAGCGGATTCACACGCAGTTTGTGTTCCAGATGAAATCGCTGATACCGAAGGAATTGCATCTGACGATGTCGATGGGTGTGGCGAGCGTGCTGCACAACAAGCCGTCGAATTCCGATCAACTTGTGGCGATGGCGGATGACGCGTTGTATGAAGCCAAGCATCGGGGGAAGAACCAGACGGTGATCAGCGAGAAAGTGCGCGGCCAGGCGGTGCCGGCGGCGCCCGGGACCCCGGCGAATCCGAGCGGGCCGGGGTGAGGGGAAAACGGGCAGGATGGATCAGTGAATGACCGCCTGCTCAAGCTGGGATTGCGTAAGGAAGATGAATTTTCCATTGGTCTTGGCGGCCAGGTCGGCCATGACGGGGGGGTTGTCTTCGCTGGTAAGTTTGACGGCATCGATGCGTTGATTGCCATGGCGTGCGGCGAAGATGGTGGTGGCGAGATCGGCAGGCAAATCATACTTGGCGGTGATGAAGATGATCTGGTCGCCACCGACGGCGAGGGTGGCCTTCATGCAATCGACGGCATCGGATGTGCCACGGGCGGAGAGGGTTTCAAAATCATCCTTGAGTGTTTTGAGGTTGTTCTTGGAGATGAATCCGGAAGCGGGGACCTTACGGACGGTGGTGCCGGTCCAGAGGACCACCATGATGGTCTGGTCTTGGTCGAGGGTATCGATGGCCTGATAGGCGGCGTTGCGAACGTAATCGAAGGTTTCCTGCATGGAGGAAGCGGAATCGATGCTGATGATGATTTGTTTTCCGACCAGAGGAACGCCAAGGAAGTTGGGCCCTTTGACCGCGGCGACGGCGGCGGAATTGTCCGTGCCGGGGACGCCGGAGGCGGTGGCGGATTTTCCATCGCCGCCATGGCGTGACTTTTCACTGCCGCCGGAAGTCATGAAGACGACGATGAGGACGACGACGATGCAGGCGATGAAGAGTCCGAGGCCGAGGGCGAGCCAGAGCAGGAGATTGTTGCGTTTTATATCCTTGGTGTGGGCAGACGCGGGGGCCGGTCCTTCGATGGGTTTGCTGCGTTGAATCTTGGTGGCGGTAGGGGCGCTGGGGCGTCCCTGGCGGAGTCCGGAACTGGAGCCGCCGAAATCGGAGACGGCGGGTCGACCGCCGCTTTGATTCCTGGGATCGAAGCCGCCGCGGGAGAGGCCGGGATCGGCGGTGGGGGAAGCGGGCCGTTTGACATCGGTGATGTTCGCCCCAGGCGCCGCAGGGCGCGCCTTGGCAGCGCCGGCGCCGGCAGCCTTGGGAACCTGAAGGAGGGAACCGCAGGTGCTGCAACGGCAGACGCCGCCGCGGAAACCCTCATCGAGTTCCAGGATGGTGTCGCAGTGATAACATTGAACGACAACGGCCATGTGAACCTTCCGCAAGCATCGCACATCCGTCAGGGTTCGATACGAACCGTGGAGTGCGACTCAACAAGAACATTGTATAGCTGCGCGAGGTCGGCGTCAGCCAGTTTGATGCCGCGGGAGGTGTCGCCGTGGGCGGTCGAGCGTCCGCGGGGTCCGGCGCTGCCGTAGAACCAGGCCACTTCAACGGAATCCAGATTGTCGGTGGCGCTCTCGAAGCCGATCCAAAGGCGGGTTCCGACCTGGATTTTCGCTTCTTTCTTGATGCGATAAAGCCCGCGCGGCAGGAAGTTGCCTTCCTCCATGGTGATATCGTAGCTACGAACGTACATGTCGCGGAGGTAGAGGTCGATGCGCTGGAGGCCTTTGGAGACGCGAAGATGAAACGGGCCAGTGACGACCTTGACGCCGGTGCCCGGCTTGAGATTCGTGGGCGACAAGTTGGGATTGAGTTTTGCGATCAGGGCGGAGGGGATGAAGTACGTGTGGCCAATTTTGAGGAACGAGTCGCCGGGACGGATTTCGGCGTAGAGGGAAAGGGGATCTTCGGGGAGTATATCGGAACCGAGGAAGACGGGGACGTTGAGGGATGCGAGTTGCCGACGGAGGGTGGCAGACTGAGAGTCCCCGGCGGTCATGCAGGCCAGGGCGTTGTTGAGTGCGGCGCGGCCTTCGACGATGCGGCCTTCGGCGAGAAGACTGTCGGCGCGCTGCCGGAAGTCGGCAATCTGCGCGGTGCGATCGGCGGGTTCTGTGGCCGGGGTATCGAGAGTGGTGGGAGCGGGTGCGCTGGTATCGGTATCCACGGAGCGCATCAAGGCGAGTTCACGGTCGTTGGGCATGGCGGTGGGCTCTACGGGATCGATATCGACGATGGTTTCCGGAGGTGGCGTTGGGGTTTCCGACGATTGTTCCTGCAGTTTCTGCGCGTCAGCGAGGATCGTTTTGTGGAATGATGCGAGTTGCCACGCGCCCCAGGCCATCAGCGCGAGGGTGAGTGTCCACGTCAAAATCGTGCCGGTGAGAGTGGTGCGTTTCTTATCGCGTCTGGACATGGGTGAAGCAATTCCGAAGGCCTCAGGATATGGGTCGACGGTTCGTGTGCGCGGCGGCACAGTGGATAACTTCGTTTTCGGTCACGATCAAATCCATAGGGACGTCGTGAGGTTCCGAGGGGATGGATTCTTTGAGTATCTGTTCATGGAAGCAGAGGCCACAGCGAATGCCTTCGAATTCCTGTTGTGCGAGGAAGCGGTCGTAGAAGCCGCGGCCGCGGCCGACGCGGTAGCCGCGGCGGTCGAAGGCGATGCCGGGAATGACGACGATATCGATCAGGGCCAGGGGTACGACAGTGCCGCTGATCGGTTCGCGGACCATACCACCCGGTCCGGCGGGGCGTAAGCCGACATCGAGGCTGCGAATTTCGACGGGTTCCATACGTTTGTCGTCCCAATCCACGCGGGGGACAGCGATCGATTTGCCTTCCTGCCAGGCCTTGAGAGCCAGGGCGCTGGTTTCGACTTCCGTGGGCATGGAGAGGAAGATCATCATCAGTTGAGCGAGTTTGAACTCGCGCGTGCCGACGAGGAACTGGCAGGCGCTGAGGCTGCGGGCGTGGCGTTCCTCCGGTGTGAGGCGGCCGAGAAATTCTTTCATCTGGATGCGGATTTCGTTTTTGTTCATGGTGCTTCCATCCTACGTTTTTTCCGGCGGCTGTGGATTCTGTAGAGCGGCTGCACGGATTTTCGCCAGTTTATCCAGATACGCCCTGAACGTCGCCTCTTTGCCGCGATCGGTGGGGCGGTAGTACTGTTTGTCGACGCCAAGATACTCCTGCGGGACATAGCCTTCCGGATAATCATGGGCATATTTGTATCCGGCGTGGCCGAGTTGCTGGGCGCCGGAGTAATGCGTATCCCGCAGGTGGCGGGGCACGGGGACCGTGCGATTATTTTCGACGTCGGCCATCGCCTCGCCAATGGCGACGGTGGCGGCGTTGCTCTTGGGGCTGCAGGCCATATAAGTGACGGCCTGGGCCAGGGTCAGTTGCGCCTCCGGAAGTCCGACGAAATCGACGACTTGCACCATCGCGGCGGCGAGGATGAGGGCTGCGGGATCGGCATTGCCGATATCCTCGCTGGCCAGGATCGCGATTCGCCGCGCGATGAATCGGGGATCTTCCCCGGCATGAATCATGCGGGCGAGCCAGTAAAGGGCGGCGTCCGGATCGCTGCCGCGCATCGATTTAATGAAGGCGCTGGCGGCATCGTAATGCTGATCTCCGGCGGCATCGTAGACGACGGCTTTCCGCTGGATCGATTCCTGGGCGACTTCGAGGTCGATGACGATGCGGCCGCCCTGGTTAGCTTCCCGTTTGCCGCCGGAGAGAACCGCGATTTCAAGGGCGGTCAGGGCGCGGCGGGCGTCGCCATCGCTGGTGGTGACCCAGTGTTCGATGGCCTCGGGGCGAAGGTCCAACGGCAGGTTGCCGTAGCCTCTTTCCTTATCGGATGCGGCCTGCTGGACGATTGAGCGAATGTCGTCCTGGGTGAGGGGCTCAAACTGGAAGATCTGGCTGCGGCTGACGAGAGCGGAGTTGACGCTGAAGAAGGGATTTTCGGTGGTGGCGCCGACGAGCACGATGAGGCCGAGTTCGACATCGCCGAGGAGGATGTCCTGCTGGGATTTGTTGAAGCGATGGATTTCGTCGAGGAAGAGAACGGTGCGCTGGGAGGTGTCGCCGAGTCGGGCCTTGGAATCGGCGAGAACCTCGCGGACTTCTTTGACGCCGACGGCGGCGGCGTTGAGATCGACGAAGTGGCAATTGGTATGGCGGGCGATGAGATGGGCGAGGGTGGTTTTTCCGGTGCCCGGGGGGCCGTAGAAGATGAGGCTGGTGAGGCGGTCGGCTTCGATCATGCGGCGGAGGAGTTTGCCGGGTCCGAGGATGTGCTGCTGGCCGGTGAATTCGTCGAGGACTCGCGGGCGCATGCGTGCGGCCAGCGGCATGGAAGCCGCACGACGCTGCTCGCGCATGGGTTCAAAGAGATCGGGCACGGGTCTCTCGCATAAACGTAAGAACGCAGGGGTCCAGCAATGCTGGAATGATACCACGGGCGGGCAAGTCCATGGACCTGCAAGCCGTTGCACGGCTCCGCTACTTGAATTCTAGGCCGCGGGCTTTTTCCCACTCACACGATGAATTGTGTTTCCCGGCACCACCGCACGTACTCGCCCATACCGCGGGTGAGGGGGGTCTTGGGGGAGTAGTTGAGGAGTTTGCGGGCTTTGGCGATGTCGGCGACGTAGCGGGTGACTTCGCCGGTTTGGGAGGGGGCCCAGGTGACGGTGGCGGTTTTGCCGGTGGCCAGTTCAATAAGCGAGACGAGATCGTGGAGCGTCTGGCCCTGGCCGTAGGCGAGGTTGATGGTCTGGTTGACGACTTTATCGGCAGCCAGGGCGTTGAGGCCGGCGATCACACCGGAGATGCAGTCATCGACGTAGGTGAAGTCGAGCATTTTTTCGCGGCCGAAGACGGTGATGGGTTCGCCGCGGGAGATCTTGCGGACGAAGAGGGGGATGACGCGTTCCATGCGGTCGAGATCATTGTCGTAGCGGCCGTAGACATTGCTGAACCGGAAGACGAGCGTCTTGAGGCCGTAGCAGCGGGCGTAGGCATAGAAGAAGGCTTCGCCGGCGATTTTGCTGGCGGAATAGGGGGACTCCGCGACGACGAAATCGGCCATCGATTCGTCAGTGATGTGGCGATGGATGTCTCCGTAAACTTCGCGGCTGGAGCCAAAGGCGATGGGTTTGTCCAAGGCGCGAGCGAGTTCGAGGGCCCAGAAAGCCATCTGCACATTTTCCAGGGATTTGGCGGGTTCTTTAACGAGTTGATGCACCTTGGCCCAGGCGGCCAGATGCACCACGATATCCGGTGCGAAATGTGCGATGGCCTTGGGCAGGCCGGACCAGGGGGTGGTCAGATCGACGATTTCCGTGGGGAACTTTCGCGTCCAGGCGTTGACGCGTTTATCGAGGCCAAGGACCTGGTCACCACGGCCCAGCAAAGCCAAGCCCAAGTTCGTGCCGATCTGTCCCGAAGAGCCGGTGATAAGAATGTTCATGAGGGAAATGTACGCTGCCAGGGAGCAAGAAGCCAGTTCCCGGCGGTTGGCAGCGGATAGCCTGAAGTAACAACCAGCGGTCGATGACTGACAAGTCGCCCCGCTACCTCTACAATACCCTTATGGCGAAATTCAGACAGACGGTTATTTCAGCAATCATGTTTCTGGGACTGATCGGGCCCTTTGCAGTCGCGTGGCTGCTGTCGATGCATGCGCACCGATCGGCATCGGCTGCGGCACCGGTGCAGTATGTCGCTGCGCCATCGGTGACGATTCAGCCGACCCCATTGCGACCGGCACGTCACGCTGCGTCGCCAGTGTGGCTGGGCGGGGACGGGAAGACGCTGTGGCTGGTTCGGCCGGTGGTATTGGACGGAAAAGATGCGTCGAAAGAACCGACGTTCGAGCTGATCCAGAGGTCGAGCAATTCGACGCAATGGATATCGATGCGGCTCGATACCTTGAGATATTTTGAGGGGGTGCCGCGGGGATTGGCGGTGGTAGGTCCGCCGGCGGGGAGCAGCGTGCGGGCGTCGGCGTATGTGGCATTTCCTGGCGGTGCGTTCATGGGCTATGCCCAGGGCGACAAACAGCCGATACCGTCGATTCCTTACAACAACAATATGCTGGCGGTGCATGGTTCATCACGAGGCATCTATGCGGTGACCTATGGGGCGGATCATGCGGCGACGGATGGGCGGGCCGCGCTGCGTCTGCCGGTAGGCAGTGAAATGTTGCCGGGTTTTAGTTCAACACCTGCGACCGCGTCTGCGCCGGCATCTGCGACAACGCAAGCCGCGGTCAGTGCTGCGGAGACGAAGCCTTCTGAAGAGAGCAGGACGGTCAATGCCTGGTGGTTTTATTCCGGCCGCTGGGAGCAATTGCCGACGTTTGGCCCGCCGACAGAAGGGGTTTCTCCTTCGCCGCAGTGTGCGGTCGGGACAGTGTATCAGTCCGGCAGAATGATCGTGATGTGGGTCGATCCCATGCAACCGGGGAAGCTGGTGGTTCGTTCGCTCAAACTCAAACAAAAAACCGAGGGGTGGTCGAAGCCTGTGGTTTCGGAATTGCCGCGACCGCTGACGTTCCCGACCCGGCTGTTTGCGGTGCTGCTGGATGATGTGGTTTATGTTCTTTGGCCGGCGGCTAACAACGAGATGGTGGACCTCCAGGGCGGGCTTCTGATCACGAACAGCCAGTGGGCAACGGATCTGACGCTGCCGGCGAAAAATATGCTGCCCGCGATGTCGCTGGGAGAAACTTCCCGGGACATCAGACCGTCGATGGATATTGGCGTCGGGCCGATCGAAAATTCCCTGGCGGTGGTCGTCAGCACGCAGAACGAACAGCTGAACGCGATGGTGTTCGACAACCGCGGCCACCAGATTTCCGGCCCTGCAGCCGTCGAGCCCGCGACGCCGCACCGCGATGCCCTGCTGCTGCAGAACATCGTGATTATCGTGCTGGTGATGCTGCTGGCGTTGTCGCTCTGGCAGTGGCGCAAGCGTCCGCATCCGCCGGTAGTGCCGGCGGGAATGCGCGTGGCGCGACTCTACCAACGTCTGATCGGGTTTGTCATTGACCTGGGCATTCCCCTTTTGATCGTCAGCATCGTCTTTGGTCTCAATGACATGGAAAGCTTTAAACGCGTGTTTAGCGCCTGGATTGTGGGATTCACCAGTCCTGAGGCGTTCACAAATGCTCCGGAAATTCTCTTCATCGTTGGCGGGTACCTGCTGCACGTGATTGTCGGTGAGATGTTTTTTGGCCGCTCGATCGGCAAGGCGTTGGTCGGGATCCAGGTGATCATGATCGATGGCAAGCCGCCGACGGTGCTGTCGGTGCTGCTGCGGAACATTGTCCGCATTCCGGAAATGCTTTTCGGAGTGTTAATGGTTTACATGTTCATTTCGGATTACCGGCAGCGGCTCGGTGATTTATTGGCCCGCACGATTGTCGTTACGCCGCGTGGCCCCAATGATGAGGCTGATGAAGAACCGCGCGAGCGCAGAGATTCGTGATCGCAGAGATGCTTCCGACGCACAAACTCAAGATCGTTCTGGTTGAGCCGGAGATTCCGCAGAATACCGGCAACATCGCACGGCTGTGCGCGGCGACGGGGGCACAGCTTCACCTGGTGCGGCCGATGGGGTTCTTTCTTTCGGATAAACATTTCAAGAGGGCGGGCATGGATTACGTGAAGGACGTGCAGATCATCGTGCATGATGATCTGCCGGGACTGATGCTGGCGGTCCGCGGCGATCCAATCGTGCTGACTTCTGGGCTGGGGGGCAAGCCCTATTGGTCGCATCGCTTTGCCCCTGAGACGTGGATATTTTTCGGCAAGGAATCGGCGGGGTTGCCGCGTGATCTTTTGGCGGCATATCCACATGCGGTTTTGCAGATTCCGATGCGCGATGAGACACGCGGTTTGAACGTTTCGACTTCCGCGGGGATTGTGCTGTATGAGGCGCTGCGGCAGATTTCGCCGGGCGCGTGACGGCGTGCGATTCCATACGGGGGGTGGCTTACATCAAGCCGAGCGTTAGCCGGGCTTCTTCGCTGAGGCGATCGCGATTCCAGGGCGGGTCCCAGACGAGTTCGACATCAACCTTGGGGATTTCGGGTAGCGATTCGATTTTGCGTTTGACCTCAGCGACGATGGATCCAGCGACGGGGCAACCGGGCGCGGTGAGCGTCATCTCGACTTTGACGGCATTGGTGGGTTCGATGATGAGTTTATAAATCAGGCCGAGGTCGTAAATATTCAGCGGAATTTCGGGGTCGAAGATCGTTTTCAGGGCGGCGATGATTTTTTCTTCCAGAAGCTTCTGATCGGCGGCTATGGCGCCTTGCGTGACCACGGGTTTGGCGGGGGCGTGCCCGAGGGAGAGGATGTCGCCGATCTTCTCACGCAGGATTTTCGCGGCGTGGTCTTCCCCCTCCGTTGCCTGGCCCAGAGAGAACTTCTTTACATCATCGTTCATTTTTGTTGACCTGAAACGGGATGTTCATCACCGAGTTGCTGCGCCAGGGAGCGGATCTTCTTCACCATGCCCTGCAAACCGTTTCGCCGCTGCGATGTGATGAACTGGTCGAGGCCGATGCGCTGAAAGAATCCTTCGATGTCGTAATCGAGAATGTCTTTGGCCCGCTGTCCGGAATAGATGCGCTGGAGGATCGCGATCAATCCGCGTACGATTTCGGCGTCGGCATCGGCGACGAATTCGAGTCTGTCCGGATGCGCGGGCGTCTTTCTGCCAATGAGATAGACCTGGCTCATGCAGCCCGGCACGCGCGTCGTTACCTGCTGGAGCAGGGCGAACAGGTGCGGTAATTTCGCTGCAAGATCCATTACGTATTCGTTCTTGGCGTCGCGTTCAGCAAGAAATTCAAAGTCTTCGGCCAGTTTGTCGGCGGCGGAGCTCACGCTGTTTGCGGACGGCTTGGGATATTCGATCGCCGCCTGATTATCGACGGCGTGTTCGGCGGGCTGCCGGGCGTTGCGGGCTTCTGCGACGATGTGCTGCAATGCGTCGACGAGGCGATCAACTTCTGTATGAGTGTTGTAGAAGGCGAGTGATGCACGCGCGGTGGAGGCGACGTTGAACCGTTCCATCACCGGCATACAGCAGTGGTGTCCGGTGCGGACCGCGATCCCCTGATGATCAAGTTTGGCGCCGATATCGAGCGTTGCCACGGCTGGATTTTCCAATACGAAGGAGATGACGCTGGCTTTGCTGGTAGCGGTGCCGATGATCCGCAGGCCGGGCACCTCAAGGATGCGCCGCGTGGCATACGCCAGCAGTTCGTGCTCATAAGCGGCAGTGGTATGCAGATCGAGAGTGGTCAGGTAATCGATGGCTGCGCCGAGGCCTACGACGCCTTCGATATTCGGCGTGCCGGCTTCAAATTTGTTGGGCAGTTCGGCGTACTCGGTTTTTTCGAAGCGGACGGTGGCGATCATGTCGCCGCCGCCCTGGTAGGGGGGCATGGCTTCAAGCAGCGCTCGCTTGCCATAGAGGATGCCGATGCCGGTCGGCGCCATCATTTTGTGACCGCTGAAGGCGTAGAAATCGGCATCGAGTGCGCGAACATCAGTGACGCCGTGCGCCACCCACTGCGCGCCGTCGATCATCACAAGAGCGCCGGCCGCGTGCGCCAGGCGGATGATATCGCCGATTGGATTGATCGTGCCGAGCGAATTGCTGACGTGATTTACCGAAACGAATTTGACGCGGCCGGAATTCAGCAGCTTGGAGTATTCGGCCATCACGATTTCGCCGGCATCGTTGATCGGAATCACGCGTAGGATCGCGCCGGTCGCCTGACAGGCCATCTGCCACGGTACGATGTTCGAGTGATGCTCCAGGTGGCTGATGACCACTTCGTCGCCGGGCTTGAGATTGGCGCGTCCCCAGCTGTTGGAAACCAGATTGATGGAATCGGTCGTGCCGCGGGTGTAAAGGATTTCGCTGGTTTCGGCAGCATTGATGAATTTGCGGACCTTCTCACGAGTTCCTTCGTAGAGGGCGGTGGCCCGCTGGCTCAGCTCATGCACGGCGCGGTGTACGTTGGCATTTTCTGATTCGTAATATTTGGCGATGGCGTCGATGACTTGGCGGGGTTTCTGGGTTGTCGCGGCGTTGTCAAAATAGACCAGCGGCTTGCCGTGAACGATTTCCCGAAGGATTGGAAAATCGGCCCGCACCTTTTCCACATTCAGTTTCGATGAGGTTTTTTCAGCGATCGCCGTCATGATTACATTCTATCCACATTGGCGGAACTCATGTACCCGCGGGATCATTACTGCATCGCCACATCGTGCCGGGCCTGGTCGGTGATCCGCAAATCCTGCGGCAAACCGTGCTGGGCGGTCATGAAGTCTTCGATGCGGACGCGAACCGGGGCGACCTTGATGCGGCGGGTGATGTCGGCGGCAAAGGCGTAGGTCATGAGGTGCCGGGCCTGGGCGACGCTGAGGCCGCGGCTGATGAGGTAGAAGACGGCGTTGGGATCGACGGGGCCGATGGTGGAGCCGTGCGTGCATTTCACGTCGTCGGCGTAGATTTCAAGTGCGGGCTGGCTGTTCATTGTGGCTTCGTTGGTGAGCAGGAGCGACTTGGTGGTCTGCTTGGCATCGGTTTTCTGGGCGTCTTTTTGCACGTAGATTTTGCCGTTGAAGACTGCCGAGGATTTGTCCGCCAGCACATGCTTGTAGAGTTCGTGGCTGGGGCAATTGGCCTTTTCGTGCTGCAGAAAGGTATGGTTGTCGATGTGCTGCTCGTCCTTGGCGAGAACGAGGCCATTGAGCGTGGCTTCGGCGAATTCGCCACCCATGAAGACGGCCAGGTCATTCCGCGTGAGCTTGCTGCCGATGCTGGTGGAGTGGCTCACGAAGGCTGCGCGTTCGCTCAACACCACTTGCATTAGTGCGGTGTGATACGCCATGTTGCCTTCCTGCTGGAGTTTGTTGTGATCGATCCGTGCGCTTCGTTCCGCGATGATTTCCGTGACGGCATTGGTGTAATACACGCTGCCATCGGTGCCGGCATAGGTTTCGACGATCGACGATTCACTGTTTTCTTCCGCCACGACCAGCACGCGCGGCTGGCTCACCGCGGCCTCGGTGCCGGGAATCGTCAGAAAAAGCAGATGGATCGGCTTCTCGGTGATAGCCCCCTTGGCGATGTGCACCAGCGCGCCTTCATGAACAAATCCGGTGTTGAGCGCGGCAAACGGATGCTGTTCGATCCGGGCATGCTTGCCCAGGTGCTTCTCGAGCAAGACGTTCTCGGTTTCAAACGCTTTTTCGAGTGAAAGAACCTTGATGCCTTTCGCCAATGCGCTGGTCGTCGAAAGATGCGGGTCAAAATGGCCATTGATGAACACGAGCTCTGCCGCGGCGGTATCGCCGAAGCTGTACTGTTTGGCCAGTTGCAGCACGGCCTTGCCGGTTGCAGTTGGCGCGGGGACGAAATGCGTCTGTGCGATGGCCGAAACATTGGTATCGCGCCACTGTTCCATTTTGGCGGTCGGAAAACCGGCTTCGCAGAAAGCAGTCATGCCGCGCTGGCGCAGCTCATTCACCCATGCTGCGCGATGGCCATCCACCTTTTCGAAGCTGGTGACAAAACTATTGGTGGGTTCAAGCACAGTCGTCATTCCTATCGGCTCCCGAAGAAGCACGGCCTATTTAAGCCGTGGCTGCAATTTCGTTCTCAACCCAATCGTATCCGCGTTCTTCCAACTCCAGAGCCAGTTCCTTGCCGCCGCTCTTGACGATGCGGCCGTCGATCATCACGTGAACCTTGTCCGGCACGATGTAATTGAGCAGGCGCTGGTAGTGGGTGACCAGCAGAATCGCCTTGTCCTTATCGGATTGGTGAATGGCGTTCACGCCGTGGGAAACGGTTTTGAGGGCATCGATGTCGAGGCCGGAATCCGTTTCATCCAGCAGGCCGAGCAGGGGGCTGACCACGGCCATCTGGAAAACTTCGTTGCGTTTTTTCTCGCCGCCGGAGAAACCTTCATTGATCGCCCGATTCATGAAGCTCTTGTCCATGTGCAGGAGATCCATTTTTTCCTTGACGAGCTTGAGGAACTGCATGGCGTCGAGTTCGGGCAGACCGTGGTGCTTACGCGTTTCGTTCACGGCAGCTTTGAGGAAGTAGCTGGTGCTGACGCCGGGGATTTCCACCGGGTACTGAAAGCCGAGAAACAGTCCCTCGCGGGCCCGTTCTTCCGGCGCTTGTTCCAGAAGATCTTTGCCGTTGAAAAGCACTTCGCCTTCCGTGACGGTGTAGACTTCGCGGCCGGCGAGCACCTGGCAGAGCGTGCTCTTGCCGGAACCGTTCTTGCCCATGATGGCGTGGATCTCGCCTTTTTCGATGGAAAGGTTCACACCCTTGAGGATCTTGCGACCGCCGCCGGCGACTTCCGCGTGTAGATTTTTGACTTCGAGCAATGACATTTAGGTCTCCACAGATCTATTTCAGCCAACGGACCCTTCGAGCGAGACGCCGAGCAGCTTTTGGGCCTCGACCGCGAATTCCATCGGCAGTTCCTTGAACACTTCCTTACAGAACCCGCTGACGATCATGTTGATGGCGTCTTCGAGGGCGATGCCGCGGGTCTTGCAGTAGAACAACTGGTCTTCGCCGATCTTGCTGGTCGACGCTTCATGCTCCACGCGGCCGGTCTTGTTGCGGACTTCAATGTACGGGCTGGTATGTGCCCCGCATTTGTCGCCCAGCAGCAGCGAATCGCACTGCGTGTAGTTGCGGGCATTTTCAGCCTTCGGCAGCACCTTCACAAGTCCGCGGTAGGTGTTCTGGCCGAACCCCGCGGAGATGCCCTTGCTCACGATCGTGCTGCGTGTGTTCTTGCCGATGTGAATCATCTTGGTGCCCGTGTCGGCCTGCTGGTAATGATTGGTCAGGGCCACCGAGTAGAACTCGCCGACGCTGTTATCGCCCTGCAGGATGCAGCTGGGGTATTTCCACGTGATGGCCGAGCCGGTTTCGACCTGGGTCCAGGTGATTTTGGAATTTTCAAACGCCTTGCCGCGCTTGGTGACGAAATTGTAGATGCCGCCCTTGCCGGTCTTCGGATCGCCGGGGAACCAGTTCTGGACGGTTGAATATTTGATCGTTGCGCCCGGCAATGCGATCAGTTCGACCACCGCGGCATGCAACTGATTTTCATCCCGCTGCGGAGCCGTGCATCCTTCCAGGTAACTCACAGACGCGCCCTCATCAGCGATGATCAGCGTCCGCTCAAATTGGCCGGTGTTTTTGGCGTTGATGCGGAAGTATGTGGAGAGTTCCATCGGGCAGCGCACGCCCTTGGGGATGTACGCGAAGGAGCCGTCGGTAAAGACGGCGGAGTTCAGGGTCGCAAAGTAATTGTCCGAGTAGGGCACCACGGTGCCGAGGTATTTTTTCACCAGTTCCGGATGCTTTTGCACCGCTTCGCTGAAGCCGCAGAAGATGATGCCCAGTTCGGCGAGTTTCTTTTGAAACGTCGTGGTTACGGAGACGCTATCGAACACGGCGTCCACAGCCACGTCGGGCCTCGGCGCGTTTTCACCGTTGCCGGAGGATTCAACGCCAAGCAGGGCTTCGCGTTCATGCAGCGGCACGCCGAGCTTTTCGTAGACCTTCAGCAGTTCGGGATCGACTTCGTCCAGGGATTTGAGCTTGGGTTTGGGTGCTGAGTAATACTTGGTCGCCTGGTAATCGATGGGGGCATGTTGAATTTTGGCCCAGTGAGGTTCTTTCATGGTCAGCCAATGCTGATAGGCTTTGAGACGCCAGTCGAGCATCCACTGCGGCTCTTTCTTCTTGTGGGAGATGAAACAGATAATCTCTTCGCTGAGGCCGGGAGGGGCTTCATCAGCTTCGATGTCGACGTTCCATCCCCACTTGTACTCTTGGCCGGCAAGCTGTTCGATGGTTTCAGTTGAGGTAGGCATTATGTAACTCCAAACCTAACAATGGTTTAGATCATTTTAATCGGGTTTCGATGGCGGTTCGACTAGGTTCGTCCCGTTCGTATCCGAGTATTGTAGTGAAAATGTGGACGAAAGCCTAGTACTTGAGACTCAATTTCAATTAGAAGACACGATAAAATTGACAAATACTCGCGTAACAGTATGTACCCTATATGTTTATCACAAAACTCGGTGATGAATGGTTACCCTTGCTAAATGTGGGGCTCACTCGCTATAGTGATACCTACTTGTCCAGTATGTACCGGTAATCAGGAGCTACGCAAATATGGCCATTATCCTTTCCGAAACCGCAGCAAAAGAAATCCAGTCCATTATCAAAGAACAGGGGCTTTCCGAGAACGTGGCGCTTCGCGTCGGCGTCAAGGGCGGCGGATGCTCGGGCTTTTCCTACGTGCTCGATCTGACTGAAGCGGCTCCCGAGAACGATGAAGTCATGGAATCCCATGGCGTCAAGATTCTTGCCGACCGCAAGAGCTACCTGTACCTCAACGGTACCGAAATCGATTTCAAAGATGAAGTCATGGGCCGCGGCTTCGTATTCAAGAATCCCAACGCCAGCCACACCTGCGGCTGCGGCAGTTCCTTCAGCGCCTGATCAACGCTCACCGCAACGTTCTTCCTGCCATTCTGCAGATTCGTAACGCTATGAAATGCAAACGGGTCGTTCAACAATGAACGGCCCGTTTGCGTTGTGTAATCGAGAAACACTCTTCGAGGTTACCAAGCCGGCAGGGTAGTGGTGGATGATTCGACATCCATGGCAACGCAGACCTTCGGAAATCTCACGAATTCCGGAGGTCATTCATGCGTCGCATGGACGTAGGCTGATGGACTTGCTTGCAGTGCCAGCCGCTATAGTATGCCTCTTCCCGGATGCAGGATCGGCGGGCGTTTGGATTGGGTTACTGAATGCACAACATTCTTCTGCACGAGCTTTCTTCCGAAGAATTGGCCCGACGGTTCGCGGCGCAAACGAAGGTGCCGCTCCTGCCACCGCTGGGCAGTCTGGAATGGCGGCGGGTTGCGGTAAATCCGATCAGCACACCGTTGCTCGCGGAAATCCGTTCGCGTGCCCTGAGTGAATTGGACAATCCTCTGCCGGTGCTGACCGATGAGCTTTATGCGGACTTCCACGCCACCGGCGCCAGGCTTCCCTTTGAACGCGTCTATTTTGAGCGTCGCCGTTTGCTTGCCCGCGCCTCCATCGCCACGCTCACCGAACCAGATGCCTCGACCCGTGCCGCACTTCTGGCTTCCACGCTTGCCAAGACCCGCGACATCCTCGCCGAGCCCTCGTGGAGTCTGCCCGCCCACGTTGGAAAATCCTCCGGCAAAGATCCTCTGACTCTGGACCTGTTTTGTGCGGAAACTGCCAATCTATTCGGAGAATTGTTTTCCCTCTTCTCGGCAGAGATGCCCGCCCCCCTGATCGCTGAAATCCGCCGGCGGCTCCAGGCGCAGATCTTCGACAATTACCTTAATCATCCTCCCTCATGGTCGACCAGCGGCATGAACTGGAATGCCGTCTGTCACCAGGGGATTCTCGGCGCCGCGCTTGCCGTCTGCGATGATCCGAAGTTGCTGGGCCGTCTTTTCCATCATGCTGCACCCTGTCTTAACACATACCTTACGGGTTTCTCCGCCGATGGAGGCACCTCCGAGGGGCCGGGATACTGGGGCTACGGCTTCGGGTGGTTCTGCGAACTCAACGCGCAGCTGGAAACCGCCACCTGCGGCCACTTGTCGCTCTTTGAAGGCCATTCACAAACCAAAGCCATTGCCCGCTTTGGTCCCGCGATGACCTTGTCCAATGGAATGGCCGTCAATTTTTCCGATGGCAATGCTCACGCCACGCCGCGGCCATCGCTCTTGTCCTACCTGGCCCAGCGACTTCATGATCCGGTCATCCTTGCTCACGCCAACCTTGCCTGGAAGGCGGCCGCACGCGCGTTCGACATGGAAACGTCGCGTACTGATCTCTTCCATCTCACGCGGCATGTGTTGAGGTGTCCCACGGAACTCGGCCCGACCGCCGAACTCCCCGCGACAGATACATTCCTGCCCGATCTGGGCGTCGCGATGTTGCGTTTTCGTGATGCCCGCAAGCATCTCTGGGAGTTCGCCGCCAAGGGAGGCCATAACGATGAACACCACAATCACAACGATCTCGGCTCGTACCTCCTCAATATCGACGGCCAGCGCATGCTGATCGAAATTGGCGCGCCGGAATATGTCAAAGACTTCTTCCGCGAAGCAAGATACACGTTCCTTGCCGCCCGTTCTCTCGGCCATTCCGTACCCCTGATCAATGGCCATGAACAACAGGCGGGTAAGCAGTTTCTTGCGAAGATATCCAATCATCGTCTCACGTCTCAGAGCGCCCTCCTCGAATTGGATCTCACCGCGGCCTACCCCGCGGACGCCGGATGCCTGCACTACACCCGCACCTTTCATCTGGCAAAGGCCGCCGGAACGCTTACGATCACGGATCAGTTTGATCTTTCGCAACCCCGTTCAATCGACACCGCCATCATTACCGAGGAACATGCCGTCCTTCGCGACGGCGTCATCCTGATCGAACGCGGCCGGACAACGCTTCGCATCACGCCCGCAGGCCAGACCCGAATCAGCGAAATTCAGAAGCACGAGTATCGTGACCATCACGGGAAACCTTGTTCAATTTCACGAATTGTCTTGGTGCCGCTGCGTGTGCAGCCTCAAACGACCATCGTTTATACGATGGATGTTCTCTAGACGAGGTTTCATTAATCTAAGAGCTGGATGTCCTTCAACGGAGTAAACAATATGTCGGCCGTTTCCTTTGACCCTACGCAGAAACTCATCGTGCTTCGCTTACGCACCAGCTTCTACGCGCTGCGAATCCTGCCCGACGGCCAGGTCGTTCACGTCGGCTCGGGGCCCGCTCCGGAAGGAAATGCTCCAATGGTGCTGGGCAATCTCGATGCCTATGAAGACCCCAACTACGTCTGGGATGAGGGCGGCCGCCGCTATGAGCTTCCCACCTATGGCGATATCGCCTACCACCACGTCGGCCTGAAAGTCTCTTTCCCCGAAGCCGCAGCGCCTCTTGGCAAGCAGGACGCCAATCACCTCCCCGTCCGCGACCTCCGACTACGCTATCTAAAACACGAAATCCGCACCGACGCCGCTCCGGCGTATCCACCCGCCCACGGGAAACCCGCCCGTAAATCCGGTGTTCCGCGCGAAACGCTCATCCTCCATCTTCGGGATATCGCCTACAACTTCGAAGTCCGCCTCTGCTACCGCATCACGCCTGAACTTGATGTCATCGAACGCTGGATCGAACTCCACAATCTCACCAAGATGCACGTCACCATTGAATCGCTCGCCTTTGGCACGGTCCATTTCCCGCAGGGCACCTACGAATTGACCCGCACCGCCGGCTCATGGTCGCGCGAATTCATTCCCGTTCGCCAAAACATCGAACAGGGCGAAACCGTCCTCAGCCAGTTCGGCATCAACACCGGCCACGCTTTCAATCCCTTCTACCTGGTCAGCCCTCGCGGCAAGACCACCGAACACGCCGGCGAGGTCTACTTCGGCGCACTGGCCTTCTCGGGCAACTGGGCGCTCCGCTTTGAAGCCCTTCCGACGGACGCCGTCCGCGTTTACGGCGGCTATGAACCCACTGGTTTTGGCATGGTGCTCGCCCCGGGTGAATCGCACACCACACCCGCCTTCGTCCACGGCTATGCCGGCGATGGCTTCGGGGGCGCCAGCCGGCGCCTGCACGCCTTCACCCGCGATTACATCCTGCCCGGTTTTGACGACGGCCAGTGCCGGCCCGTCCTCTACAACAGTTGGGAAGCCACCTTCTTCAAACTCTCCGTCGATGGCCAGATCCAGCTCGCCCGCTCTGCCGCAGAAATGGGCGTCGAACTCTTCTGCATGGACGACGGTTGGTTCGGTGATCGACGCAACGATCACGCCGGCCTTGGCGATTGGATCGTTTCAAAGGCCGTCTTCCCCGACGGTCTCCAGCCCCTCGTCGATGAAGTCAAACGCCTGGGCATGCGCTTCGGCCTCTGGGTCGAACCTGAAATGGTCAACCCTGATTCCGACCTCTACCGCAAGCACCCCGACTGGGTCCTGCATTATCCCGGCCGCCCGCGCACCGAAATGCGCTTCCAGTTGATCCTCGATTTCGGCCGCCCCGAAGTTGTCGAATACATCTACAACGCCCTCGCCGCGCTCCTCCAAACCTACGACATCTCGTTCTTCAAATGGGACATGAATCGTTACGCAACGGAACCCGGATCGGTCGCCGGCAGCGCCATCTGGCAGAAACACGTCGAAGGCCTCTATGGCATCATGGACCGCCTTCGCAAAAACTTCCCGAAACTCGATATCCAATCTTGCTCCGGTGGCGGCGGCCGCGTCGATCTCGGCATCCTCGCCCGCTGCGACCAGGCCTGGACCTCCGACAATACCGATGCCCAGGACCGCACCTACATCGAAGACGGTTTCTCACTCGCCTATCCGCCGCGCGTCATGGAATCGTGGGTGACTCACGAGCACAATCTTCACCACGCCTCGCTCGATCTTCGCTTCGATGTCGCCATGCGCGGCGCCCTGGGCATCGGCACGAAGATCGACCAGCTTTCAGCTGAAGAGCGTGTGCACTACAAACGAAAGATCACGTTTTACAAAAAAATCCGCCCCGTCGTGCAGAATGGCAATCTCTATCGCCTTGCGATGGTGCAGGATGGCGGCGCCAGCGTCTGGCAGTCCGTCACGCCCGATGGCTCCCAATGCGTCTACTCTGTCGTCGTCATCCACCAGTTGCAGGGCCACCACCTGCCGACCTATCGCCTTAAGGCGCTCCAACCCGGCGCGATTTACCGCATAACGGACGAAACCGGCGCCGAACTCGCCCGTTATTCCGGCAGCCAACTCATGGGCCTCGGCATCCACGGCGATTCCCGCTTCGGCGGCGCCGGATGCGCCGTTCGTAGCCGGACCCTCCTGCTGGAACGCGTCTCGTAGACAATGAAAGAGCCATGCTTCTGCCGCGGATCGTGCGGCAGAAGCATGGCTCAAATGCTGCTTGGGCTTCGCGCCCCGCTTACTTCATGAACAGCTCGATCACCGGCACCGTCACGTTCGGCTTCACCGTCGGCAACGTCAGTGTCAGCGTGTTCTTCCCGGCGTTCTGGTGACTCATGTGCTCAAACGTCCAGTCCGTCGGCTTCAGCGGAATCTCTGAAGCGTCGTTGAGCAGTTGTGCGTATTCCACCTTGTCGCCCAATCCGTCGAGATGCAGATACTTGAACGGCCACGCAAACGAATGCACGTAGAGCCGCTTCGTCTTTGGGTTGTACGTGAAGCGATGATCGGTAGGGGGGACAAATTCCGCCGGCGCCTGGGTGCAACCGTAAATGCTCCGCGCGTGCCGCTTCATCCATTCGCCCATGCCGGACAGGCACTTCAGGGCGCGGTAATCGAGTTCGCCGCGCCCCGTGGGGCCGACATTCAGCAGCAGGTTGCCGCCTTTCGATACCGTATCGATCAGCATCTGCACGAGCTGATCCACGCTCTTCCACGTCGATTCATCGCGATGGTAGCCCCAGCTTCCACTAAGCGTTTGGCATCCTTCCCACACCACTGGTTGGCCGTTGACGCGCATCCATTCCCGCGGTTGGTATTGCTCCGGCGTCTTCACGTCCCAGCCGCCCGGCAAGTCCAACCGGTCATCCAGAATAATGTTTGGCTGCAACTTGCGAATCAGTTTGTAGAGTTTCTCGCTCTGCCAATCCGCTTTGCCCTTGCCCAGGCCATCGGGCTTGGGATACGAAAAGTCGTACCAGAGAATATCGATCTTGCCGTACTTGGTGAGCAGCTCGCGCGTCTGGTTGTACATATACTCGGCATATTTCTTCTGATCGCGGCCTTTATTGAGCTCGGCGCGGTTCTTGGCGTTGCGGTACGGTCCGATGTGCGGATCGATCACATAATGCGGATGGTGCCAGTCCAGCAGCGAGTAGTAGAAGCCTGCATGCATGCCGCGCTCGCGAAAGGCCTTCACCATCGGCTTAAGCAGGTCGCGGCCCGCCGCCGTGTTGGTGGCGTTGTAGTCCGTGTATTTCGTGTCCCACAGGCAGAATCCTTCGTGATGCTTGGTGGTAATGACGAAATATTTCATCCCCGCATCGGATGCCGCGGCCGCCCACGCATTGGGATCGTAAAGATCCGGATCGAACCGCTTGAAGTATTTCGCATCATAAACATCGGTGGGAATCTCCTCGTTGTGCCGCACCCACTCATGCCGCGCCGGCTGCGAGTAAAGGCCCCAGTGAATGAACATGCCGAACCGATCGTGAATAAACCAGGAAGTGTCGCCGGGAGTCTTGAGAGTCTTAAGCATCTGTGATCTGCCTTGAAACAAACATGAGCCGCGGCCGGCAGGCGCCGGCCTTTCCATAACGGAACCAAACATGCTAACGAGAGCAGGCGGAGAAGCAAGAACTTGGGAATAGACAAACTAGGGAATAGACGAGTTGCTCAGGAACTCCCCCTCCCCGCCCCGACCTCCGTCTCCTCTCACGGATTCATGATCTTCTGCCCTTCCGGCGAGTCAGCGGGAACCCACTTGGCCCTGGCCTCTGGCCGCCGCACTTCTTTACCGTGATTGTCCCGAAACAGCGCCTCAATGGATGGATCCGCGTAGCCGCTTTTGTGCGCCGTCGCATCAAGGGATTGCCGCGCCTCCGCAGTGAATCGAAATAAGTAAAGGGTATTGGAGATGGTCAACGGTTCGCGGGCCATCACGGCGCGGACGATCGTAGGCGTGCCCTCGTTCGAGTTCTCCATCGGCGGAATATAATGCAGCCGCGATTGCCAGAACTCTCCGGAAGATTCATCGAGATACACGACTGGCGGAGTGTCGCTCTTCCGACTGGTCGACCAGATCAGAATGCCCGCGCAGGCGAGAAGGGCCGCGATCACCAGTATCTTGATGAGTTGGGATGAGACGCGCACGTTATGCATCACCATGAGCGATCAATTGCGCCCGTATGCCCTGCCATTGAAATCCGCCTCGAACCTTACGGCCAGGGGACTAATCCGGCATTGCTGTTCCACGGCCCATTTCCACTGTTGGCCACGTCGTAGATGGGCTGGCCGCCATTCTGCCCGTAGTCGGCGGTGAAACTGGAATTGAGCGGCGTAGGACCACATGGACCACTTCCGTTCAACCCGCCACCGGCAAAATAATCCGTGCGAATCGCGGACGCCGAAATCATCTCGACGTGTCCGTCAAGATAAGAGAACGGCAAAATGTTGTTATGACTTCTCGCCACAGTGGTCGGGGAATTCGGCAGGTTGTACCCGAAATTTGTTCGTTGCCACGCTTCATTAATGGTTGAACCAAAGGCCAGCGATCCCGGACTGTTGGTTGGCCCATTCACCGAGCCCAGCATGTGGCCGAACACCGGTGTGCTCGGCGCCTTCTGCGACAATGACCGTCCAAATAAGTTGGCATTTCTCGTCGTTGAGCCGTTCGGCGCAAAGCTTGTTGGATCGGATGTGAACGGACCTTGGGTCAGACCGTTCACGTTGTATACCCAGTAGTCATCCTGAAAACTCTGAATCGAGCCGGGCATCCAGTTCCCCGCAACGGCCCCGTACGTGGACCGGTTCAAGGTCATGTAGTTGCCGTCCGCAGGGATGTTCGACCAGTCAATCGTCGGAAGATTAACGGTATCCGCCGGGCAGAACAGCGATGAACGCAGAACCGACCCCTGATACATCTGCTGGACGAACGAGTAATACCGACCATTGCTGTCCGGCGAGAGCGGACGATTGGCCACGCTCGGAATATTCAGGTAAGGTGAAAGCGCCACCGGCCAAAGAAACTCAAACATGCGATATGTGCCGGTCATCGTAAACGTGGTGGTCGGTCTGTTCGCATCGCACCCATAGACCGGCTTTTGACCGTTGCTGTCCAGGAAGTAACTTTGCAGTGCCACCGCCAAACCGCGCATGTTCGTTCCACAACGCATCCGCGTGGCGATCAGCCGCGCATTGGCGACTGTCGGCAACATCATCGCGCCGATCACGACAAGAGTGCTCGCGACCAACGTCATCTCGATCAAAGTGAATGCACGGCGTTTCATGATTATCACTCCTTAATAATCGGGTCGCGTGCGTAATGCGCAGAGGCCTTGAAAGCAGTCTTTTCTTGTCGGTAGCGACATTGGCGTGATTTCAATGGCGAGTACATCAGAAGCGATATGGATAGGTCTGCTTCTGACGCAATTATTTGAACAAATTCATAATACAAGGAGAATAATCGTGTGTAAAGGACGAACTGGTAGCTTTTATCGGGCGGTATCTCACGCGATCCAAGATCATCGCTTCAGCGCATCACCAACCGGATATGAGATTGCCAATTCCACCGTCGACAGTTTCTGCCACCGAACGATGATCAGCAAGGTATAGAGTTGAATTTCGAAGGGAACAGTAACCCGGCCAGGCTTTGGAGAAACACGCCAAAGTACCCTCGCACTTTCCTCTTCGCGCGAGTTTGCTTGATCGAATCGTTCAGCGGGTAGGCAACCAATTGCCGCTGCCATCGAGCCAGGGAATGAAATCCACGTTGGAATTTTCCGGCGAATTATTCCCCATGCACGCTTTAGTGTATAAAGGCTCGGTGCCGTTGACTCCATACTTGGCGGTAAAGGCGCTGCCTTGGTTTGTGGGACCGGTGGAACTACTGGGGCCGGCAATTACTCCTCCACCCGCGATGTAATCCATCTTCAACATGTCTGCGGTAAGGGTCTCGACGTGTCCATCGAGATACGCGAACGGCAACGCATTGTCGTGGCTCAGTTCCTTAGTGGTTGGCGAGTTGGGCAGGTTGAAACCAATGTTCGGGCCATTCCAATAATAGCCGTTGACCGATTGCAGACATCCATAAATGGTGTTGCTGGACGGATTCCTATTTACCAACTCATGGGCGAACACCGGCGTATTGGGCGCTTTGTTGTAGAGATTCCGGCCATAGATGGCATAGTTATGATTGTTGGAGCCGCCCAGATAGGGCGTGAAATTATTCGACATGTTAGGTCCATTGAATGGCCCCCAGGAACTCCCCCAATAAATGTTGTCCGCCGAGATCCTCTGCACCTGAGACCCAAATGAAGGGGTGTCGCCGACCCAGTTGAAGGCCACTGTTCCATAGGAAGTGCAGTTGATATTTCGATAGTTCGACTCATTGCTGCTGCTGGAAAAGTCGGGGGCAATGGTGAAATCTACCGGATGGGTTTGTGGGTATTGGTAATCAGTGGAATTCGGGCAAAACAACGCCGAACGGTACGCCGATCCGCTGTATAGCTGCTGCGCAAAGGCATAATAATGCCCTCTGTTATCCACAGACAGCGGCCGATTTGCTGTCCCCGAAATGCTTAGATATGGGGCCAGCAGCACCGGCCAGAAAGTGTCAGCCAGGCGATACGCGCTTCCCCCGCCGTTGGTGTAATAAAAGCACGGCTTCAATCCGTTGTTGTCATAGAAGTAGCTTTGCAGTGCCACCGCCAGGCTCCGCATATTCGTTCCGCAGCGCGTACGCTGTGCTGTGATGCGGACACCCTGAAGTGTCGGCAGCATCAGCGCAATGAGCAACACCAGGATCGCGACGACGACCATCATTTCGATAAGAGTGAATGCGCGACGTTTCATGTATACCGCTCCTCGTTCGGGTAACGCGTGCTCGACTCGACCTGGCGTTTCGAAACGGCGGTAACATTGAAGTGGTGTCATCGGCGGATAACGCAGAGGCTTCTCGTGGATTGCCCGTCTCGTAACAATAGCATGTTACGTTAATCAATATCTCAAGTAAAGTACATTCGCATTGATGACATCCAGATTCGTCTTTGGCAAATATGAGTAATATTATGAGACGCTATGAAAAAAGGAGATATTAGACAGTCGGCTAAACGCGGCTTGCGCTGATCGTGAGCATCGGCCAGCCCGTCTCAACTGCATTCATCGCATGATCTTCTGGCCTTCGGCCGATTCGGCAGGAACCCAAGGAGAACCGGCCTGCGGAAGTCGCACTTCCTTCCCGTGGTTCTCGTTGAGCAGGACGCGATCGATCTGTGGGTCTTTCCTGGCGAGTAACGCCTGCCGCGCTTCGGGCGTATAGCGGAAGAAATATCGAACGTTCTCGACCGTCAGCGGATCATCCTGACGCATCACGGCACGGACGATGACGGGCTGATCGTCGATGCCGGCAGTCATCGGCGGAACACCAGCTAATCCAGCCAGTGCCAGAGTACCCGTAGACTCATCGTAATAGGCTGTACTGTTGGCTAGAAATGACTGCGGCCCGTTGCGGGTGCTGCACGAGTACAAACGAAAAATGGATGCCACACACAACAGAACAGCTATAGCTAGAATAGTCTTTGAAAGACGAGAGGACTTATTCAGCAAAGACATTTGCACCCCGCTGTGACCCACAGATCAGTTCAACTGACCACACTCAATTGAGACGAGCGCAACCTTTGTTACAACTCAAATTAGTGCGTATCGCGCCAATTTCCGTTGGCATCAAGCCACGGAATGAAATCCACATTGGAATTTTCCGGCCAGTTATTTCCACCGCACGCCTTGGTGTATAACGGCTCGGTGCCGTTGACCCCGTATTTGGCGGTGAAGGCGCTGCCTTGGGGTGTGGGACCGGTGGAATTGATGGGTCCGGCAACTACTCCGCCACCCGCGATATAATCCAACTTCAAAGTGTCCGCCGTAATCGCCTCGACATGCCCGTCCAGATAGCCAAACGGCAACACATTGTTGTGGCTCAGCTCTTTGGTAGTTGGAGAATTAGGCAGGTTGAACCCAATATTCGGGCCGTTCCAGAAATAGCCGTTGACGGATTGCAGGCATCCATAGTTAGTGTTGTTTGACGGATTGGCATTTCCCAACTCATGGGCGAACACCGGCGTGTTGGGTGGTTTATTGTAAAGATTCTTGCCAAAGATGGCGAAGTTATGATTGTTGGAGCCGCCAACATAGGGGGCAAAATTGTTCGACAAGTTAGGACCGTTAAATGGTCCCCAGGAACTACCCCAATAAATGTTATCACAAGAAATTCTCTGAATCTGATCCCCAAACGAGGGGCTGCCACCCACCCAATTATATGCCACCGTCCCATAGGAGGAGCAAACGATATTCCGATAGTTCGACTCATTGCTGCTGCCCGAAAAGTCTGGAGCAATGCTGAAATCTACCGGATGAGTTTGCGGGTACTGGTAATCAGTGGAATTCGGGCAGAACAGCGCGGAGCGGTACGCCGCTCCACTGTAAATCTGTTGCGCAAAGGCATAGTAGTGTCCCTTATTATCAATCGAGAGCGGACGATTGTTGGTATTTGGAATGTTCAGATAGGGCGCCAGCAGAACTGGCCAGAAAGTATCAGCATTTCGGTACGCGCTGCCTCCGCCGTTGGTGTAGTAGAAGCACGGCTTCAGTCCGTTGCTGTCAATGAAATAGCTCTGCAATGCGATCGTCAACGAGGCCATGTTCGCTCCGCACTTGTCACGCGAAGCGGAGATCTTCGCTGCGGAGATCACCGGCAACATGAGCGCGATCAGCAACACGAGAATGCTGACGACTACTAACAACTCGATCAGGGTGAATGCACGTCGTTTCATGATCACCGCTCCACAATCGGACTTTCCATGAGGCTCGAAACTTGTGCCTCGACTTTGGGACGGCCGTATCGTTGGCGTAGCGTCAATGGCGTATCACGCAGAGGCTGCGGAAGATTGCACCTCTTACGCAATTATACGAACAATTTCATAATACGTAAATTTAAATCACGTGTAAAGGAGAATATTATCGCTTTTAGTGGTGATGATTGGCGCAATTCATGAAGAGAGAAGTTCTGATCTTGGCGATTGCGTCGACCCCATCTCACCCCAGCGAAAAATGTCTGAGTAAGTCCCCTTCCCTGCTGAGTTCACACAAAGGCCGCGTCAGCGATTCATGATCTTCTGGCCTTCAGGTGATTCCGCGGAAACCCACGGCGACCCCGGCTGCGGCAGTCGCACTTCTTTGCCGTGCATCGTATTCATCTGCACTGTGTCAAACGCGGGGTCTTTGGGATCCTTGACCGAGGCCAGGAGTTGCTTCTGAACTTCAGGAGTAAAACGGAAAAAATAGCGTGCGTTCTCGATCGACAGAGTCGATCCTGACATGACCGCTCGATAAATAGCCGGTTCGTCTCCCTCACGGTACTGGTAGCCTCTTTCCGGCGGTACTCTCTCTGGCGTGCTCGTCCAGAACTTATCGATGGACTCATCATAGTAGGTGCTGGGAAGATTCTTAACGTCGACTTGGTGAGACGATTGCGGACGATAGACATAGGCGACACATGCCGCCAGTGCAATAAATATGATGATCAAGATAAATCGGGACGAAGAACGGTTAACGAAACTCATGAGGAGGTCTTCCTGATTTTCAATCAAGCGAAGCAATTATTGCCAGGGACAGAAGCCGGCTCGATATTGATTGTCATCCGGAATTGTGTAGAGCGGCTCGCTTCCATTGAGTCCCCAATGCGCGTTGGAGTTGAGAGCCCACCACTGAGTTGGCGCGGGGTCGCCTAGATTAGGAATCGTATGCGATCCGCCACCAGCGTAATAGTCCGTCAGCAAGTCCGTGGCGGAAACGTTCTGCACGTGTCCATCAAGATATGCAACAGGAAGAACATTGTTATGACTCTTGACGGCGCCGATTCGCCGGCCACCTATGCCTGACATGGTAAACGGCAGGTCATAGCCGTAATTGCCGGCGGACCAACTGCAATTGACGTAATTACACTGTGTCCAGCCGCCGGAATTGCCACGAAAATCCGGCAAATGGCCAAAGACCGGGGTATTGGGAGCCGCTTGGTAAAGATTTCTCCCAAAAAAAGCAGGGTTCCATTGCCCTACTCCTGGGTTGGTGTAACCGAGATTGACCCATGGTCTGAAATCCGTTCCCGTCTGATCTCCATTAAATGGACCATAGTCATTACTGTTCAGAACGTAATCATCAAACCGTGGAGTCTTGTAACAATCCCAACCTGCTCCCGATACATCTGGTATCCAAGTTACCGCAATGGCGCCATAGGATGAACGATTCATCTTCATATAGTTCATGTCTGTCGGCAGATTGTGGGCATCCTTAGCTGCCCAATTGATTGGCTTGAGGTTCACATCGGCTGACGGACAGAAAAGAGCAGAACTGAGTGCTTTCCCATAGTATATCTGCTGTGCAAAGGCATACCCTCGCCCTCCGCTATCACCGCGGAGAGGCAAATTCGCGATACCCGGGATATTCAAGTAGGGGGCCAAAGCCACGGGCCAGAGCATCTCTTGTATGCGATAGGTACCTGTCCGGCTGCCCGATGCCACACCTGCGTCGCAGGCAATCGCGGGTTTGTGACCGTTATAATCCAAAAAATAGCTTTGCAGAGCGACCGCTACCATGCCGATGTTCGACCCACAAGTCGTGCGCCCGGCCGCAATGCGGGCATTGTATAACACCGGCAACATCAGCGCGATCAGCAAACCAAGAATGGCGACGACAACCAGCATCTCGATCAAAGTAAACGCACGTCGTTTCATATCTATTACTCCGCATGCAAGTGTCGCGTTGGCCCTGGAATCAGGCCACGGACTTGGAGATCGCTGCAATGACTTTCTCAATCGGGCCGCACGTAAGTAAACAAAACAACCTATCTAAACTATATGCCTACTGCCTTACTCTATACTATTATATCGGGCAGAGAATGTAAAGAATTTTCTTTGCGCGCAAAAAAACATACATTTTTGGCGCCTTCGTCCGATATCTCATCTGTTAAAAATGATCTGCTGATTAAATATCATTAATATGAATAATACTGAGTGCTAGTGGACATGGCGCGAAAGCCGATCAATCCCCTGCTGATGGCTCGTTTTGATGAAGCCCTCGTATGACTCATTGCCCGCGCCGAACAAAAACGACACCGTCGCCACCATTCGTCAATGACTTATGGCAACGGTAATGTCTTATAGAAGCAGCAATGTCTTAGGGATGCCCGGACCGTTGGGCCTCATTTCCACTCAAACATGACACCCATCACATTCGCCCGATCCTTGTTCAGCAGGTCATACGCCTGCGCCGCCTGCTGCGGTTTGAAGCGGTGGGTGATCAGTTCATTGACGTTCATCTGCTTCCGCCCGACGTACTTCAGGAACAGATCATAGATTTCCGTGCCCGACCAGCGAACGCCTTCGGTGGTGAAGTGGGGGGGGATATTGTCGTGGGTTCCGATGATCTTCAAGCCATGCGTGATGATCTCCGGTCCCAGCATCTGTTTGCCCGGTGCGCCGGAATCGCCCAGGAGCTGGATCGTCCCCGCCTTGCGCGCCAGCTTCAATGCCGTGGCGAGCACCGCCGGGTGACCGGTGACATCGTAAACGACATCCGCGCCCAGGCCGTTTGTCAGTTTGAGAACTTCCGCCTTGGCGTCCGCAGCGCTCATATTGAGCGTCGCTGTGGCCCCGCCCAGCTTGGCCAATTCCAGCCGCTTCGGTGCGGTGTCGATGGCAATGACTTCACTGGCGCCGTTGATGCGTGCATAGCGCGTCACCAATTGCCCCAGCATCCCCAGCCCGATGATCACAACCGTGTCGCCAAGCTTGTGATCCGCCGCGCGCACGCCGTTCTGTACGATTTTGCCCAGGCCCAGCCACACGGATTCATCATCGCTGACGTTATCCGGCACGCGAATGACGTTGATCGCCTTGGCAATCACGTGGCTGGAGTGATTGTGCCGCACTCCGACGCGGTCGCCGACCTTGAATCCCGTCTTGTCTGAACCCACCTTGACAACGCGGCCCGAAAACAGATATCCCACCGGGAACGGGTAGTAGCACACCCATTGATCCCAGTGAGTGCCCGGCTCGAAATTACGATTGAAGATCGTCATCTCCGTGCCGGTGCTGATGAGCGTACGCGTCGCCTCGACGAGTACTTCATCTTCCTTCGGCGCCCCAAGCGTCGAGGTGGTCAGTTCCAGAGTTTGTTTGCCGGTGAAAACGATCGACGTGCAGGTAGTGGTTTCAGACATGGCTTTATCGTGGTCCTTATGAAAGAAGTACAAGCTGTTTCATAACCCCGGTCACCCATAGAAAACCGATTGTTGCCAACGGCTTCTTGGAGCTATGAAACAGCCTTCAGTATCAAGGCGTCAAAATCATAATCTCATAAGGTCACTTGGTAAACGCATGTCACTTCGTAAACGTCAGATCGCCCCAGTTTCCCGGCTCCATCTGCAGCTCGTAAACCGCGTCGCTGACGATGCCGGTCGACTGATTACTCCAATAAGTGCGCAAAACTGTACGGTTTGTTGCTTTGTCGCCATGGGTAACGCCGAAGTCACCCCGAATCTTCATGTCATCGGTGATCTTGAGACCCAGCGAGGCCAGCGGGATGGCAGCTTCGACGACATACTGACGTTTCTTCTTGTCCGCCGTCGCTTCGATCTTGGCATCAGCAAGCGTCGTGACCGATTCCATCGTGTAAGCCTTGACCACGCCGGAACTGAACATCTTGGGATTCTTTTCGGTGGCCACCCTGCGATACACAACCGCGGTCGGCTTGCCTTTGAAGTTGCCGATCGACAGTCGCAGGTCGCCGAGCACCGCTTCCTTGCGAGTCTTGGGCGCATTGGGATCCGTGCCCAGCTGGATATCCACGGTGTCACCGGTGATGTACATGAATTCCGGCGCGTCAGCGCCGTTGACCCATGGCGTCTCGTCTTTGACTTCCCACGCTACGTACAAATTCTGCTCGTCCCACGAGAGAACCGTACGCGCCGACGCATTATCCTGCTTCTTGTAAGCCTGGATATTGGTGTTGGCAAAATCCTTGGCGATTTCTCCGGTAAACGTCGGCGTAAAGTGGCGCACCGCCACGGACTTGATGCCGACGCTTTCCTGCAGGCCCCGGTTGTAATAAGTCTGTGCGGTCTTGAGGTCATCCTCCGTCAGCGTGATGGTGCTGCCCGGAATCGCCTTGACCGTCTCCAAGCCCACCACCTCCACATTCCAGAACGAAGTGTGTCCGACCTGAATGTAAAGCTTTCCGTCATCGGCTTTCGTGAGGGATCCGCCAAAAGCCTCTTCACCTGCGCCCGGCGGGCAGGAATCAAGCACCGCCCCCGGCACAGCGAATTCCGGATACGACCATTTCATCGGATCGCTCTCAAAAAGCTTCGAGATATAGAAGCCCTTGTCGTTGAGAATGTGCCATTCGCCTTTGTTCGTGGGAATCAGCCACAGGTTGCCCAGCGGTGCCGGGAACTGCACGCTGCCGACGATGTCAAAGGCCCCGCGAATGAGACCCGGCTCCGGTCCGCCCGCCTGGTGCGAACCGTGTACGCCGACGAAATTATTCGGGTACGTCCATGCCAGCGTACCGGTATCCAGGTTGTAGCAATCGAAGGTGGAGTAGCTGTCACCGTAGTGGCCGTTGTAAAGCATGAAATGGCCGTCGGCTGATCCGCAACCCAACTGCGCACCCATACCGCCGCGACCCCGGCGCTTCTCTGGTTCGGGCATTTTGACCGCTTTGGTAAAGTCATAGAGCGGCGCGCCGCAGGCCGTCCAGCCGGTGACGCCAAACTTGTACGTCGTTCCATAGATGGTCAGATCCTGGGTCATCGGCAGATACCAGCCGCTGATCCACGCGCCCAGGTCCGTAGGCAGCTTATACGTCTGCGCTTCCTCGGGCTGCTCCACGCCATCGTCGTTCTGGTCAGCCCAAACCTTCAGCGTCTCCTTATCGAGTCGCGAAATCGTGGTGCGGAGTTTGTAAACCCCATCACCCAGCCGCTCCATGATGTTCACCGGGTTGGTGCCGTGCATCGAGTCCGGCGTCGTCGCCAGATACAGGCGGTGATCTTTGCCGAATCCAAACTTCGCATTGGCATCGCCGATCCGCGGCAACGTGCCGATGCACGTGGCCTTCCCCGTATTCGGATCGAGCCGCCATTCCGCTCCCTGCCCGACCATCAGATTCGGATCGATCGGATTGATCGCGCCGCCGCCGGCGCCGTAGGCGCTCCCGCCGAAAAACTCCTTGAGGAATTTCCCAGTGGCGGCATCCCAGACGCTGATGCGCCGTGGCGTGCCGTCATTCTCCGTCACCCACAATTTCCCTTTCGCATCCACCGTGATCCCTGACGGAACCAGCATCCCGTCCGGATTCCACGGGCCGACCAGCGCCCGGCCGCCCTCACGCCCGATGGCGCGAAGCAACTGGCCCTCACGCGAAAAGACCAGCACCTGCTCGCGCCCGTCGCGAACCGATGCGTAGAGATTCCCATCTTTGTCCGTCGCGATCGCCGAGACCCATTCCTTATCCTTGAGTGGAACCGCGACGATCGGCTTGATTTCGCCGCCGTCCACATCCACGGAAACAATATTTCTGCCGCTCGTAAGTACGTCCACCTGCTTGCCGTCGCGGGTCTGTACGCTTCCGGGTTTCTCGATGTCGATCTGTTTGATCAGTTCGCCGGTGTTGGCGTCGACCACCAGAAGCTTGTTGAGCGCACTGACCGAGATGAACACGCGCCCGCCCTTGGCGGCCAATCCGCTCGGATTCTTGCCCTTGCCAATCTCATCGCCGAGAAGCTTCTGGATCGTCAGGTCCGTCGACTTAAGGCTGGACCACTCCGTGTAGTTGCCGCTCTTGGCATCGAGCCGGTAGATGGCCACCGCTGCATACTGACTTTGCGGATTGAACGCGTAGAGTGTGCTGCCGTCACTGGCCAGCAGCGTCGCCCCGGCAATGCCGCCGCGAATGTTCTTCCAGCGCACCCGGCCGTCGAGGTCCGTGGCGACCAGCGGCTTGCCGCCTTCGCCCGAAATCCAGCCCAGGTAGATTTGTTTGTCATCCGATGCCGCCGCCACTGGATTGCCGTGATCGGCGCCCCACGAACCGCGGCCATCATTGCCGTCCCACGGCGTCACGCCACCGCTGTCCGCCCATCCCTTTAGCCGCAGCCCGATCCCCGTGTGATAGATGGCCTCCCAGTGATACTCCCCGGCACTTACGATCTGTCCCGGACGACGCACCGATGGCGTCGCCAGACCGTCCCACTTCACCTCATGTGGGCCCTTCGTCAGAAAGTCCGTCATCAGAAGCTGGCGCGCCACTGCGCCCTTGGAATCGAAAATATTCAGCGAGACATACCCGTCTTCCGGCAGGTTGAACTTGATCACCTTGAACCCGTCCGGTTCACTGCTCTTGATGAGGCCCGCCCAGTCGATGACCGGAAGGCCCTTCTCGAAGGACACCGCAAATTCGCGACCATCCGACAAACGCACCGGCCGCGGCTTCACGTGCCCCTTCGTTTCCAGCGAGCCGTACCCCCAGCACGCCGGCCCTTGAAACGTAAATACCCGATCAATGCCCACATTGGGTTTGAAGATATCCTTAATGGTCAGACGTCCCACGCCGTTGATGCTGAAGTTCGGCTCCACCGTGATCATGATCTGATCGCCCGGCTTGAGGGTCACGCCTTCGCGCGTCAGCATCTTCCACGGGATCGACATTTCCTGGACATACCCTTTGCCGTCCGCATCCTTGATAAACGCCTGCTGGCCGCCGGAGGTCTTGGCGTCCGCATTGCCTTCGTTAAATTTTTTGCCGTAAGTCGCGCCCATGACGTCCAGACCGTCGTGGTCAGACCAGCACGTCCAGTGCGAGATCCGCTCCAGAGGCGTACCGAAAGCCGTAACGACGCGGAACTGCAGGCAGTCGCCGTTGAACCCGTACGAACCCTTGATGCTCCCGGGGTTATTCATGGGCGTGGCATCGACGAAGTGCGCCAGCAGGTACAGATTATCCTTGTCGTACATCCCGTTAATCCATACGCCCGAGATCGTGCGTTGATGCTCGACATCGCCGCACGCAAAGATGCCTCCGGACAGATCCCAGTCGTCAAACTTGCCGTCGATTGTCATCTTTCCCGGCGCCGGCAGAATCTGCAGATTAAGATTTTCGGTTTCCGTGGCGTGCACCGGCGCGCTGGTCGCTGCCATCATCGCCAAAACCGAGGCGAGCAGACTGCGACTTGTCCAACCGGAGAGCTTTGTCCAGACCTTCATGAGATTCTCCTGAATTGACTCTGCTGCGCTCGTCCTGTGCGGCTGCAGAACCTGACTGATGAATGATTTACCAGATAAAAAGTTTCGTGAATTCGATCGTGTGGAAGGCATTACTTCAGGCTTCCAGCATACGAGAAAAGCAAATCATCGAACAATTTGTGACAAAATACAACTATTTAGGAACGCCGAAGTGGGGGAATTACTGCAACATAATTTTTGTGTATGGAAAATTGCTCGATACGCGTCGCCGTTACCAGTCGGTCTGGAGCTGATCGACCACCGCCGCGGCCGTACGCTCCACCGCCAACTGCTCGGCATCCGTAACGCGCTCGTTGATCTGTGGGATTTCCGTGGCCGAGCGATTGAACCGCTTTCGTTCCACGAGAACCCGCCCAGAGCGGGCATCCTTCCAGGTGAAATCCACCGTGATCACCACCTGGCTTTCGCGCGGCAAACTGGTCTGATACCGTGTGGTCAGAACCTGCTCGTCGACCGAAATAATCGTCCCGGAAAGTACCGTGTCGGCATTCTTCTCATTGGCGATCTTGTACGGCGTACGGTACTCAATATTCTTGCACAGCGCTTCCGTAAAACGCATCTCCAGTTCGCGGCGAAAACTTTTGCTCTTGAAAATGGGCACCGCCACCGTCCGTACCGACTTGTTGTACAGCGGCTTGGTCGAGTAACCACATCCGGACACTAGCAGGCAGCATGCCGCCACCAGCATCAACCCGATTGACCAGTGAGTCCTGCGCCTTGGATGATTCATTCTCACTTGTTGGCCTCCTGAGGCATGCGGAGGGCAAGCTCCTTGCGTGCGGCATCGGCCGAAAGCGTGTCCGGCCAGTTAGCGATCACGCGCTTGTAATAATACCCCGAAGCATGCTTCTTGCCCGCGCGCCAGTAGTAACGGGCAATTTCCAGTTCTTTCTTGCCTTCAAGTTGGTAGATCCGGTCGTCAATCGCTCGAATCTGCAGGCTTTCCGATGTCTGCGGATACGCCTCCTGTAGCGCGGCGAGACGTTCCCGGCCATCGTACAGCGGCGTGAAGTCGAACAGGATGCCGCGGAAATTCGCCAGCGACGATTCCGCTCGGCGCATCTCCGCCTTCCGTACATACTGCGAATACGGGTACCGCCGGATGAAATCGTTGTACGCATCCGTCGATTCGCGGAACTGGCCGTTGGTATAGTAATAGTCCGCAACCCGCAGGCCCGCGCGCTCGGCCATCGGTGAGCCGCGCTGCCGATCCTGAATGCGATCCAGCAGTTCTATCGCATCGCCCTCTACCGACAGAATCCGCAGACCCAGAAACTTCTTCTTGTATCCGCGTAGAAAGGCGTCTGCAATGTTGTACTCACGTTCCAGCACGTGCGGGAACAACTCCGACGTCGGATAGTTGTTGAGAATATCCTCATACGAATAGAGCGCCTTGTACTTGTTCCCGCGCGCCACTTCCGCATCGCCCTGCAGCAGCATGACCTGCGGCATCAGCGGATGCTTCTTATTCGCCTTGATCCACTTCCTCGCATCGGAGATCAGCTTCTTGGTTTCGTTGTTCGCCAGGTCCTCGATCATCTGGGCGACCTGGCCATCAGGCGTGTCCACCCCGGGTGGAACGATCGGCACCCACGACCCGTTGCGCAGCTCCCAGCCCGGCGGTGCCGCCAGCAACGCCTGGGAACTTCCGAGTACCGCCCAGAACATCGCAACCGCGAGGAATAAAAAATGCTTCTTGATCATGGACGCGGAGTATAGCGTAGGGTTCGAATAGGCGAAAGGAAATCGGTGACGCCAATACATCGACTCCCGTAAAATGGTGGGCGATGAATGCTGACGGCTACAACCGGAACTGCTCTGGTTCGAAAAAGGAGATGTGCATGCGAATGAAGGCATGGTTACGCCCGGTATCGCTGACGGCCGCTTTGGGATTGACGCTGGCAGCACTCGTGTGGAATGCTGGCTGTACCCAGCCGTATTCAGGCAAGAGCTCCGCAGAGTTCCAGAATGCGACGATCGATGCCCTGCTCGATGGCAACTATGACGGTGACATGCCTTTCTCCGAACTCAAGCGCCACGGCGATTTCGGGCTCGGAACGTTTGACCATCTCGATGGAGAAATGGTGGCCCTCCACGGCACGTTCTATCAGGTGACCTCCGACGGCCACGTGCACGTCGCTGACGACGCGATGAAATCACCCTTCTCAGCCGTCACATTCTTTCGATCGGGCACTGCTCGTCCCCTGACCGCCGCGGCAACTTACCACGATCTGCAAACCGCATTGGATGGAATGCGCCAATCGGACGGACGCGTGTTCGCATTCTGCGTCGAAGGGCGTTTTGCCCACGTACGCGTACGCAGCGTGCCCCGACAGAAGCCACCGTACCGCCGGCTCGCCGAAGTGACTAAGGAACAGACCGTCTTCGATCTGAAGGATGTCTCCGGCACCTTGGTGGGCTTTTGGTTTCCCGAGTCGCTGCGGCACGTGAACGTGCCGGGCTACCATTTTCATTTCCTGACCAATGATCGCACCGCCGGCGGACATGTGCTGGATCTGAAAATGATTGACGGCACCGTCCGGATGCAGGAACTGAAAGTCGTCAAGTTGGCATTAGGCCCGCACGCCCCGGCCACGCGGCCAGCCCAGGAGACGCCGCCAGCCGCCGGCGAACTCGATTCGGCGGAAAAATAGGCCCTCCTGCGTGGGTCTGACATCCTGCTCAAGCCCTGCAACTTCCCCGCGCTTCGAGCGTATCAACTACTATGTAGCAACTCATAGAGGAGAAACGCAATGAAACCCATGGCAAAAACTCTTTGTATTCTAGCTCTCGGCGGCGCGATGACCCTTGGCCTGTCGCAATCCCTTCTGGCTGCCGACGACACCAAGCCCGCACCACCCGCCAACACCCAGGGCACCGGACAGGGCGGGGCCCAACGCAACAACCGCCCGGGCGGACCAGCCGGTGGGTTCCGCGCAATGATGAATCCCTACGCCAACCAGTTCGACCAAATGGACAAAGATCTCAAGCTCACCGACGATCAGAAGACCAAAATCAAGACCGAAGTCGACGCCATGAACAAAGACATCTCTGACCTTCAGGAAGATGCCGCCGCACGAGGCCGCGAAATCATGCAGAACGCCGGAGACGATCGTGCCGCCGCGATGGAAAAAGTTCAGGCCGAGATTAAGAAGACGATGGCCGACATGCAGAAAATCGTCGATGCCGGACAGACCAGAATCAACGCACTCCTGACTCCCGATCAGCGCGTCACCTGGGAAGGCTCCAAACTCAAACGGACCCTCCAGCAGCGCCTCGGCTTCATGGAACTGACCGCCGATCAGAAAATCAAGGTGCAGGCCCTGATCGACGAGACTGCCAAGTCACTCGCGGAGGCCAAAGATCCTGCAGCCACCGCCGCCGCGCAGGGAAAGCTCTTGAAAAGAATCGTCGCCGACATCCTCACCGACGACCAGGCCGCTAAATTCATCACCGCCGGCCCCGGACAGATGATGATGGGCGGCATGGGCGGCGGCGGAGGTGGTGCCCGTCCCGGCCGTAGCAATCTGCCATAACGACCGAAACGCCAAGTAAAAAATGAAGGCCGCACGAGAGTGTTCATCGTGCGGCCTTCTTATTTATGCATGAATTGGCTTCGGTACGCTCGCGCCGAAATTATCGCCGCGTTTCCTGCAACGTCAGCATTGCATACGCCGTCACCAGCGTCGGCTGATCCTCCAGCCACCGCGGCGAAGCGGAATTGAGCCATGAACCATCGGACCTCTGCGCCCCCGCCAGCCGCCGCTGAAGTTCCGTTCGCCAGTCCACCGCCCCATGTTGTTCCGGCGCAACGCTCTCTTTGCCCGACGCGCGCAGCGTTCTTGCCGCAGCCAGATAGTAATAGTACAGCCCTTCCGCAGACCCCGTGCCCGGATGCTTGTCGAGCGTCCAGTGCGATTCCAGCCACCGCGTCCCCACGACCACCCGCGCGTCATTCGACGCCAGCCCTGCATACAAAAGGGATTTCCATTTGGCGTACGTCAGCGCCCCGTATGTATCCAGCACGGCATCCGCCGTGCGTTCCTTGGGATCGGCAAATGTCGATTGCAGCGACGTCGAATTCTGGCGGGTCGCATACCACGCGCCCGGCCGCGCACTCGTCGACTCCGCCGCCCGCTGCAGAAACACCCGCCCAGCCTCAATCCGCGCATGTGCCTCCGGCGTATCGATCGCCGCATACATCGCCAGCACGATCGCCGTGTGATACGTCGGTTCAGAGTCGGTGTAGTACCCGCCGTCAGATTGCCGCACGGAATCGACATAGTCCAGCGCTCGGACAATCGCCGGATGATCCTTCGCCACTCCCGACTGCAACAGCGCCCGCACCGTCAGCGCGGTCGGCGCCGGCCCAAACCGCGTCAGCCATCCGCCCGTCGGTTCCTGCTGCGTCAGAAGAAAAATCGCCCCGCGCCGCTCCGTCGCTCGAAGTTGCGCTTCGGGCGTCGTGCCGGAAAGTGATACCGCCGCAATCGCCGAACTCGCCAGTAGAATCGCCAGCGCCGCACAAAGCGTCCATCCCCTCCGGCAAAACCGTTCCGTCTTCACCCCCGCCGTCAGCAGCCGCCGCATCCGCAGATAAAGATCGGATCGGCTCATCCACGCCGCCGCCGTCAGCGGGATCGGACGCGCCCGCGCACCCTGTACCAATTGCAGTATCGTCTGCGCGTACTCCGCCGGATCTGTTGCATCCGCCGCCGCATGATCGGCAATAAATTCCTGCGCCAAACGAAGCTGACGGGTTAGTAATCTCAATAGCGGATTAGGTCCCAGCATCATTCCCGCCCACGCCACCAACAGCCATGTGCGTGCATCGCCGCGGGACACGTGCGTCAGTTCGTGCCGTAGAACCGCGCTGAGTTCCTCAGCCGTCCCGTCCGTCGCCAGCGCTCGCGGCAGCACCACCACTGGATGGCGTACGCCGAACGTCAACGGTCGATCGATCTCATCCGAAACCAGCAGTGGGGGGGTGATGCAGGCCCGACGGAGAAGCCACACATGCAATGTCGCCAGCTCGCGACTGGGCGCGGTGGCGTTCCGCACGATTTTCCGCAATCGAAGATGCGCCAGCGAAAAACGAACAGCGCCCGCCAGCAGGATGACCAGGTACAGCGCCGCTAGCCCCTCACGCCAATAACGAGCGTATTCCCATACCGGCGCAACCGGGGCCGCCGAAACATTCGAAGCCGCATGCGCACCCGCCGCCCCCGCCTGCGTCTTCGACACATCCGCAGGCTTCACCGCCCCAATCGCATCCTCATAAAAACCATCCGAAAGCATCGCTCGGGGATTCGCTTCAAACCACGCCAGCGAAATCCGCGGAACGCCCGGAATCGCATGGGCCGCGGCCATCGCCAGGCAACCCACCAGCGCCAACTCCCCCAACCGCTGCCGATGCGCCGGCTGCCGCAAAAAACGCATCGCCACCAGCGTCCCCACGAGCAGTGCGCTCGTGGCAACAGTGGTGTCGATGAGCCAGCGGCAGATTTCAGTAAGCATCGGTTAGTGCCCGGTTGACAGTGGCAAAAATCAGAGCCCGCGTTTCTTCTTGTGATCCGCCAGAAGCTGTTCAATGGCCTGGATTTCGTCCGAAGAGACCTTCTTGGCCTGAAACGCCGACATGACGAGCTGATCGACCGCCCCGTCAAAGACGCGGTTCAGAAACCGCGAAACAGTCTTCTGCTTCGAATAAAGCGGGCGATAGATGAACGAACGCCCCTCCAGCGTGTGCGCCACCAGCCCCTTGTCTTCCATCATCCGCAGAAATGTCTGCACCGTATTCTGCGCAATATTTTCCCGCGCCCGCATCACATCAAAAACCTGCCGCACCGATGCCGGACCGATATCCCAGAGAATCTTGAGGATTTCCTGTTCACGTTCCGTGGGCGAGGCTGTGGCAGCGGCCGTGTCCATAGGGTTCTCCCATGATACATTCACCAAGCGTCCAGTCTGCCATTGTTAATGGCCCCAAACCTAGACTTCTAGGCGATAATAGCCCTCTCCCCGGCGGGCCGCAAGCAAATAATGCTACCCTCACAGCACGATGTTGATCAGGTTGCCCAAAGTGTTGTAAGGCTCCATCAGAACCTGGTCGCCGCCCAGCGTTCCGTCCGAGGTAATGCCGATCCGCTTGCCGGTCTTGTCCTCAAGCTCCACCAGTTGCCGGCGCTTGCGATTCAGCAGAAACGCCGCCACCGCCGGATAAGCCTTCACCTCGATCCGCGCCACATCCACACGCGTCGCTCCCGCCGCCAGGCGGCGCATGACATCCAGCGCCACGCTCTCCGGCGTCTTGATCAGCGCGCTTCCACGGCAATGCGGGCAATCCATATAAAGACTGCGCTTCAGCGATGGCCGCACGCGCTGCCGCGTCAGTTCGATCATGCAGAACAGCGACATCCGCAGGATCTTCGTCTTCGCGCGGTCATTCTTCATCTCATCGCGCAGCAACCGTTCGATCTCCCGCTTGTGACGCTCTTCGCGCATATCGATGAAGTCGATCACAATCACCCCGCCCAGGTCGCGCAACCGAAGCTGCCGGCAAACTTCCTTCAGCGCTTCCTTGTTCATGTTGAACGCGGTCAACTCCGCATCCTTCTGTTCGCGGTAACGCCCGGAATTCACGTCAATCGCAACCAGCGCCTCCGTCGAATCGATCACCAGCGATCCGCCGTTGGCCATCTCCACCCGCCGCGAATTGATCTTCTCAATCTCGCGCTCCACGCCGTACTTCTGAAACAGCGGCATCGTGCCGGTATAAAGCTCCACCACTCCCGCCGAACGTGGATTAACGATCGACAGGAAATCCCGGATACGCGACGCCACCTGCTCGTTATCCACGATGATGCGGTCGATCTCATCGTTGAAAACATCGCGGATCGTGCGAATCACCAGGTCTGATTCCTGGTACAGCTCGACCGGCGAACGTTGCGTGCGAATCCGGTTGGCAATCACCTTCCACATCCGCACCAGGTAATTCAAATCGCCCTGCAGTTCTTTCTTCGAAACATCCGTACCCGCCGTGCGGATGATGAACCCCAGATTCTTCGGCGGATTGAGCTCCTGCAGCGTACGCTTGAGTTCGCGCCGCTGATCCAGGTCCTCAATCTTTCGCGACACGCCCAGCTGCGCCATCCCCGGCATCATCACCAGGTACCGCCCCGGGCACGAGATATAGCTCGTCAGCGTCGGACCCTTCGTGCCGATCCCTTCCTTGATCACCTGCACGATCACTTCCTGCCCCCGGCGCAAACACTGCTGAATCGGCGGCCGATCGTGCCGCGGCGTCTTCCGCCCGACTTTCTCCATCGGCTTCATGTGCCCGTCGTCAACGCCCTCATAGTCATCAACGAATTCCTCGTCCTCACCCATGTCCGCGTTGTAAGCGGTCCCGAAGTCCGCAGATTCCTCCGACGACGGAGCCTCTTCTCCGGACGCCTCCGTCAGCGGCGGTTCAGCGCTGGTAATCTGGGCATTCTGCGTTTCATCGGCTGACGTGGTTTCGTTTTGTAGATTCGACGCCGAACTGCCGCTCTCGCTGGACGCAGCACTTTCCGCGCTCCCGCCGTTCTCCGTGATCGGACGCGCACCCGCCTCCGAACCTTCCGGCAACGACACTTCGCTCGGCGACATCTCCATTGCCACCGCCGGCGACTCTTCATGAACGCCATGCGCCAATTCCCCGGCATGCTCCCCGGTCTGCTCTACCGGCCGTTGCGCCTCTGCAGTGTCGCTAACGCCGGACGAATTCGGTTGTGGCGCAACCGTCGTCGTCTCCTGCACCGGCTTCTGCGGACCGCGCCGCGGTGCTCCGCGCTGCGGGCCAAAACCTTGCCCCCGATTGGGCTGGCGATTCTTGGGGAAGTACTGCGGGTGCAAATCGGAAATGTGCAAAAATCCGTTCTTACCAATGCCGAAATCGATGAATGCCGCCTGAATCGACGGCTCCACGTTCGTCACCCGCCCCTTGTAAATATTGCCGATGTGCGACTCCGTGCTCGATCGCTCCATGTAAAGCTCTTCCAGCACCCCGCGCCGCACAACCGCAATGCGCACTTCCTCCCCTTCCACCACGTTGATCAGCATCTCGCGCCCCGTCGGCTCGCGACGCTTCGCCGGCGCTGCCGGTGTCTCTTCAATTTCAATGTCTTCTGCAAAGGGCGCCAGTGCTGCCGTCTCCGCGGCCGTCGGCGCCATCAGCGGCGCCGGCGTTCCCTGTGACAGCGTTTCGAGCGGCTGAACCGGTTGCGCCGGCAACGGATGCAGATCTCCCTGCACCTCGCCCGGTCCCAGCGGCGTCACCAGATCATTGAACGGCTGCTGCACCGGAAATGCGGGCTGATGCGGTAGCGGGGCATGACGCGGTCCGCCATGCAGTGGCCTTTGAACTCCCGCTCCCCGATGTCCCTGCGGATGGGCCTGCGGCGGATGACGCTGCGGACCTCTCTGCTGCGGCTGGCCCTGCTGACCCTGCGGCAAACGGCCTTGCTGCGGATGCTGCTGACCGCCGCGCGACCCACCCTGCTGCTGCTGCGGATGACGCGCCTGCGGTCCGCGTTGAAACGGATGCTGCGGCGCATGCTGTCCCGGCGGTATGTTTTGTTGTGGCGGCTGCACTGGTGGCTGTGCGGAAGGCTGCGTTGCTGCGCCCTCGCCACTCTCCACGGGGGTTCCCGTAACTGGCGGCATATACGCCTGCGGCGGCTTGAAACTCATCCCCGATGGACGGAACTGATGTCGCCCCACGCCCTTCGAGAAACTCATTCGTCCCTGCCCCAACGGTCGAATCACCGCCGGCCTCATCCCAACCCGTGGCGGCCCCGGCGCAAATGCTGAAGGCAATCCGCTCGGCGTCGGAGCCTGCGGCTGCGGCGCGTCCGCGATGGGCGCACCCGCTGGTGCCACTGGCTCAGTAGGGGGGATCGATGCTTGTGCTTGAATCGGCGGCGTTTCGATTGGCCCCGCCTCAGCCACCGGCATTTCAGCGTGAGCTGTCTGTGCTTTAACCCCCGGCTCCTGAGGCCCGCCTTCCAGCAGCGGCGCTCCCGCCACTTTCTTGCGGCCGACCGCGCGCCCCTTGCCGCCGCGCCCGCGACCGCCGCGCGAACCGCGCCGGCGTGGCTTCTTCTTCGGCCCTTCACCGCCGCCATCGCCTCCCGTATCGGGCTGGCTCATCGGCTGCTCAGAAGAATTGTGTGTGTGGGAATTCCCCTCGTTGGGGAACGACGGCGTGAGATCCGCGTTAATAATGCACCTTTTCTGCACGGGTTGCGCTGCTGCCTGAACGCCACGTCTTGCGTGGCCGGCGCTGCCGCACCCTTCGTTGTTCTTGCCGATTCCATGCGACTGACGTTAGTAACTGTCGCGAGATAGGATTCGACTATCCCATCAGTGTACCCGCCAATGATCCCAGGTCAAAATCCCCGCCCTTGCGGCGCAGGCTGCCAAGCCCCACATTCACCGCACGGAAAACTCTCGCAACGGTTCCCGAAATCGAGTATCACCCCAGAGCCGTGGGGATCCGCCGCCGGCCCAACAACGAGGCCTTCACCCAAAAACTCGCTCAACACGACCCACCTCTAGCAGTCGCTACGAATTCGCTTGTAATGGAGAACACGCCATGCCCGTTCAAGAAGCCAAACCCGCCCCCGCCTTCTCTCTCGATTCCACCGAAGGCCGCCCGCTCTCCCTCAAAGACTTCAAAGGCCAGAAGATCGTCCTCTACTTCTACCCCAAGGACGACACCTCCGGATGCACCGCCGAAGCCTGCAGTTTTCGTGACGACTTTTCCGCCTTCAAAAAAGCCGGCGCCATTATCCTCGGCGTCTCACCCGACACCCTCAAATCCCACGACAAGTTCAAAGGAAAGTACGATCTCCCCTTCACCCTGCTTGCAGACCCCGATCACGCCGTCGCCGAAAAGTACGGCGTCTGGAAAGAAAAATCGATGTACGGCCGCAAGTACATGGGCATCGAACGCACCACCTTCATCATCGATTCCGCCGGAAAAATCGCTAAAATCTTCCCCAAGGTAAAAGTCACCGGCCACGCCCAGGACGTCCTCGAAGCCGTCAAATCAGCTCCGTAGTTCGCACAGCTTCACATACTGCACCCAAGTTAGGCTTGGGTGACAATGGCTACATGATCGGTGGGGGCAGGTGTGTATATGACCCCATCGGCAGCGGCACATTCAGAGCAAAGGGCGAGTCTGGAGCGGAAGTATTTCACAGACCTGTCTGGCCCGTCTTCGGCGTGGGCGTAGACAACCACGGTAGTTGGGGCGCTGCACCGGGAACAGCGGAGAGCTTCGGCAGAGAGTTTGGCGGTGGCTATCGCACTGGGCATTTCTGACCTCTTGGGAACTTGGTCTTTCCCGCACGACAGGCAAAGGTGGCGTGTCACCGGTCTGCCACTTACGACCTCCGTAAGATGGTAGGCGGCGTCATTTGGGCAGCGGTCGCATTTCATAGAGTCCACCTCCAGTTACGTGCTATTCTATCGCACGCTGACCTGGGTGACCCCTTGTATTTTTCAGATTTTAGGGGCGGACCTTCCCCCCCGAAGCCCGTAGCTTTCGCGATGACTTTTCCGCCGTCACTAAGACCGGCACCGTCATCCTCGGCGTCTCGTCAGACACCCCCAAATCCCGCACCGCAATGTAATTATTTCTTCGGATTCTCTTTGAGCAGCCGCGTAATCTGATTCAGCGACGCCTGAATGCCTTCCAGCCGCGGATGAATCGCCAGCGCCAGTCGGTAGCAATGTCGCGCTTCATTCCACTGTGCCATGTGCGCGTGGCAATGTCCCATTCCCGCCATCGCCCCAAAATGCTGCGGTATCAATGCCAAAGTCGCCTTGCAGTCCTCGATGCCTTTTTCAAAACGCTCCGCCAGGTAATAGGCAATCGCCCGCTGATTATGAGCTTCCGCAAACTTCGGATCCTCATCGATCGCTTGGCTGAACCGCTGTATCGCACAGCAGAAATTATTGTGCTGCAGATGCTGGCTCCCGCACTGCACATACCGCACGGCCCGCGGCTTGCCCAATCGAAACCAGATGCTCCACAATGCATGCTCCGCCACCTGCGTCACCATCGGATCGCGATCGTGTAATGCCACCGCCAGCGGCTTGATCGATGCCTGATCCCCCGCCAGCGACAGCGCCAGCGCCGCGACTTTCCGCACGTCCGCCGACGAATCACTCAGTAACATGGCGATTTGCGGAGTTGTCCAACGGCCGCGAACGCATTGCAACGCCTGCCGCATGTCGCCGTCAAAAAGTGCCGGACGGAAATGCGTAAGAAATTCTTCCGCGTTGATAGGCTTGGTAGTACTTGATGAGGACATGGGCATTCTTGGACATCCATCCAAACGAAGTGTCAAAATAAAAATAACCCTACGACTGTCATCACGCGGCTTGATTGCATCCGCATGACATCCCGTTGAGACTCTTAAGGCGTATTAGTATTGCGACACTTCAAGAGAGCCGGGGACATGCTCGATCACATAAACCTTCAAAACTTCCCCTCAAGAGCCCGGGGGGGGTAGTGATCGAAATCTCACGTGATACTAGGCGCCGACAATCGTCTCAGGCAAGTAGAAATACAACTTGAACGATTATTCGTCCGTTCGAACTTCATCCGGTTCGACGCCCGGAAATGATTCCGTTATTGCATCCCGCCGCCGGTCGGAAACCCAAACCCCATCTGCGAGGCCTGCTTCCTGCTTTCTGTGGTTTCACGCACCGACTCGCCGTCCCAATACCGCGCTCGGCGTTCCATGCCGGCATCTGAATCGATAAACAAATTGCGTTCGCAACCGCCCAGTGTCCAGGCCCCCAGCACCAGCACCAACGCCAGAATGCCGCTTGCGACGCGATATGGGGATATATTGATCATGCCTTGCTTCTCCAGGCGATCACGAGAGGCGGTTTCATAATTTCAAAAAGTCGCGGGTTACAACTGGTTCTCAACCCGAAACCGCTGTTATGAAACACCTTCTAAGAATTTCGACCATTGTACAAGTTCAGGGCGAAAAATAAAGAATTACCTCATTCAGCACTGCGAAGCATCTTCGATTGCCGCCCTTTGACGAATAATCAAAACCGCGAATTCCCCCTCACCCCACCCCATTTTACCACTCCAACTTCCCCGCGATTCTGTTGTAAAGAAGTAGAACTGTCACCCTCTTAACTGAAGTAGAAGTGTCACCCTGA
>CAIMWO010000035.1 GCA_903845195.1 uncultured Phycisphaerales bacterium
CACATGGTCTTCCGCGCCCAGTCCCCCATTGGCCGCGATCTTTTCCTTGCACACCAGTACCGCATGGCCCGTCCCCTTCTGCTCTTCCTGCACCACCCACGTGATGTCCACATCATTCTTATACGTGTCGATCACCCGCTGGCGATCGTGCCCGATCACTACGTACAGATGCTTCACCCCCGCCTCCCGGCAGGCCTCCAGCACATACGACAGCATCGGCCGCCCGCAAATTTCGTGCAGCACCTTCACCCGCTCAGATTTCATGCGGGTCGCCTTGCCGGCAGCCAGAATAATGGCGGATAACGTCACGTGAATCTCCCGATTAACAGCAGTCCATGCAAAGCCGCAGCCTACTCGTCACCCGCCGAGGGGTCAACGATGCAGGACACGATGCGGGTTGTTCCTGCAACTCATTGTCATCTGTAACTCCCCTGCGTACACTTGCATGTATGGACCACGATGAGCTCGTCGAAAAATCGCTCAAGGCCGCCAAGCTCCGCCGCACCCCGGTCCGGGCCGGCGTGCTCGAAGTGCTCGCCAAGGCCTCCCGCCCTCTCGGCGCCGTTGAAATTCTCGATAAGCTCCCGCCCCACACCGATGCCGTCACCGTCTACCGCACCCTCAACACCTACACCGAAAAGGCCGTCATCCACCGCGTCCGCGGCGAAGACCGCGTGTGGCGCTACGCCCTCGGCAACGCCAGCGAACACGCCGCCCACCGCCATCCCCACTTCGTCTGCGAGTCCTGCGGCCGCGTCGAATGCCTCAAGGAAGCCGAAATCCCCCCCGATTTCGTCCGCTCCCTCGGCGTCGGCCCGCGCTACGCCGTCAGCTACCCCGAAGTCGTCCTCCACGGCACCTGCCCGAAATGCGCCAAGTGAAAGAAACACGCCGCGGCCCTTGAACCACCCAGAACACCGCGTTTCCAGACCCACAACCCCTCCAGTATCTTCCTCCGTGTTCTCCGTGATCTCAGTGGTTAAATCCCCGCCGAAGTAAAAAAAGAAACCGGCACAGGTGGAGGACCCCGCGCCGGCTTTTCTTTTTTTTACCCGATGGGCTACCCGATGAAAGGACGTTTCTCACCCCTCTATACGCTGCCGCCAGCAAAAGGTTCGATGAAATCCAAATTTCTTTCTGACCTGCTGGATTGCCGGTCCCCCAGAAGCGAGAATCAGAAACGCGAATGCCCCTTCCTCAACCGGAGCATGTCTTGACCGCTAAGCGACCGACCGTCCTCACGCTCCTCTCCCATCCCCTCACGATGGCCCTCGTCGGCTGGGCCGCCTTCGCCGCCTTCGCCGCCGATGAAACCCATCACGGCCAGCTCTGGCTCTGCAACGAGCCCCTCGAAAAATTCCTCCATCTCCACACGCAGCCGCAACTCGTCCTTCTCCTCTCTCTCGTCTCCGGCCTGGGCAATCTCATCGTTGTCCTCGGCATCGCCGCCGCGGTGGGGGGGCTCCTCGGCCTGCGCCGCCGCTGGCACGACCTGGCCGTCTGGATCACCGCACTCGTCGGCTGCGGCATCCTCAATCACCTGCTGAAGGAATTTTTCCAGATCCCCCGCCCCTCCCGCTGGACCCTCTACACCTTCGAACCCTATGAGGGATTCTCCTTCCCCTCCGGCCACACCATGGCCGCCACCGTCACCCTCGGCATGATCGTCGTCTTGCTCTGGCCATTCATCGCCTCCCCGCGTCGCCGCGCCGCCCTTCTACTCGCCGCCACCGCACTCTCCTTCACCGTCGCCTTCGGCCTCCTATACATCGGCGTCCACACGCTGACGGAAGTGCTTGCCGCACTGGCCGCGTCCGCCGGCTGGATCGGCATTCTGCGGCTAATCCCTCGGAATGACGCGATATCAGACCGGGCCGATTGATTAGAGGCAGTTTCATCACTTAGGAAAGACGCTGAAAACAACGGGTTTTCTAGGGGTAAGCGAGCTGGTGAAACAGCAAGTAATGGAAACCGATGCCGAAATGAGCCATAATTCCGTCCCGAGTTGTGCGGCATTACCGACCACCGATTGGCAATGTCTCTCCCAGAAATCGAATCCCGAGATGAGGTTTGTTATGCATTACGCGTGGTACCTGGCATCCTTGGCAACCCTGGCCGTTGGAACACTGGCGCTTTCCGATTCGGCGACGCAACCGGCCGCCTCCGCGCCCGCCACGGCGCCGGCGACACAAGCCGACGCGCCCTCGTTCGTCACCCGCCTCAAGGCCGGACAAAAGCAACACATCGTCACCTACGGCACATCCCTCACCGAAGGCGGCGCCTGGGTCGGACACCTCCGCGCCACCCTCAACAAGCAGTTTCCCGGTCTCGCCACCGTCACCAACTCCGGCGTGGGCGCGCAGTGGTCCACCTGGGGCGTCGAAAACCTGAAAGCGCGCGTTCTCGATAAGCACCCCGATGCCGTCATCATCGAGTTCGGCATCAATGACGCCTTCCTCGAATACAAGACCTCACTCGAACAGACCCGCAAAAATCTCGAATCGATGATCAACCAGATCCTCGCGCAGAATCCCCACTGCCAGATCATCCTCCAGACCATGAATCCCCCCGTCCGCGAACATCTCGAACGCCGTCCGAATGTCGAACAGTATTACCAGCTCTACCGCGACATCGCCAAGGAGCGCCACCTCCTCCTCGTCGACCACTACCCCGTCTGGAAAAAGCTCCTCGACACCGACCCCAAAAAATTCGACGAGTACGTCCCCGACGGCATCCACCCCAGCGTCACCGGCTACGAAAAAATCACTACCCCCACACTCCTCAAAGCCCTCGGCCTGTAAGCAAAGCCAAAGGCGACCACAGACGGACGCAGACTGCTCCAAAATAAAGAAGGCCGATCTCCGGTGAGATCGGCCTTCTTCTTATCGTTATTGTCTGTGAATGTCTGTGGCAGTCTTACAGCCCAATCGCCCCTGCCAACTCCCCCTTCGCCGCGATCACCGCCTGCTCGATCGCCTTCTCCCAATCCGTCCCCGCGTACTTCGCATCCTTATACGCATAGATAATCGACCGCGAAGCATTGATGATCGCCCCGGTCTTGTCCGCCTTGAACGCGTTGGCAATGTCCGCCGCCGTGCCACCCTGCGCCCCGTATCCCGGCACCAGGAAAATCGTCTGCGGCAGCGCCTCGCGCAGCTTCGCCAACTGCTCCGGATTCGTCGCGCCCACCACCGCCCCCCACCGACGAATACCCCCGCGCCCCGACCAGTTCCGCTCCCCACTGCTCCACCAGTTTCCCCACATGCACATACAGCGGCGAACCATTCGCCAGCACCTGATCCTGGATCTCCGCCGCCCCTGGATTCGACGTCCGCACCAGCACGAACACGCCCTTGTTGAATTCCTTGGCCGTCTGAATGAACGGCGACAGCGAGTCCCCGCCCATATAAGGATTCACCGTCACCGCGTCCGGTCCGACCAAATCATCCATCCCCGCAAAATCCGGATCGGCCAGCGTCGCCAGCGCATACCGCTCCGACGTATTGCCGATATCCGCCCGCTTGGCATCATTGATCACCAGCAACCCGTGCGCATGAGCCTCCTGCACCACCGCCGAAAACGCCTCCACCCCATCCCAATAATACTGCTCGAAAAACGCCGAGTTGATCTTCACCCCCGCCACATGCGGCGCGACAATCTTCAGCACCTTCGTGCAGAATTCCAGAATCGCATCGACCGCAGCTTCCGCATCGTCCTCATCGCTGAACGCATCCTTCCCGATAATCTCCGGCGGCAACTGCGCATGCGAAGGATCGAGCCCCACCACCAGCGGCGACTTCTTCTCTTCCACAGCAGCCAACAGGCGATCGGCAAAATTCGTTGCAGCCACGGCGAACTCCTTCCATGAAGTTTAAAGTTGCGAAACCCACGAAACCCCGAATTGTACGCCCCTCTCGCGCTGCCCGGCAAGGCGAAACGCCTAAATTCGATCGCTACGTCCGCCCATCCCCATATCTTTGTGCCTCGGCGACACCTTCTGTTTGCAGCCCCGCCGCGCCATGTTAACCTGTCCCCCATGCGTATCATCGGACACGGTATCGATCTGGCGGAAGTCGACCGCATCGCACGGATGCACGCCGACCACGGCGCCCATTTCCTCGATCGCTGCTTCACCCCCGCCGAGCAGGAATACTGCCTCAAACACCGCTACGCCATGCAGCACTTCGCCGGACGCTTCGCCGCCAAGGAAGCCATCGTCAAAGTCTTCGGCACCGGCCTCCGCGGCGCCATGGCCTGGACCGATATGGAAATTCTCAACGACCCCCTCGGCCGCCCCGTCCTCAAACTCACCGGCGAAACCGCCCGCCTCGCCGCCGAAATGGGCATCACCCAGTGGCACCTCTCCATCACCCACACCCAATCCATGGCCCAAGCCAGCGCCATCGGCTGCGCCGACGACCCCCTCCGCGCCCCTTAAAATCTCGATACACGCGCGGCCCCCCCCTTCATCGTTCATCGTTTAGCGTTCATCGTTTTATCCCCGCCAGCGCGTGAATTGAGCGGAAAGCGCACTACTTCCCATCCCCCGCGATAAACTTATCCACCTCCGCCCGCGTCGGTATCGCCGCCACCGCGCCGCTCTTCATGCACGTCAGCGCCCCGGCCGCGTTGGCAAAACGCACCGCATCCTCCAGCGGCATCTCCTCCGCCAGGCCCACCGCCAGCGCCCCGGTAAACGCATCCCCCGCCGCCGTCGTATCCACCACGCGCACGCGAAATCCCGGCACATGCTTGCAGTAACTCATCCCCGAAGCGTCCCGCCCCACGATCACCGCCCCCTGCGAACCCATCTTGAACACCACCTTCTGCGTCCCGCGCGCCAGAATCTTTTCCCCCGCCCGCCGCGCATCTTCCACGTTGCGCACCGGAATCCCTGTGAGCAACTGCGCCTCGCTCTGGTTCGGCGAAAGGATGTCCACGTGATACAGCGACTCCGGCAACCCCTCCGGCGGCGCCGGCGCTGGGTCCAGAATCGTCAGCACCTTCGACCGCTTCGCCAACGCGATCGCACACGCCACCGTGTCGTACGGCGTCTCCAACTGCACCGCCATCACCATCGAACTCTCGATCGTCTTCCGCTGCGCCAGCAAGTCCGTGGCCGAAAGCCGCATGTTCGCCCCGCCCGACACCACGATCGCATTCTCCCCATGCCGGTCCACCACGATCAATGCCACCCCCGACGGCACGCCGCGCGTCCGCAATATGGAAGTCGCATCCACCTTTGCCAGCCGCAGCGCCTCCACCATCGCATCGCCGAAAAGATCCTCCCCGACGCGCCCGATCATCTTCGCCCCCAGCCCGCCGCCGACACCACGTTTGCTCCACAGCCGTCCCACCGCCGTCGCCTGATTGGCCCCCTTGCCCCCCGGATTCTGCATCAGATCCTGCCCCGCCACCGTCTGCCCCGGCACCGGCATCATCTCCGTCCGCGCCACCAAATCCATATTCAACGAACCGACGATCACCACCCCCGCCCGCTCCGGCAGTTCGCGCACGGCCAACTCGATCTCGTCGCCCGCCGATTCCGCCTTGGCGGGCATCTTCGCCGGCCGCGCCTCGCGCACCATCCTCGGCTTCGGCGGCGCTGCATGCCGGGCTTTCTTCGTCGCTGCTTTCTTGGCCATCTGCTACTCCTGCGTCGCCATTGTAAGGCCCTTACGCAGCAGCGTCACCCGAGCCGGCGCACGGTTCGTGGCCCGGGCGACATTGGATTCGCAGGCAATCCTCTAAAGCTCGCGGTCCCCTCACCGCAATATCCTCACATACACCACCGTATCGCTGGGCCCCTTCGCCGGATCCGGTGCATTGACCACCACCTTCGCCGCGGCCGTCTGTCCCGCGCCCGCCACCATGACATGAATCTCATGCTCGCCCGGCGCCAGTGCCGCCGGAATCACGTACGTCGTCCGCGGCAGCATTTCCCAATAACGCAGATCCGCCTGCGAGCTCGCCGCCAGCGCCGCTCCCAAGGCCATCACGCCCACCCCCGCCAGCGCCATGCCCGCATCGCCCCGGCTGGCCCCGTAACCGGCAACCCCCGCGCCCGCCGCCATCGCCCCCGTGCCGATCACCGCCTTGGTCTTGCGGATCGTATCGATATCCTGCCACTTCTGATCCTGCGCCATCGCCAGCGTATCGACCAGGTTGTACCGCTGGGTCTCCTTGGTGATCGCCTGGCCATCGGCCGTCACATTGACCGGCCCCAGCGGCCCGACTTCCGCCGGCGTCGGACCAAACGCGCTCTCCTCGTTATACCAGCCCTTCGCCGCCCGCTTCGGCCCCGAAAACGCATCGACAAAAATGAGCGTATTGACGCCCGGCTGCTGCACATCATGCACCAACGGCGCCAAACGCGGATCCAGGCTCACCGTCTGCTTGAAGCACGCCTCCGCCTGGTCCGGCTTGCCCAGCCGGAGATAACTGAATCCCAGCCCGAAATACCCCAAGGCAAAGTTGCTCTCGAAAGGCTTGTAGACGTCCTTGTCCTTGCTCTCCTTCGATTCCTTGGCGTACTCGCGCAACTTGAACAGGCTGTTCTGGAACGCCGACCGTGCGTTTTCGTAGTCCCCCTTCTGCAGGAACGCCAGCCCCAGGTAGTAATGCGCCATCGCCCGTTCAAACGGCTCGCCCTTCCACACCTTCACGCCTTCAAACACCAGCGTCGCCCCCAGCGTACGCCCGCCGTTGTTGGTGTTCACCCCATTGATCACTTCATACGCCGCCATGAAGGCGTTTTCCGCCTCCGCGTTCTGTCCCGCCGCCAGCGCCGCGCTGCCATACCGGCAGTTGTTGAGAACAAAATTCTCATCCTTCTTCTCCGTCTCCGGCTTCATCGCCGCCGCCGACTGCGGATACTCCCCGATGTTATACAAAGTCACCGCATTGGCCGCCTGCTTCGACGTCTGGTTGCACCCGCCCAGTCCCCCCAGCAACAACCCCGCCAATAGCACCAATCCCACAATTCGGCTCGTCATCATCGTTTGGTTCCTATTCCTCAGGACTCAACAATAGAAAATAGAAAATGCAAAATAGAAAAAAGAAGCCGTCGTGCTTTCGCCCTTTTTCTATTTTCTATTTTTCATTTTCTATTTTATATTTCAATCCAGCAAACTCTTTCCGATCGTCTTGCGCGTCTCGTACTTGTCATCCCACAATATCACGCCCGCATCGGCCCCGCTCAGCTTCGTGAGCTTGTATTCGCACAGATACGTGTCGCTGCGATTCTTGCTCGACGCATTCGTGTCCGCATAAAAATGACCCCACAACGCATATTCCGGCTGGATCCGCTCCTCGCTCTGACCCTTCGTCGTCGCGTCCAGCAACTCCTGGCTCTGCAACTTCAAATAATCCTGCTTGTTCAGCACGAACACAAACCGGTCCCGCAACTGCGGCTTCGTGCTCAGCAGCGTCCGCAACCGCGCCACGTATAATTCTTTCGTATTCCCCCGGATGATCTCGTTCGTCTCGTTCACGATCGGCTTGACCACAATGATCATCGACTTGGCCATCGAGATCCGCGCCACATCCGGATCGCTCAGAATCGATTGCGCCATCTTGTCGGTCATCGTCACCAGGTCATCGCTGTCAAGAAAGCTCGTCTTGGCGTCCTTATTCACGGCCTGCCCGCCGCACCCCGCGGCGGAAAGCAGAAACATAAAACATAAAACATAATAGATAAAACTGGCTCGCATGCGCGGCTCCCAATAAATCGTCAAAGTCGTCTAAAGAAACGCGCGCCGTCGCCGACGCGCGTATTTTATGTTTCGTGTTTTATGTTTTATGTCTGGAACTCAGTTGAGCGTCCTTACTTCATAGCTGCCTTCCCACACCTGCACGCCCGTACGCAGATCCGTCAACTGGAACGTGCACAGGAAGTACGAGGTACGCCCGTCATACTTGCTGTAGAACACGCCCTTCAAGGCATACTGCGGCTTCACCCGCTGGCTGACCGGCTGGCCCGTGCGGCTCGCATCTTCCATCGGATCCGGATTCCCCAACTCCTGCCCCTGCAGACGTTCCAGCGTCTGCCGCTCCTCCACAAACGCAATCTTGTCCCGCGTCTTGCTGGAGTTCAGCAGCGTCTTGAGGCGCGCCACGTAAATGTCGTAATTCCGCGTCGGCTCGTTCTCGGTCTTGTTCTCGATGCTCTTCATCACCACCACGACCTTGTACGGATTCTGCACGATTTCCGGAATCTGCAGCAGGTCCGGCGCCATCCGGTCCGTCATCTCCCGCAGGTCGCGGCTCTGCAGATTGCGATCCCCCGAGACCACTTTATCCATGTCCGGCCGCAGTTCATCGCGATTCTTCTCGCATCCGCCCAATCCCAGCGCCAAACTCGTAAGCATCAAACCTGCCGCCGCCAGCATTCCCAATTTCATGATTTTCCTCCGCGATGTGTCCTTCCTTACTCGGGCCGCCAACACGCGACCCCATACTGGGCACTAGATTACCCCCACGCGAAGACGTTAGTCAAAACTCTTTTCTTCGCTAATAGAAGAATCCCTGCTCGGATAATCATCGCTTGGATAATCATGTGCGCGAGGCCTGCTTCCGCTACAATCTGCAAATGATGAAAAAAACCACCAAAAAACGCCCCGCCACCAAGCGCCCGCCCACCAAGAAGGCTAAAGGGCGCCCTGCCCAACGAGGCAGGAGCCCCATTGGGCATGCTTCCACCTCGCCGCTATCACCTCCCATACTTCCCCCCGAAGACGATCTCCCTCCCACCGGCGATGAAGATGTTCTCGTCGTCGCCGACGCCGAAGAATCCGCCGTCGCCGAGGAAATGCCCCCTGCCCTCGCCATTCCCGCCGCCGGGGCCGAGCAAACCTTCTTCACCCAGCGCTACGAGATCAAGCACGATCTCATGAAACGCATCGACCTCTATCTCCGCGACCGCCTCCCCGACGCCTCCCGCGCCATGCTGCAAAAACTCATCAAGTCCGGCAAGGTCCTCGTCAACGGCCGCCACGCCAAATCCTCCAACATCCTCCGCGCCAATGACGTCGTCGATGTCACCCTCCCGCAATCCGCCGGCATCGATGGCGGCTTCGTCCCCGAAGACATCCCCCTCGACATCGTCTACGAGGACGACCAGTTCATCGCCATCAACAAACAGGCCGGCCTCATCGTTCACCCCGCCCGCGGACACTGGGCCGGCACGCTCATCAACGCACTCCTCTTCCATGCCGAAAAAACCAACTCCACCCTCTCCACCGGCTCCGACCCCTGGCGCCCCGGCATCATCCATCGCCTTGACCGCGACACCACCGGTATCATTCTCGTCGCCAAGACCGATGAAGCCCACTGGCGCATCGCCGGGCAGTTTGAACGCCGCACTGTGCGCAAAACCTACATGGCCCTCGTCCACGGCATCGTTGAGCTCGACTCCGACCTCATCGACGCGCCCCTGGCCGTCAACGCCAAGATCCGCGAGAAATACGCCGTGCGCACCGACATCGGCAAACCCGCCCAGACCGTCTACACCGTCAAGGAACGCTACCGCACCGGTGGCCCCGGCGGCGCCGGCTACACGCTCCTTGAACTCGCCCCCAAGACCGGCCGCACCCACCAGCTCCGCGTCCACTGCCAGCACATCGGACACCCCATCGTCGGCGATTCCATGTACGGCGGCCGCCAGATCACCGCCAATGACGTCCTGCCCACCCAGCGCTCGACACCCAGCACCCAGGAGGCCGGTGCCCCGCTCATCACCCGCCAAGCCCTGCACGCCTTCCGCCTGCAGTTCGTCCACCCCACCCTCTTCACCCGCATGGATTTACAAGCCAAGATCCCCCCCGACATCGCCCACATGCTCGACCTCCTCGCCCCCTGCCGCCTCCGCAAATCCGCCTCATAGGCGGGGGCGACACCAAAACGCCAGCGCTCTCCTATATGTGCGGTAGCAGATTGCCCTCCTGTCTGCACCTCCTGGCAATCTACTGTCCGCCCTGACGTTATACTCATGTCTCATAATGCTATTGCGTCATTGGTCATTGGTCATTGGTCATTTATACTAGTTTCGTCATTCACCGCCACCACGTCCTCGAGGTCCTGCCATGAAACGCCTGCTCCCCATCGGCCTTGCACTCGTCTCATTGCTGCTCCTCGGACAGGCACGCCCACCCCGCTCCCCCAACATCATCTCTACCGATCTCAACGATACGGAAGCGAAACTGCCCGACATGTGGAAAATGCTCCACAAGGACAAGAACGCCGACGCTGCCGCCACCGCCATCCCCATTCTCAAGAAAGCCAACCAGCTCATCGACGAACTCGTCAAAGCCGATCCCTCCGTGGCCCCGCGCCAGCAGTATCACGCCATCCATAACCTGGTCCTTCTGGCCATCCTCGGCGATGACGAATCCGCCAAACGCCTCGATACCCTCGCCAAATCCTCCGCCCCTTCCACTGCGCACTATGGAAAAGTCGCACACCTCGTCCGCGACTGGTGGACCAACGCCGGCGACGCCAACGCCCAGAAAAAAATTCTCGACAATGCCAAGTCCCTCGCCAAGGCCAATCCCAAGGATGATTTCCTCACCTTCGCACTCATCGATATGCACGAACATGGCGCCGCAGTCCCCGATCTCGCCACGGCCGTTGAAGACATCATCTACAGCGACCTGCAGTCGGACGCCGCCCTCCGCTACAAAGCCGCCCCCCACGTCGGACGCGCCCTGGCCTTCAGCGGTCCCATCCTCGGCCCAAATATGACGTTCAACTCCACCTTCAAATCCGCCGCCTGGAAAGGCAAGGTCATCCTCGTTCATATCTGGCGCTATGACAATAAGGTGTCTCGCGATCAGCTCGCCCTTCTCAAGAAAATCCTCGACGGCGCAAAAGACAAAAATTTCGAGATCGTCGGCGTCTCCTGCGAACACAACGTCACCGACATGATCACCTATCTCAAAGAACATCAGATCACCTGGCCCCAACTCGTCGACCCCAATTCTCTCGGCTGGAATCCTCTCGTCGGTCAATGGCAAACAAGTGTTTCCCAATGCTTCATCATCGACCGCGCCGGTATCGTCCGCGCCAAAGAGCCGCCCTTCGAAAAACTCGATGAGATCCTCGCCCCAATCCTGGATGAAAAAGCCCCTCCCCCGGCCACCCCGGCCAAGAAATAGCAGCGCCAACCGCGACCCCGCCGTTTTTGCTTCGCCTTTCTCCCGTTTTTCGTCGATGTATCCTATTGGAACGCAGCGTCTTGAGCCGTTCTTGAATTGACTCAGCCCGGACCCTACGATCATTCATCCGTACCGACCTCTTCGCTGGCCCCCCGATCCCGGCCCTCTTAAGGATTCGCCTATGCATCTGTGCGAACGCTGCAATAAGCCCGCGACGGTGCACCTGACCGAAATCTCTGGCGGCAAGCCGCACGAAGTCCACCTCTGCGACGCCTGCGCCCAGGAGGCCGGCTATATCCAGCAATCCCACGTCCCCATTAATGAACTCCTCAACCAGTTCCTCAAATCCCATGCCCAGATGCCCGATGTCCAAACCCAACGCTGCCCCGACTGCGGCCTCACCTGGCAGGAATTCAAAGACACCGGCCTCCTCGGCTGCGGACGCGACTACGACCTCTTCGAAAAACAACTCCAGGGCGTCATCGAACGTGCCCAGCACGGCGGCACCCACCACACAGGCAAAACCTCCGCCAGCAGCGCCCCCGGCGCCGCCCCGGCCGCCGAAGACCCCGTCAAACTCCGCCAGGCCGAAATCAAACGCCTCAAGAAAGAACTCGATATTGCCGTCAAGGAAGAGTCCTACGAAACCGCCGCCAGGATCCGCGACCAGATCAAGTCGATGGAAGGGCCTTCGTAAGGCATGACGGCTCGGTTGCCGTAGCGTACAATCGCCAGCGTTCGTGTCTCGTGGCCCGTGTTCCGTGGCCCGTCATGCACGAACGAATCGGATCACGAACCACGGAACACGGACCACGATCCCATGACCCTCGACAATCTCACCTCCCAGAACGGCGAATGGCTCTCCGGCTCAGGACCCCAGCAGGACATCGTGATCTCCTCTCGCGTCCGCCTCGCCCGCAACGTCGCCTCCTACCCCTTCATGTCCAAAGCCAATCGCCTCCAACGCACTGAACTCCACCGCCTCGTCCGCGAAAATCTCCTCCAGGCCCCCTCCACCGGCGCCGGCCGCACGGTCTTCTACGTCGACATGGAAAAGACCGATGAGATCGACCGCCAACTCCTCGTCGAACGTCATCTGATCTCCAAACAACACGCCGCCGGCGAAGGCGCCCGCGGCGTCGCCATCTCCAACGATGAAGCCCTCGCCGTCATGGTCAACGAAGAAGACCACCTTCGCATGCAGATCCTCCGCTCCGGACTTCAACTCCGCGAGGCCTGGCAGGAAGCCGACAAACTCGACGACCTCCTCCAGCAGCACCTCGACTTCGCCTTCTCCCAGCGCTTCGGCTTCCTCACCGCCTGCCCCACCAACGTCGGCACCGGCCTGCGCGTCTCCGTGATGCTCCACCTCCCCGCTCTCAAACTCACCGGCGATATCGAAAAAGTCTTCCGCGCCGCCAAAGACATGCACCTCGCCGTCCGCGGACTCTACGGCGAAGGCACCGAAGCCATCGGCGATTTCTACCAGGTCTCCAACCAGACCACCCTCGGCCGCTCCGAAGAAGAAATCCTCGCCGAGTTCAACGATGTCATCATCCCCCGCATCATCCAGGCTGAACTGGCCGCCCGCCAAATCCTCGAAAATGAACGCCCCCTCGCCCTCGACGACCGCATCGGCCGCGCCATCGGCGTTCTCAAATACGCCCGCCTCCTCTCCTCCGAAGAAACCCTCTACTTCCTCTCCCATCTGCGCCTCGGCGTGGTCATGAAACGCGTCACCGGCCTCGACCTGCCCACCATCAACTCCCTCTTCCTCCAGACCCAGCCCGCCCACCTCCAACGCCTCCTCGGCAAACAACTCGAAGGCGACGCCCGCAAATCCGCCCGCGCCGAATTCGTCCGCAACAAAGTCGGCAAGAATAATCTTTAATAGTTATGTTGGCCGCCGCCGTCACTCCGCGTGCAACCACTGATCGATCACTTCGCGATCTGTCGTCACCTTCGCCAATGCCGCCACCAACTCACGGTGCTTGGCTCGGAATTCTTCCGCCGCAATGGACTTATCCTGCAGGTCCAATACGTGCGAATCCTTCGCCCAAATCTCGTACGCAACGCAAAAATTCAAAATCGCATCCAGCACCGGCGCTGCCGTCGGATCGCCGATCTTCTTGATGGCCGCGATGCCCCGGCTTGCAGCATCCAGGGCCGTCGCTGTCGCCAACTCCGCCCGCGGCTGCTGCAATCCGCTCCGCATCACGCCCATCGCCGCGAAGCCTTCGTCCAGTGTCGTCATCAGCGAAAGCCGTGTCGGCCTCTTCCCGTCGGCCAGTTGCAGCAGGTATTTCGCCGACACATGGTTTGGCGCCAGTTCCAGCACGCGGGCCATCTTGCTTCGCGTCGCCGCCACGGCAAACGCCTGCTCCGGTTCTTTCCCCGCGCACTCGGTCCGCAACTCGTCAAAAAGCCGCAGCGCCTCGACCAGCTTGGCATCGCGATCTTTCCGCATCACGGCAATCGCATCGTCCAGCGTATCCGATGACAGCACCTGTATTTCCCACATCGCCGCCGCCCCGCGCAAAACGATCGCATCTTCCATCTGCTTGATATTGCTCGTCGGGATCGACACCAACCGGCACTTGTCCAGCGCTGCCCCATGCACCTTCGTCGGCACCGCGCCCACCGGGCGCACCTTGCCATCCACAGTGATGTCTCCCGTGATCGCCGCATCCGTCGCCAGGTCGAAATCACCCACCGCCGAGAGTATCAGCAGCGTGAACGCCGTCCCCGCCGACCCGCCATCCTTCGGCGAATATTTGTCGCTGAAACTGATTTCGATCGCTGCCCGGTCCGCTCCCTCATGACGGTTCTTCGCCAGCCTCGTCGCCTCTTCCAGCGCGATCTGCATCTCTCTGCCGATCTCCCCGATGATCTTGATCCCCGACCCGAACGACGTCGCCTTTCCGGGCGTCGCGATGATCTCCACCGCCTTGCCGTGATAGTTGCCATCCGACAGCCGCGACACCACGAGCCCGCGCACCGTGCACACATCGCGCACTTCCGGCGCCGGCAGTCCGCCCGAATTGCCACCGCGGCCGTCGGCCCAATACCAGACCGGCGCAAATCCTGCCTTCTTTAGCGCCGCCGCCTCCTTGGCACAGGCGTCGTCCGGTGCGACCATCATGATCGCCCCATACAAATATGCCGCCAGCATCTGATCCGGCTTGTTCTTCGTGTCGCGTTCCATCTCGGCCACTTTCCGCACCTGGCCCAGCCCCTCCTCCTTCGACCACTGTTTCACCGGCTTGAGTACGTGATCCTCGCGAAGCGCCGCATCCATCGCCGCCGCGTCGACATTGTCCTTGTCCAGCCGAAGCGCCAATCCGATGATCCGCCGGGCCGTCAGGTAATCCTGCTTGTGCGTGAAGAGCACCTCATTGCGCAACAGACCGGCCAGCGCCATCGCCGTCTTCTGCCGATCCGCCTTGTCCAGCGTGATCTCCCCCTTGAAAATCTGCGATTTCAGATCCGCTGTGACATACGGCTTCTCTTCCGCCGCCGCGGCCGTCGCCAGCAGGACCGACACGATTCCGACTATCCCAAACCACCGTTTGATGACGTTCATAGCCCGCCTCATCTTCTCGCGCCAGGTTATTTCATCAGCGCTGCAATCACATTCTTTTCCTTGATCGTCTGCGTCATGGCATACGAAACAGCCTTGCGTTTGGTGTCGAACTCGCCGTTAAGACTCATCGCCCACCCGATATCCTTCTCGCGGTAGGCATTGCTCATCCGGGCGTACGACCAGCAGAAATCTTCCAGCGCCACAAGGATGGACGCCGCCGCCGGATCCCCCGTCTCCTCTAGGCGGGCCAGGCTCTTTCGCGCCGCGATCAATCCCCCATCGCTTCCCAGCTCGTTGTTTGCAATCGCCTGGTTCAGACCGTCACGCATTGCACCCGTCGCTGCAAGCCCCTGCACGACGGTCGCATTCAAGCTCAGCCGCGCCGGCTTCTTCCCGGTCGCCAATTGCTGCAGATATTGTGCCGATACGTGATTCGGCGCCAGCGACAGAATCTTCCCGAGCTTCTCCGTCGTGGTCCGCGCTCCCAGCACCTGCTCCAGCGGCCGGGCCGCCAGGTCCTTCTGCAGCTCTGCAAATAACTCGATCGCCTGTGCCATCTTCGGGTCTCGATCCTTCCGCATCACCCCGATGGCTTCGTCCAGCGTGTCGAACGACAACGTCTGCACTTCCCACAGGACGCTCGGGCCGTACAGGATCATCGCGTCTTCCATCTGCCCCTGGTTCGACCCCGCAATCGCCGCCACCTTGCAGGAATCTTTGAGGTCATGCACTTTCATCGGCAGCGTCCCAACCGACCGCAGCGTTGCATCCTCCATCAGGTCATCCGCGATTGCCGCGTCAGGACTGATTTCAAGATCCCCCGCCTCCGCCAGGATCAGCAGCGTCAGCGCTGTGCCTGTCGACGCCCCTACGTGCCAGTTCAGCTTCTCGCTGAAAGAAATGACGATCGATGTTTTGTCGATGTCCTTGTGCCGCTCTTTGCACATTTTGATCGCTTCATTCAATCGCCGGAACGATTCATCCATCCGCGTCTCTTGAAAATGGATGTTCTTGAACCCGGTGTCTTCCTTGCCCGGCGTCGCGGTGATTTCCACCACCTTCCCATGCATCCCTCCCTCGGGCCCCCAGGCCGCCACCACCCATTTGATCTTCTCCGTCGCCTTCGCTTCAATCGGCCCGTCGTTCTCCCCCGCCCAGCTCCAGTCCAGCGTGATGCCGTCCTTCTTCAACATCTCCAGCGCATAGGCGTCATCATCGCTCGGCACGATCATTGTCATCGCCGCATACAGGTACGCCGCCAATGTCCGATCACCCTTCCCCTTGCCCTTCTCCGCCGCCTTCGCCAGCCTGCGAATCTCCTTGAGCGCATCGTCCTTTGACCACTTCACGCCCTTCGGCTTGGTCGGACGCCCGTTCTCCAACTCGCTGTTGACCACGACCGCATCGTGATTCTCCGGATCCAGACGCAAGGCAATTCCGAGTACCCTGGCTGCCGTCCCATACGGCTTGTGTCCGAAAAACCGCAATTCGTTCCGCACCAGTCCCGCCAGCGCCGTCGCCGTCTTCACGCGTTCCGCCTTATCGACTGTCAGTTCCCCCCCGAATATCGCGGCCTTCAGATCCGGCGCCTTGTACAACGACCGCTCCGCTCCCCACGCGCTCGTCACCAGCAGAAGCACCGGGATGCCCAGCATCCAGCCCCACCGAAAGATGCTTTTCATCGCTCGCCCCTGTCGTAAGGATTACCCACAAATCGTAAGGCTATTCCTTCGCTAATGTATGATTCAACTACACCCATCGCAAGCTCCCGCTCATCTCCCCAGATGATTATTTATTCGGTTCGCGTACAATCCCACCATGTTCAAAATCTGGACTTACTTCCGCTACGCCGTACTCCTCATGGCCTTCATCATGCTGGGCTTCTACCTCCTCGTCGCCACCCCCTGGCAGGAATGGATCTTCGGCCCGCCCACCTACGCCGAAGTGATCGCCGAGGGCCAGCCCATCGTCAGCGCCATCTACAAATTCAAAGCCGACACCGGCCTCTGGCCCCAATACCTCGAAGATCTCGTCCCCCATTACCTCCCCAAAACCCCCGACTACGCCTGGTACTACACCGTCACCGTCGACGGCCCCTCCCTGGCCAAGACCCGCAGCACCGAAAAAACCCGCACCCACGTCGGCTTCGACTTCAATCCCACCACCCCCTCGTGGCGCGTCTTCGGCGATCTCGAAAACCGCACCCTCAAAACCCTCCCCCCTCCGCCCACAACCGCCTCCGCACCCTCCGAATCCCGCACCAACGCCACCCTTGCCGAGTTCGATCGCCGTATCAAGCGCGAACCCCACGTCATCGATCATTCCCGCAACAAAGTTTCTTTCCTCCGCAACCTCCATCGCCTGGCCGACGCCCGCGCCGCCGCAGGGGATTGCCTCGACAACAACCCCACCGACTACTGGCCGCGCCTCGCCATCGCCGCCCTCGATCTCGAATCCCCCGCCACCCAATCCTCCACCCAGTCCTCAGTCCTCAGCACGCTGCCCTCTACCGAACCCTCCGCCACTTCCACCGCACCAAGCACGCAGAACGCCGATTTCATGACGCAGGATTTCCCCACCTGGGTCGCCGCCAATCCCACCTACACCCATTACTTCTATCTCTTCATCCTCCAGCGTGACGCCCACAACGATGCCGCCGCCCTCGACGCCATCTCCCACATGGCCGCCCTCACCCCCGCCCTCGATCCCGATGATGACCGCATCCTCGTCTTCTACATCTTCGACGCCGCACGCTTCGCCCTGGCCCACGAAAAGTGGGACCTCGTCATCGCCCTCTGCGACCAATGGCAAAAAATCGAAGGCGAAGGACACACCGGCGAACTCAGCTACTACGCCCTTCGCGCCGCCGCGCTCCTCGCCAAAGGTGGTGGCAGTGGGGGGGTGAGCTACGACAACGCCCTCCTCGACCTCAACAAACTCGCCGCCACCCTCTACCACACCTGGGCCCAGAACCTCCCCGCCCTTCGCGCCGCCGTCAAAGCCAAAGATTCCTCCTACCGCTACGATCCCGGCCAGCCGCCCCTGACCCCTGCCCCCTACGAAATCTTCGCCACCCCCCAATGATGCCTCGCACAAGGATTCCACGATGGCCTTCTTCGACCTCTTCAAGACAACACCGCAGATCCCCTTCCAGAAGGAAGCCCATCAATTCACCACCATGTTCGTCAAATACCGCCGCAGATATCCCGACCGACCCGTCCGCGACTCCATCAAACCCGCCCTCCCCTTCCTCCGCATGATGATCCCGGCCAATTCACCCGATCGCCCCATTTTCGATCTCATCTCTTCCGAAGAGTATCAGGTCAACAGCGTTCAGGACCTCTCCTGTGCCGTCGTCGCCTTGATCACCAGCACCCCCGTCGATGGCTCCGATCGCTACCAGCAAATCGTCACGGCCGTCAAAGCCGAACTCGAAAAACTCAACTACGCCGATCCCGCCTGACTCCTTCGTTCCACATACGCATATTTGCCGATGGCCCGTCTCGACCCCCGCAAACACGTAAATATCCCATCCCACCCGTCATCCTCTTCCCAAAATGCCCCGGAAACATTTCCGCCTCCGGTGCGTGATACCCCTAGCGATGCAGGTTTCCCAGCCTGCTCGCACTACCTGCCACGCAATTGACGTTTTTGTCTCGCGTTTTGGGTATATTTGACGATCTCGATTTGGAACATCACTTTTTCCACACGGAGTTCCCCTCAATGAAGTGTCTGATCATCGGCGGCGGCGGCCCCGTTGGCATTGCCTTGCTCTACTTCATCAAACAACTCGGATGGACCTGCACCGTCGTCGATCCCGCTCTCCCCGCCCAGATCGAAACCCACCGCAAAACCCTCGGTGCCTCCCTCGAGCACTGGATCGCCCAGCCCTACACCCTCGCCGACCTCGAATCCCACCTCACCGGCGAAAAATTCGATGCCGTCATCGACCTCGCCCCCACCTTCGACAAACGCCAGTCCATCACCCTCTGCGACCGCCTCGGCGTCTCCCTCATCAACTCCACCATGGTCGATTACAAAGACGACATCCACATCGCTGCCTACAACTTCCTCGACGCCCGGCCCACCGCCACCCGCTGCCCTCACATCGTCGCCTCCGGCATGAACCCCGGCGCCGTCAACGCCATGGCCGAGGAAATCATCGCCGAACACGAAGTCCCCGACGCCATCGTCGTCTGGGAATACGACAACTCCACTCCCCACGATGGCATCTTCCGCAACTCCGCCACCACCTGGTGCAAGGGCGAATCCCACGATGAAATCACCTGCGACTGGAATTTCGAAGTCATCGAGGAAGGCACCATCGAACTCCACGAAGACGCCCTCGATTGGGATATGGAATCCTTCAGCACCGCCGGCATCCCCCTCGACACGCTCCCCATCCCCCCCGAAGGCGAAGCCTTCCTCATCGGCCACGAAGAATGCGTCTACATGGGCTGGCGCCACGATACCTCCGCCAAATTCATCTACGGCCTGCACCCCGAAAACATGGAATGGATCCGCCGCAACAGCTACGACGGCAAGCCCGACCTGCTCGTCTGCCAACCCGGCAAAATGATCCTCGGCCGCGATATCGTCGGCGTCTCCTGCCACTACGAAGAAGACGGCATCTGGCAGGGCCAATACTGCATGCTCGAAAATACCCCCGCCACGCCCTCCGACACCAACGCCACCTGCATCCTCGTCGCCGCCGGCATCGCCGCCTCCGCCATCGTCATTGCCCAGGGCAAGCTTTCCCCCGGCGTCTACCTCACCCACGAAGCCGAGGGCTTCATGACTGCCTTCCGCTCCCTCGTCACCGTCCACCAATGCACCGTTCACGATGTCCCCCCGGTCGAACCCGGCCAAGTGGCCCGCAAGGCCTTGGTCAGCCCGGCCGTCAGAAAAATTTAAGGAGTGCGCCACATGAGCGCCACCAGCCCAGCATCTCAAACCACACGCGTCACGCTGAAACATATTCGTTTCATCTCCGAACCTGCATCTCTTGCCGCCGCCTCCGCGCTATCTGAAGCGCCCGGCAAGGTGCTCATGACATTCGTTGACCCTTTCGCCTGCACCGCCGTCGTCACCGAGGCCTCTCCCGCCGAGATCGAAACCTCTGATGGCGCCGCCTCCGCACCGGACCTCGCCGTCCTCCTCGTCCCCGAAGGCACGCCCGACCAGGCCCAATGGCAGCGCAAGGCCCGCCAGTGGGTCGAAGCCGGCGACGGCCCCGCTCCCATCCGCATCGTCGTCGATGAAGATGCCTCCATCCTCTGGCGTCCCGGCCGCGCCGTCATCATCGCACCCGCCGGCGCCGTCGAAGGCCTCTGCACCGCCGTCGTCGATTTCGCTCACTATGAACGCCAGCTTCGCGCCCTCGAATCCGAAATTGCCGCCGACTGGCCCCTGGCCGAAAAACACATGCCCCTTGTCCACGCAGCCGACAAAGCCACCCTCAAAAAATCCGGCGACCTCGGCATCGCCACCCTTCGCGCCGTGACCCGCCGCATGCGCTACGCCCGCCTCGAACCCCACCTTTTCCAGGCCCCCGAAGCCTTCCGCAACCTCACCCGCACCGCCGCCCGCCGCCTCCGCACCCGCACCGGCGTCGAATCACGCCTCGAAGCCGCCGACGCCCACATCGAAGTCTTCGAAGATCTCTACGACATGGCCAACCAGCGCACCGGCGAGCATTTCAATTTCATCCGCGAATACCGCCTCGAATTCGCCATCCTCGCCGTCCTCGGCGCCGAACTCATCCTCATGGTCATCGACGTCTACCTCAACTACATGGCGTACTTCCACCAAGAGTAAGTGGCCCTGAATGACTTCCTCCCAGAGCCGTTCCCCGGTACGCTGATATCGGTTTACTTCCATGTTTTCCGCTCGCCGGTCAGGTGCCTCATGTCCACGCCCCCCATCGCTACCGACACCCCCACTCTCCTCCCGCCTCCTCCCCGCACAACCGATGGCGATTCCGGATTCGGTCTCTGGTTACGACGCTTCTTCGCGCTGGCGGCGTCGTGCGCCATCACTGGATGCTTATTCTACTTTTCCCTGACTGTCGCTTGGGCGTACAGCGGCACCGACACCCCCGGTCAAGTCGTCCGTGCCTACATCTCCCGTGGCAAACACACCTCCTACTACCTCGTGTTCACTTACACCCTCCCCCAGGGCAGTTACCGCGACGAGGAAAATGTCTCTTCCAGCAACTACTTCACTGCACAGCGCCAGGTCCCGTTCGCCACGACCGTCCGCTACCTGCACGTTTGGCCATTCCAAATCGCGGGCCTGCCTCGATACAAAGACGTCTGGTCGAAACTCCTGGAAACCGGCATCATCATTCTGGTCGTTTGTACCTTGGCAACCTTTTACCTTTGGGCAATTTGCATCCGCCCCGCCCGCGAACGCCATCTCGTCCGCGTCGGCATCCCCGTCCTCGGAGTCATCACCGACAAAATCGTTCGAAGGAGCAAGTACACCACCTACTCCGTGAAATACACCTACAAAGATTCCTCCGGCACACAGCGCCAACGCCGCATGACCGTCAACAGCAAAAGCAAATGGGACGCCGTGAACGTCTCCGAAGTCGTCACCGTCCTCGTCCACCCCGCCAACCCCAAACGCAGCCTCGTCTACGAACTGAGCAACTACAAGGTCATCTAACAACACAGCGCTGGACGGCGAAAAGAATGAGCCACAAATCAACACAAACAGACGCAAAGGCCGAACCAAAACAGTTTGAAGATCACACCCCTTCGTCTTCTCTTCTCACACATTTGTGTTCATTCGTGTTCATTTGTGGCTAATTTATCGTCGTCGTCCAACGCGACGGTGCTGGCCACCGCCTCACCCCGCCGCCTCCTCCCCCGCCTCCCCCCGTTTCTGCTACAATCCTTCGCATTCACCAACGTCCCGGAGCCGTCCCATGACCGCCCAAACCTCTCAATCCGTCACCGACCTGATCCATGCCATGGCCAAAAACTCGCGCGTCGCCGCGCGCCAGCTCGCCACCCTTTCCGGCGCGCAGAAAAACCTCGCACTCAATAAAATCGCCGACGCCCTCCTGGCCAACCAGCCTCGCCTCATCGCTGAGAACCAGAAGGATCTCGACCAAGCCCAGAAAGACGGTCTCGCTCCTCCGCTGATCGCAAGGCTTGCGCTGCCCGAAAAGAAGATCGCAGCCATGGCCCAAGGCCTGCGTGAAATCGCCCTGCAAGTCGACCCCGTCGGCCAGACCATTGAAGCCTACGACCGCCCCAATGGCCTGCGCATCGAAAAACGCCGGGTGCCCCTGGGCGTCGTGGCCATCATTTTCGAAAGCCGGCCCAACGTCACCGCCGATGCCGCGGGCATCTGTCTTAAGAGCGGCAACGCCTGCATTCTCCGCGGCGGAAAAGAGGCCATTCATTCCAACCTCGCCATCGCCGCGATCATCAAGGAAGGCCTCAAGGCCGCCGCCATCGACGAACACGCCGTCCAACTCGTCGAAACCACCGACCGCGCCGCCGTCGTCGCCATGGCCACCGCTGAAGGACTCATCGATCTGATCATTCCCCGCGGCGGCGAGGGCCTGATCCGCGCCGTCGTCGAGGCCGCCACCATTCCCGTCATCAAACACTACAACGGTATCTGCCACGTCTATCTCGACAAATCCGCCGATCCCGACATGGCTGTGAAAATCGCCGTCTCCGCCAAAGTCGACGGCGTCGCGCTGTGCAACACCGAAGAATGCCTGCTCGTCCACAAAGATCTCGCCCCCAAGGTGCTTCCCCGCATTGCCGCCGCGTTTCGCGAAAAGAAAGTCGAGATGCGCGCCGATCCCCGCATCATCGGCCTGCTGCAGGATGCCAAACTCGCCAAGGAAGAAGACTACGGCAAGGAATTCCTCGACTTCATCATCGCCATCAAATCCGTGAATTCGATCGATGAGGCGATCGAACACATCACCCGGTATGGCAGTCAGCACACTGACGCGATTGTGACCAGCGACCTCGCCGCCGCACGCAAATTCACCACAGAAGTGGATTCCGCCTCCGTCATGGTCAATTGCTCCACCCGCTTCGCCGACGGCGGCGAATATGGCCTCGGCGCGGAGATCGGCATCAGCACCGACAAACTTCACGCCCGCGGACCAATGGGTGCGGCTGACCTGTGTACCTACAAGTACGTTGTCCTGGGCAACGGCCATATTCGCACGTAGGCGCCGTTACTTCCGGCAACGAAAAAATCACGCGAAATTCCGTCAACTTTCGACTTGCTTTGCCCCCCAACGCGGGAACAATGAAGTGGAAGAAGTAAAGGGCAAAACGCAGAGCATTGGTTGAGAAGCCTGTCGTAGGCTGGGCATAGAAACTGATCGAGCGTGCATTGGCGTACCTTGATCGGCAGCCCAGAAGCAACGACAGGCTTCCTTGTTTATGGGGGTGGGCGGGGGGGGGTGGGGGGGGGATCAGGGAGTGCCGAACACCTCGACAAATTGCGCCTGCACATCCCGTGTATAACGCTCCGCCCCGCTGCGATTGAGATGCACCGGATCAGAAAAAAAACGATTCTCGTAACGCTTGGGCGCCCAGCCATCCTTGGCGAAGAAGACCGTCCCCGCATAGTCACGCTGAAACTTTTCGTAATAGGGCCGCAGATTGACGCGATTCGTCGGCCGATTCGTGGCCATCGCCGGCTCCACCAGCAATACCCGAATATGGTTCTGCTGAGCCAATCCAAAAAACAGCCTTACATACGGATCCTCATCGAAGAGCAATTTCTGCTCCGCCTGCGTGTCGATCGCCGATTGCGGGAAAACATAATCCTCCGGCAGCACTTCCTCGTGCATGAAGTAGTAACCGCGCCCCTGAAACATCAGGGACACAATGCCGTCGTTCTCGGCCCGTATTTTGTCGATTTCCCCCGGATGCAGCAGGCTCGTCTTCGCCCGCTGCAGAAATTTCGTGCTGTACAGCGGATCGCGGATGGGCAGCACGTAATTCCACAGAATCGTCGAGTCCGACTGATTGCGATAGTAGGAATAAATTTCGCCGAAGCCGCCGGCGCCCTGGATTCCGTAGTAACCGAACAGCGGCGAAGGCGGCGCGCCGAACGGCGCCAGACTGAGCACGATGATCGCCGGCGGAGGATTCTTCTTGAGATAGTCCTGCAACTGAAAATATTGCGGCCCCACCGGCATCGCCGGCAATGCCAGATTCCAGGAATACGTCCGGTTATCGCACAGGCCATCAAATTCGCTCGGCATGATTCCCGCCAGTATCTGGCTATCCCCCATGAACAGCACATTCGTGCGCCCCGGTTCCCCCCGGATCACCCCGCTCCGCACCGCGTTGCGCTTGGCCGCACACAGCGTCTTCGTGATATCGCGATCCACCGCGCCGCCCCACAGCGACAGCCGGCACAACACGAAAACAATCCCGGCCGTCACCAGGACAAAGTACGCGAGTCTCTTGAAAAAGTTCCACACGATCATGCTCTAAAACTGGAAATAGATGAACTGCGGGCCGCCATTGGCGCCCATGAACACAATGCACACATGAACACAATGCACAATAGAAGTATTTCATAAATGGCCCAGCGCGCCACGGTAGGTATCTGCGCGAAACGGAATTGCGGCCCCAGCCGTTCCTGAATCGCCTCCACGATCACCAGCAGAACGATCACGATAATCACCGGGCCAATACGCCCCAGGCTGTGCGAAATACCGGTCGGCATCGGTTGCCGGTGGATCAGGTCGGATAGCGCCTCCGTCACGCCGGCCGTGCAGCGGCGCAGGATGTAGAAAGCTTCCGAGACGTTGCGCGCCCGGAAAAAGGTCCACGCGATCGTGACCAGCAGGAACACCCTCACACGCCGGCTGTTGCGCACCAACATCGACGGGTGCGGCGGATTCTGCGTCTCCGATATCACCCCCAGCGCAACCTTCGCCTTCTTAATGAGCAACGCCACCGATACGCACACCCCATGAATCGCGCCCCAGATCACATAAGTCCAATTGGCCCCGTGCCAGAGACCGCTGATGACGAAAACAACCATGAAATTGAAGATCTGCCGGAACACCCCAACGCGGTTTCCACCCAGCGACAGATAGACGTAATCCTTGAACCAGGTCGACAGTGAAATGTGCCAGCGCCGCCAAAACTCCGACACGCTCTGCGCCATGTACGGCCGGTTGAAATTGGTCATCAGCCGAAAACCCATCACCCGCGCCGCGCCGATGGCAATGTTGGAATAACCGGCGAAATCGCAGTAGATCTGGAACGAAAACAACACCAGCGCGATGATGATCGCCAAACCGTGGAAGGCCGCCGGCTTGTCGAACACCGGGTTAACGATCAGCGCAACGCGGTCCGCGATGACCACCTTCTGGAACATCCCAAAAAGCATCAGCCGCAGCCCCTCGACCGCATCAGTCTCATTGAAGTGATGCTCGCGATGAAATTGCTGCAGCAGGCTCTGCGGACGCTCGATCGGTCCGGCCACCAGTTGCGGATAAAACATGACGTACAGAGCGTAGATGCCGAAGTGCCGCTCCGCCGCATGGTGGCCGCGGTAGACCTCGATGGTGTAGCTCATCGCCTGAAAGGTGTGAAACGACAGCCCGATGGGCAACAGAATCTTCAAATCTTCGATCGGGTAATTCCAGCCGAAGAATCGTGCAATTTCCGCCGCGTTGTCATTGAAAAAATTGAAGTACTTGAAAAACGCCAGCACGCCGACGTTGGCGATGATGCTGAGAACCAGGAACGCCGTCTTGTATCCCCCGCCCTCCTTTTGTCGCTGCTGTTCGATCCAGATGCCCGCGAAGTAGTCGACGATAATCGTAAACAGCAAAATCAGAATATACTTCGGCACGAAGTACATATAAAAAACGCTGCTGGCCGCCAGCAGCATCATCCACCGGTAACGGTGCGGCAACAGAAAATACAACGCGGTAACAATGGGGAAAAACACGAGAAATGACAGAGAATTGAAGACCATGTTTCGTGCGATTCCCAGTTTTTCGCGAGAAAACCCGCGCGCCGGCGCAGCATGAATGAAGCGCTGAAATATAGTTGATGCAGTAGGGGGGTGCAAGAATGACCCGCCGATGGCCCGAAGACGGGCATGGCGCATTCGTGCGGGAAATCACAGACCGCACTCGCGATGCGGAATGCTCCTATGGCTTGCTCGCGCCGGCGCGATCAGTTGATCGGCGTGCCGTCCGCGGCGATGCACGTTTCCACGGGCTTCTTGTCCTTGTCCGTCGAGATGAACAGATAATGCACACTGCCGTCGTACATGTTCTGCTCGTAAATTTCCTTGATCTCATCGTTCGGCCGCTTCTCGCTGAACGCCAGAACCGCCGTCACCGGCACCTTGTCCTGCGTCTGCGGAAAATGATTGCGCTCCATCACCGCACAACCCGTCAGCGACATTCCCACCACAGCCAGCAAAATCACGGAGCGAATCGACATGAGCTTCTCCATCAGCATGAATACGTAGATATCAGGCCGCTGATTATGCATGGTGCCGTTAAGATCGCGTTAGTGCTAAGTAAGCGCAGCGCAAATGCGTTCGCCTCACCTGGATTTGGAATGGGTATTGGGGTCGGAAACCAAAGGGGAAGGAAACGTAGGCCCTGAGAGGAATGATCACATCGGATAACTCTCCATGATGTGCTGCTTGAGCTGCAGTTCGTCCGTCAGCACAAAATCGATCGGGATATCCAGCTTCTCATGCAGCATCGCCATCGCATCGCAAAGATTCCGCTGCGTCGTGGCGCAAATCAGGGTCGCGCCCCGGAACGCCAGCGGCAGCACCTTGCCCGCCCAGGCCAGCCGGCCGGGGATCACTTCCAGGGCATCTTTCTGCGGAGACGCCCACTGGTCCAGGTCAACCCGCGGCGTCGTGTCCCGGTGCTGCTGGGCCAGGGCCCGCCACACGTCCGCCATCCGGATGTCGAACATCACGACCGCGGTTTGGCCAAACGGCTGACCCGTTTGCAATTGTCGGGCCAGAACCGCCTCCACTTGCTGCGGGTTCAGTATGCCACGCTCCATGAGCAGAGTTCCCAGATACTTGCCGGCCATATGCGATGCTCCTCAACACTACAACGCGCATCGGCGGGAGTTTTGCAGAACTCCACGACCGTTTTTGCGTCATGTCCGGAAATCATCCTTCAGGCGGCGCCCGACACGTCCAACGTCTAAATTTAAGTTCTGAAAGATTATTGCATCTTCTCCCCGTTCGCCACGTTTACCTAGATTAGCAGTCCTATGATGATTTCGTGCTTGCTCTTTTCCTGACCCGTCTGTTAATGTTCAACCTCATAAAAGCAATCCTGGTGGGCACATCATTTCTGAAGTTGTAAAAATGAGTGATACGGTCACAACCAATCCATTCTCCCTGAACATCCTGGTAGTGGATGACGAGATCAACATCCGCAAAACCCTCTCCTTCTGCCTCGAGAGCGAGGGGCACAAGGTGGTGGCGGTAAGCAATCCCACCGATGCCAAGGCCGAAGCGACACGCCGCAATTTTGATCTCGCCTTCGTCGACCTTCGCCTGGGGGCCGAAAAAGGCCTGGACCTCATCCCCGAACTCCGCACCATCAGCCCCTGGATGAAGATCGTGGTGATCACTGCCTACGCCTCGATCGACACCGCCGTGCAGTCGATGAAAGCCGGGTCGGCCGATTACCTGCCCAAACCGTTCACCCCGATTCAAGTCAAACACCTCACCCAGAAGATCGCCGAGATGCGCCAGCTGGAACAGAACGTCTCCTCCCTGCAGGAAACCCTCGGACGAACCAATCCCGAAGTCGATCTTTCCAGTTCCACCAGCCCCGCCATGCAGCGGGCGATACATCTGGCCCAGCAGGTCGCTACCACGGAGGCCACCGTCCTCATCCGCGGCGAATCGGGCACCGGCAAGGGCGTGCTGGTGCGAGCCATTCACGGCTGGTCTCCACGCGCTCAAAAACCGTTCGGAACCGTCAGTTGCCCCTCCCTCTCGGCCGAACTGCTGGAATCCGAACTCTTCGGCCACGTGAAGGGCGCATTCACCTCCGCCGTCCGCGACAACCCCGGACGAATCGCCATGTGCGAAGGGGGAACGTTATTCCTCGACGAAATCGGCGACCTGCCTCTGGCCATTCAACCCAAACTCCTGCGCTTCATCCAGGACCGCGAGTACGAACGCGTCGGCGAACAGCTCACGCGCCGGGCGGATATCCGCGTCATCACCGCGACGAATGTGGACTTGGATAAGGCCGTGCGCGACGGGCGCTTCCGCGAAGACCTGCTCTATCGGCTGAACGTGATCCAGATCGAGCTGCCCCCGCTCCGCGAGCGCCGCGATGACATCGTGCCCATGGCCGAACGGATGCTCCTCTTCTTCACGCGCAATCGTCTCAAGCCCGTGATGGGTTTTTCGCCCGAGGCCGCAGAAGCCCTCCGCCAGCACGCCTGGCCGGGCAATGTCCGGGAACTGCGGAATGTGGTGGAACGCTGTGCGATCCTGACGACCACTGAATGGATCGGCCCGGAATTGCTCCCCGGCGCCATGTCCGGCCCGCGTCCCGATCCGGTGCCGGGCGCGTTGATCTCGCTGGAAAAATTGGAAGAACTGCACATCCGCCGGGTGCTGGCCACCACCAAATCGCTGGAAGAGGCGGCGGAAATCCTGGGCATCGACGCGGCCACGCTGTGGCGCCGCCGCAAAAAATACGGCATCTGAGACGCACCGGTTCTCTAAGCGAGGCAAGCATCCGTCACTGGGGTTTCCAGTTCACGGCAGCTTATTATTCCGGAATTGCTCATGCCAAACCGGCGAATGTCCATCTGCATCTGCGGCTTGATCGCGCTGGCGATCCCCGCCGCAATCGGAATCGTCGCCCGCGATTATCTCCTGGCATCGTACTTTTTGGCCGGTGAACTCCTCGCGGCCGGACTGTGTGCCGCGGTCATCTGGCGCTTCACCGTGATGCCGCTCCGGAAAATGATCGCCTGGGTCCGCGAAATTCAGCAGGGCAACTTCGCCGAACCCACGCAGATTCCGGAAATCGGCAAGGATAAATATGTCGTCGCCCAACTCGACGAGGCTCTGGGCGCCATGACCACCAGCCTGCGCGAATCCCGCCGCTTGGATCATCAGGGCCTCCTGCGGACGCAGGAAACCACGCGCTCGGCGATCAACTCTCTCCCCCACGGCGTGGCGGTGCTCAATCCCGATGGTGTGATCGAACTGGCCAATCGTCCCGCCGAAACGCTCTTCGGTCTCCTGGCCGGGGCACGTGTTGAGACGCTGGGGTTGAGCTGGTTGGTGCCCATGCTGCATGAAGTGCAACGAACGTTGCAGCGGGTCGAACCGAAAGGCTACGAATCGGCTATCCAGGTGTTTCATGATGGCCAGGAAAAGTTCTTCCTCCCCCATGCAATCCCGATTCTCGACGAGCAGCGCCATCTCGTCGGCACATTGATCGTCCTGGTGGATGCCACTCAACTCCGTCAGATCGACGAAGCCAAGAGCGGCCTGATTTCCACCGTTTCGCACGAACTCAAAACGCCGCTCACCTCGATCCAGATGTCGATCCTCTTGTTGCTGGAAGATACGTCCCTGCATCTGACGCCGCGCCAGCTTGAGCTGCTGCAGACCGCGCGCGACGACGCCGATCGCCTGAACCGGCTGATTGAAGACTTGCTGGATCTGGGCCGCCTCAAAGCCGGACGCGCCGACATGCAGTTCGCCGCAGTCTTGCCGCGGCATTTGGTGGACACGGCCCTGGAGCCGTTGTTACGCGATTTCCGCGCCAAAGACATCACGGTGGATGTCCAGGTCCCCAACGATCTGTCCCCGGTCCGCATCGATCTGCGGCGGGCTTCCTACGTGCTGGGCAATCTGCTGGCCAATGCCTGCAAATACTCGCATCAGGGCGGACATGTAAAGGTCAGTGCCGTGGCGGCCGAAACGCTGGTTCAATTTGCCGTCGCCGATGACGGGGTGGGCGTCCCCCTGGAATACCGCGATCGCGTGTTTGAACGGTACGTCCGTATTCCCAGCTCGGCCGAGGGCGCCGCCGGCGTGGGGCTGGGACTGACCATCGCCCGGGAGATCGTCGAAGCGCACGGCGGAACCATCGGCGTCGTGCCCAACCACCCGAACGGGGCCATCTTTCATTTCACGCTGCCGCGCGGCGATTTGAGTCCCGCCCCCGGTGCCGCACCCGCTTGATCCCGCGCCCCCCACTTCACACACGCGTGGATGTTTGCGCTGGTGCGTCCAGGGTGACGGCGGCCGTCGTAACCGAAGCCCAGCAGGGCGACTTGATGCTCGCGACCCCTCTTGGCGCAAATTCCCCTACTAAAGCGGCGCAGATGGAATTTCGATGCCATTTTGACCCATCCTCAGGCTCAGATTTCGGTCTCTTTTGCAACCCCTTCCGCCCAGAACTCTTTCGCAAAATTGCTCATCCCCAAGCATCATTCGGCGCTCGCGAAAACGCGCCGATTCGAATACAATATCCCCCGTCAAGGAGGACGCTGCCAGCCGTGGTGGGTCTCCCTATTTTTTACCGAACGAATCTTCCAATCTAAGGGATCTGATATGTTCGACCAGGATGCTCGGATTACCGATTTGCAGATCGAACAGGAACTCCAGGAAAGCTATCTCACCTACGCCATGAGCACCATCATGGATCGCGCCCTCCCCGACGTGCGCGACGGCCTCAAACCCTCCCAGCGGCGCATCCTCGTCGCCATGAATGACCTCCAACTCGGACCGCGCTCCAAACATCGTAAGTGCGCCAAAATCGCCGGCGATACCTCCGGTAACTACCACCCCCACGGCGAAGCCGTCATCTACCCCACCCTGGTCCGCCTCGCCCAGGATTGGAACATGCGCCACAAACTCGTCGATGGACAGGGAAATTTCGGCTCCATCGACGGCGACCCGCCCGCCGCCATGCGATACACCGAAGCCCGCATGGCCGCCCCCGCCATGGAAATGATGGAAGACATCAAGGAAGACACCGTCAATTTCATCCCCAACTACGACGAAAGCCGCGAAGAGCCCACCGTCCTCCCCTCGAAATTTCCCAACCTGCTGGTCAACGGATCGCAGGGCATCGCCGTCGGCATGGCCACCAGCCTCCCCCCGCACAACTTGGCCGAAATCTGCGATGCCATCGTCAAGGTCATCGACGAACCTGAATGCACCGTCAAAGACCTCATGAAAATCGTCAAGGGCCCCGACTTCCCCACCTACGGCATTATCTGCGGCCGCCAGGGCATCTACGACGCCTACCTCACCGGCCGCGGCCGCATCATTGTCCGCGGCGAAGTCAAAATCGAAAGTGGCCTCCGCGGCAACAAGGAACAAATCGTCATCACCGAGATTCCCTACCAGGTCAACAAGAAAACGCTCGTCGAGCAGATCGCCGAAAACGTCAAGGAAGAACGCATCAAGGACATCTCCGATGTCCGCGACGAATCCGACCGCGAGCACAACGTCCGCATCGTCGTCGAACTCAAACGCGACGCCGATCCGAACGTCGTCATCAACCAGCTCTACAAAAACACGCAGTTGCAGGACACGTTCTCGATCATCAACATCGCCCTGGTCAACCGCCAGCCGCGGACGCTGGGCCTCAAAGACATGATCCGGCTTTACATCGAGCACCGCTTTGAAGTCATCCGCCGCCGCACGCAGTTCCGCCTCAAGAAAGCCCGGCAGCGCGCCCACATCCTCGAAGGCCTCATCCTCGCCCTGGCCGACATTCACACCGAAGAAATCACCGGCAAGAAGGGCGGCGGCAAGATTGAAATCATGGGCGTCATCGAACTCCTGCGCAATCGCAAAATCTCGCCCGACGTTCCCACCGCCAAGATCAACCTGATGAAGAAAAAATTCTCCATCGACGAGGCCCTCACCTGGAAGGCCGCAATTCCCAAGGCCTTCAAAAAACGCATCGACGAAGAAGTCAAGAACAACGGCGGCATGACGCTGTCGTCTGCCCAGGCCGACGCCATCCTCATCATGCAGCTGCAACGCCTCGTCGGACTCGAAATCGACAAGCTGGCGGAGGAGTTCAACAAGCTCGTCGAGGAGATCGAAGGCTACGAATTGATCCTCGCCGATCCGAAACTCGTCTACGACATCATCCGCGAAGACATCATCGAGATAAAAGAAAAGTACGCCGATGAACGCCGCACCAAGATCACCAACGACGCCACCGACATCGACATCGAAGATCTCATCGCCGACGAGCAGGCCGTCGTCACCATCAGCCACGAAGGCTACATCAAACGCATGCCCCTCGACACCTACCGCAAGCAGGGCCGCGGCGGCCGCGGCATCATCGGCGCCGACTCCAAGGAAGGCGACTTCATCTCCACCCTCTTCATCGCCAGCACCAAGGACTACCTCATGTTCTTCACCAACCTCGGTCGCTGCTACTGGCAGAAAGTCTATGACGTCCCGGCGCTCTCCCGCCAAAGCAAGGGCCGCGCCATCGCCAATCTGCTCCAGATGATGCCCGACGAAAAGCTCGCCGAAGTCCTCGCCGTCCGCGATTTCGAAGACGAAGGCAAACACCTCGTCTTCGCCACCTCGCAGGGCGTCATCAAGAAGACCCTCCTCAAGGCCTACGGCAACCCCATGAAACGCGGCATCATCGCCATCGGCCTGGAACCCAAGGACAACCTCATCGGCGTCGCCGTCACCAATGGCAACGACCAGATCATGCTCTGCACCAGCGGCAGCAAATCCGATAACGCCCTCGCCGTCCGCTTCGATGAAACCGAAGTCCGCGACATGGGCCGCCAGGCCGGCGGCGTCAAAGGCATCGAATTGGGCAAGGGCGATCTCGTCGTCGATATGGTCATCATTCCCCACGGCCAGGAAACCGGCGAAAACCAGGTCACCGTCCTCGTCGCCTGCGAAAACGGTTATGGCAAACGCACCCCCGTCGAGGAATACCGCCTCACCCACCGTGGCGGCAAAGGCGTCATCAACATCAAGACCACCGACCGCAACGGCCCCGTCGTCGGCGTAAAAGCCGTCCGCGACGGCGATGAACTCATGATGATCTCCAAGAACGGCCAGGTCGTCCGCATCGGCGTCACCGGCGAACTCCGCGAAATGGGCCGCGCCACCCAGGGCGTCCGCCTCCTCCGCCTCGACGAAGGCGACAAACTCGTCGGCGCCGCCCGCGTCGTGCCCGAAGAAGAAGGCGAAGGCAACCTGATCGACACCAAGTAGCGAGTGCCTCGCGCCCGACCGGTAAAAATTCGGATTCCCGTATTCGCTGCGCACTTTCCTGGCGGCTTGACTCATGCCGCACCGCCAGCGTACATTGTCCCGTTCACCCTGCGGGCAGATAGCTCAGCTGGTAGAGCAAAGGACTGAAAATCCTTGTGTCGCCGGTTCGATTCCGGCTCTGCCCAAATGATTCGAGGATGCCGTCGGGAAAACGGCGGCATCCTCGGATAACCACAGAAATCACAGGAACTTACATCACCGGAGGAATTTTCGCATTCCTTCGGTTTGCCCCCGTTTCCCTCCGAATCGACACTCGCCTTTTGTTGAAACTCGGCGCTCACGCCGGTCTATCGGATCGACCCGCACGAACCGCGTGAATTCACCGGGCATACGGCGCTCAATCCGTTCGCTGAATCTAGTTACCGTTTGCGGCGGCGGCTCAGCAGGCCGATGGCGCCTAGGCCCAACAGACCCAGCGATGCCGGTTCTGGAATCACCGCAAACTCGCTGTTGTGGTTCAACACCGCCCACACCGTGTGGTCCACGGTATCCACGCCGAACTTGCCCAGATCGCTGCTGTCCAGCGATCCGCCAATTGCGGTCAGCCAGTTCGTGGTGCCTTCGTTCGTC
>CAIMWO010000036.1 GCA_903845195.1 uncultured Phycisphaerales bacterium
CGCATCGCCCGGGTCTTTCCAATCCACTTTCATAGACGCCTCCTTGCAGAGGCTTAAGCATCGCCGCTTCCGTGAAAGTGCGCAACCTAACATGCGCCGTACCGCGCGCGAGATTTAAGTGGGATCCGGATAAGTGATGGCCGCCGATGCCGGCATGGCACTGGCCATGACTGCCGCGGTCACCGCAGAAGCCAGAACGAGTTTTTTGTTGAGCTGATTGAACCGACGAGCGAGAGACTTACGCATGAAACAACCCTCGAAAGAGACTCCCTCCGCCATGCACTCGCAAAGCGGTACAGACTTCTCTCTCGCCCTGATTGTCTCTCTCTTGGATCCCTGCCGATTTGTCGGGCCTAGCGCCCGCGGCTCTCTCATTTCCCCCGCGTAAATAGACGCCCGGAAAGGCATCTACTTGCTGGAATCTTTGATCGCTTCTGGTCCGACATGAGCGACCAAAATAGCGCAATATCCGCGAGCCAATTAGTACAACTATGCAAATCTAACCCTTAAAACGGGGTCCGTCAAAAAAAGAACGACAAAAATATCCATTAATATGCCAAAATTGCGCACATAAATACATATTAGTGAATTTTCTGCGTGACTCAACATGAGACTTTTTCATTGGTAAATACTTCACCAACTCACCTTTGGGTCCTTATTTTCGCTTTTAGGTGCCTAAATACTAGTATTGACGCGCGACCCAGAAGGTAATTTGGGTAGTTTACATAAAAACTTCAGGTGGAAGAAAAACCCTCCCTTGGCGCTGAGCGTACCGGCAACTGCTGCGCAAAAAATGTTGCGGGAACGTTAGACATTAATAGATCGCTTTCAGACGTGGCAAATGTTACCGGCCCGATCAGCTTCCAGAATCGTCGCCAGAATCGTCGCCGCTTGTCGCACTCTATATGATTCCCTACACTACCCGCTTCATCGTTTTTCCGAGGTTTCTTTACCATGAACACCACCATCCGCGGCAAGGCCTTTGTCCTGGGCGATAACATCGATACCGACCAGATCATTCCGGCCAAGTTCCTGGCTTACAATCCCTCCGACGCCAGCGAGCGGAAGTACTTTGGGATGTATGCCATGGACGGGGTTCCGGCGGGGCAGTCCGGGCTTCCCTTCGGCGATCGCCGCTTTGTGCGACCGAACGAATTCAAGAGCGACTACGCCATCGTCATCGGCGGCAAGAATTTTGGTTGCGGGTCATCGCGCGAGCACGCGCCGCTGGCCATTGCCGAAGCCGGCGCCACCTGCGTCGTCGCCGAGTTCTACGCCCGCATTTTCTTCCGTAATTCCATCAACGGCGGCTACCTCGTCCCCTTCGAAACCACGGACCGGCTCTGCGAGGAAATCAAGACGGGCGATGAACTGGAGATCGACGTCAAGACCAGCACCCTTAAGAATCTCACGCAGAAGAAATCGTACACGCTGAAACCCCTCGGCGACGTCACCCCCATCATCGACGCCGGCGGCGTTTTTGAATACGCCAAACAATCCGGCATGATGGCACGGTAACGGAACCCACGGAGCACCGGATGGAAATCCGGTGCTTGACGCGCTTCCTGAAAGCCCAAATGAGCGAAAGACCATGAAAATTCTCCTCGTTGGTTCCGGCGGTCGCGAACACGCTCTTGCCTGGAAAATCAAGCAGTCGCCCTTGTGCGATCGGCTGTTCATCGCCCCGGGCAATCCCGGCATGGCGGCGCTGGGCGATCTCCTGCCCATAAAGGCCAACGACGTTCCCGCACTCGTTCAAGCCGCTGTGGACCTGGGCGTCGAGCTGGTCGTCGTCGGACCCGAAGACCCGCTGGCCCTGGGGTTGGTCGATGCGCTGAGCGAAAAGAAGATCAAGGCGTTCGGGCCGACCCGCGCCGGCGCCCAGCTTGAGGCCGACAAAGCTTTCAGCAAGAAGATGATGCGTGACGCTTCCATCCCGACCGCAGAAGGACGCACGTTCACCAGCCTCAAGTCTGCACTGGCATTCGTCGAATCGCGGGCTGAGCCTCTCGTCGTCAAAGCTGCCGGCCTCGCCAAGGGCAAGGGCGTCATCGTCTGTTCCGACCCCGTCGAAGCCATCGACGCCGTCCGCCTGATCATGGAAAAGAAAGCGTTCGGCGATGCGGGCAACACCATCGTCGTCGAAGAACGCCTCGACGGCCCGGAGATCTCACTCTTCGCGTTCGTCGACGGCTCCAGTGCGTACATTCTTGAAGGCGCACAGGACCACAAACGCATCGGCGACGGCGACACCGGCCCCAACACCGGCGGCATGGGCGCGTACTCTCCCGCACCGATCCTCACCGATACCATCATCGATAAATGTCAGCGTGAAGTAATCGTCCCCCTGCTCGATACGCTCAAACGCCACGAGATCGATTTTCGCGGCATGCTTTTCACAGGCGTGATGCTCACCGCGGGCGGGCCTAAAGTTCTCGAATTCAACACGCGCTTCGGCGATCCGGAATGTCAGGCGTTGATGCTTCGCCTGAAGTCCGACCTCGTCGAAGTGATGCTGGCCACGATCGACCAGAAGCTGGATGACATCACGCTGGAATGGGATGACCGCACCAGCGTCTGCGTCGTGCTGGCGTCCGAAGGATACGGTTGGAAGCCGGATGATCAGGTGAAGAAGGGCGTCGTCATCACGGGTCTCGACGAAGCCGCCAAGACTGCCGACGTGCAGATCTTCCATGCCGGCACGGCGAGCAAAGACGGGAAGATCATCACGGCCGGCGGGCGCGTGCTGGGCGTCACCGCCATCGGCGACACGCTGGAAGAGGCCCGCGAAAAAGCCCACGCCGCGATTGCCAAGATTCATTTCGACGGTATGCAGTACCGCAAAGACATCGGCCATCGCGCGCTACGGACAAAATAATGAGCGTTCGAAGCGCGCACTCTCACCGCCGCATCACCGATTGCCGATCCTGATACATCTGCCAGAAGAGGATCCAGGGATCGAGCAGGATTTTGTCGGACTCGGCGGCGCCGGGCTCGATCACCCCGAATACAAAATGACTGTGCTCGTGGCTGCCGATGTGCACACCCGCGGCATCGGCCAGAAGGACTCCGGCATCGAGGGGTCCGCCTTCCTTGACGCGTAGTCGTAGCAGATGATGGACCTGCAAAACCCACGTCGAACCATCCGCCCACCGTCGCGTACCGCGCCAGCGGTTGTTGTTGTCGCCTGCCGCAATGCTGTTGAAATAGCGATGATCATCCAATGCGATCGGCGTCCAGATCGGCGTGCCCGCGGGATGATTGATATCGAGTCCGCCGTGGGCATCGACGCCGAAATACGGTCCCATCCAGCAGTCAGAACCCTGGTAACACTCTTCGATCCGCAATCCCCCCTCGTGCAGCGGACACCACGGATGCAGCAGCACGGGGCAAATCCGCTGCGACGCATCCTGCACTGCCAGCCGCACATGCTTCCGCGGCTTGCACGAGCCGTGATCTTCCTTCAGATGATCAAAGAGGCCCGTGCAGGCATCAAACCACAAACGCAGGCCGAAAAACTCCCACGGCGAATAGAAGCTTTCCGGGCTGCCGACGCGCCGGGCAATCGAGAATTCGTGCCCATCGATCGACAGGCACAGGTACATGCGGAGCACGACCTTGGCCAGCGGCCCGGGCTTGGGCAGGGTGGCAAGATTCGACTGCTCCACTTCCGCGCCGCTCTTGAGCACCCGAATTCGCCGCGTCTGACCGCCCGCCAGGACGAAGTGCAATTCATCGCCATGATCGAGTTCGACGGCCGTAAGCGTGGGGCGCGCAATTCTTTCGATGATCATGGCAGAAACCTCGATCCGGTCCGCAGTTCAAATACAGGCTGGATTGTCGCTCGCGAAGTTTGTGTTGTAAACGTCTGCGGTCGAATCGGGCGCCCGGCAACAGAAACTTACGCTCACAGGTTGTCGGCCCCCGCCGCCGAGCCCCGCTGCCGGTGACGGCGGCGATAATCCGTCGGCGTCATGGCGAATTTCTTCCGAAAAACTTCGCCGAAGTAGGAGGCCCGCGCGAAACCGCTGCGTTCGGCGATCTCAGGCATCTGCAGGTCGGTTTCCACCAGCAGTTGCCGCGCCAGTTCCAATTGCACCCGCTGGATCTCCGCCAGAGGCGAACGCCCGACCACTTTCCGAAACCGCTGTTCGAGTACCCGTCTGGATAGCGGCACCTGCCGAACGACTTCTTCTACCCGGATCTGCTTGTGGGCATTCTGCCGGATATAACGCAGGGCCTCGGCCACTTCGCGATCATCGATCGCCAGGATGTCCGTGCTCTTGCGTGTGATCACCCCGTTGGGCGGAAGCATTTTCGATGCCGCCACGGGTTTTCCATCCATCAAATCCAGTAGCATTCGCGCCGCCTCGAAGCCCACCTGATCGGCCGGAACCGAAATGCTGGAGAGAGAAGGCCGCGAACAACTGTTAATGAGGTCATCGGCGTCGCAACCCAGCACGGCGAACTGTTCGGGAATTGCGATGCCAATGTCGGTACACGCCTCGATGATCTGGGCGGCACCGTCGTCGTTGGGCGCAAACACTCCCAAGGGTTGCGGCAAAGTCCGCAGGACGCCAAGGAATTCCTGGCGATTGGTTGCACCGCGCCGGGCTTCGTTAACGGATATGTGCGGGCAATGGCAGGGCCATCCTGCTTCTGCGATGCGCTGGGCAAAGGCTGCCCCTCGTAATGCAGAGAAGTGCGTCTCGGTCCCAAAAAAAGCAAAATTTCGCAAGCCGCGTTCCAGCAAATGCTCCGCGGCCATGCGACCGATCGCCGCGCAGTCCACGGCCACGGTTGGTAATCCGGTATCGGCGACGATCGTCGATACATTCACCGTGGGGATATTCAGTTGCCGGAGCTTATCGACGAATTTCAGAAAGGCCAGCTGGACGATCATGCCGTCGACATCCCAATGCTCGCAGTTTTCCAAAGGCTCCAATTCCAGCCAGCGGGGCCTGACCGCATAATGTATCTGGCCATTGGCCAAGGCAAAACGGTTAATGCCTGAGAGGACTGTACGGCCATATTGACCGATCAGGTCGACGATGACGCCGATGCGCCGCATGTTCGGTACCTCTGTTTTTTAGAGAAGGTAGTGATCAGAGGAAATGATAGGGTGGATTTCCCGGTATAAAAATCACTTTTTGCCCATAATGTCAAAAAGTGGGAAAGATTCGCGCGTTACCGGCTGGCATGGTGCTAGATGTTGGGGAATACTTGAGTTCGCGTATCTCGCTCTGAATCGCCTAGGTTTTCACCACAGAATTTCATTTATGAGAAAATTAGTCCGGTCGAATCTTGCTAGGACGCAGCATCACATTCGATCAAAGGCGAAACTGACTGAGTCTTACGATTTGTTGCGAAGTGAAAAAGATTAGCGCGAACTCGGGTTCACGGCGCGAAATTCGGATGTAAATTTAACACGAGCCTAGCAACGGTTCGTCCATTTCTTCTGAGTAGTTAGAAATCCCAACGAGAAGAGAGAGAGACCGGCAGGGTCGAGAGAGAAGTCTGTACCGCTGATGCGAGTGCACGGCGGAGGGAGTCATCTCTTTCGAGGGTCTGCTGTATGCGCACTTCTTTCTCTCGTGGGCAAGTCCGTCGTTCCACCCGAAATTTCGTCCTCGCTTCCGCCGTGGCCGCAGTGGCCGGCATGGGGCTCTTTGCTCCATCTGCCCATGGTGCCATCATTAATATGACTGGAACCGATACCTCTGGGCAGAACAGCTTCAGCGGCGGGTCCCATTGGCCTGGCAACGTAGCGCCGACTGCGGGCAATGGCTATGTGACCGGGGCCAATATCCTTCGGCCGGATGCGAACACCAGCGTGACCTTTGCTGGTGACTATCTCGAACTCAGTACCAATGGCGAATTTCGCAACAAAGGCAATAGCACGACGGTCACAATCAACGATCTACGCATGGACAATGGCAGCCTTTACGCCATGAGCGATGCAAACAATGTGACCAACGCCATCGATACGCTGGCGGGGAATATCAAGATTGGTGATTCGAATGGTACGGCCGGTGGTACAGCGACGTTTATGACGTCAAACAATACCGAAATATCTCGCATAACCGCCAATATCAGCGGCAATGGTAGTTTGCGCATTGCGTCGGCCACTACTGGCGTCAATACCGGAACTACTGAGTTCCGCGGGAATAATACCTACACTGGCAACACAACTATCGCAGGTACTGTCACCTTTGGAGGGCCCAACGCCCAAACCGTGGGGTCCGCCTGGGGTATCCTCAAACTGACCAGTTCCACCAGCAATAACAACATTGCCAACAGCGCCAAGATCATTGTCGGCGACTCCTCTACCAATTCCAACGCCAAGTTTGACGTCACCGGCATCACTGCCTCCGGCGGCTTCATCCTCGGCACCAACCAGTATCTGGGCGGCTACGGTACGGTCGCCGGTAACGTCACAACCTCCAGCACCAGCCACCTGAACCCAGGCGGCAATGCCTCCGCCCCAATCGGCACCACCACCTACAGCAACAATCTTACCGTGGTTGCCGGCACCACCCTCGACTTGTACTTCGGCACCCCAGGCACCGTCGGCGGCACCATCAACTCTTCGGCCAGCAACGGCGTCTCGGGTCTGTTGAACGTTACCGCCGGTACCCTCACACTTCCCTCTTCTGGTACCGTCACCATCAACCTGCTCGACAACGCCGGGCTCAATAGCCAGGGCACTCTCGGTCTCGGGACCTACAAGCTCTTTACCTATGGCACATTGGTGAACTCGATCGCCGGTCTGACTGTCGGCACGACGCCGCTGTCCGGCAAGACCTACACCTTCACCAACAATGCCACCCTTAAGGAAATCGACCTGACGATCAGCAACCCTGTCGCCTCCAACGGCCAATACACCCTTTCTATTGTTGGCGCTCCTGCCCGCGCTCTCGTCGGCAGCACCGTCACCGGCTTGACCGCCAAGATCACTAACACCGGCACGGGCACGCAGGACACCCTCAACTATTCCAGCCTCACGGCCTCGCCGGATATCACGGGAACCGCCGGCTCCGGCACCGCCTTGGCGCAGAGTGCCAACGCCAGCTCAGGCAGCCTCACCTTCACCGCCCCCGGCACGGCTCAGACGGTTACCCTTACCCCTGGCGCTACCGTCACCAATACCACCTTTGTTGGAACCCCGACGGCCACCGTCAATACCTCTTCGGTCGTCGTGGTCAACCAGCGCAGCTTCACTGTCGGCACGCCGACGATTGCTTTGGGCCGCTTCCTGGCGACCGGCACTCCGACCGGTTCATCTGCAATCAGCAGCTCGGGCCTCAACAGCGCCACCGCCAACGCGACTCTGGGCAGCTTCACCGGCACCAACACCAACGGCTTGACTCTGACCACCGGCGATTCAACCGTCTTCAACGGCGGCTTGGCCACCCAGACGGCCAATTACACCATCGGCGGCACGGCCTCTGTGGGCACCCTGACCAGCGCCAGCTTCTCAGCTCCGGTCACTGCCGAACTCGGCTTGATCTCCAACGTGGTGGTGAACGTTACGGGTACGGCCGTCAACCAGCGCAGTTTCACCGTCGGCACGCCGACGATTGCTTTGGGCCGCTTCCTGGCCTCCGGCACCCCGACGGGTTCTTCGGCCATCAGCAGCTCGGGCCTCAATGCCGTCACGGCTAACGCGACTTTGGGCAGCTTCTCCGGCACCAACACCAACGGCCTGACCCTGACGACCGGCGATTCGGCCGTCTTCAATGGCGGCGTGGCCACCCAGACGGCCACCTACACCATCGGCGGCACGGCCACGGCCGGCACCTTGACCGGTGCAAGCTTCTCTTCTCCAGTCACCGCCGAACTCGGTTCGATCTCTAATGTCGTCGTCAACGTCACGGGCGATGCGGTCAACCAGCGCACCTTCACCCCCAGCAACAGCGGCGTGATTCACCTGGGCCGCTTCAATGCCGGCGGGACCCCGACGCCGACCAACGGCAGCATCACCGTCGCCAGCTCTGGCCTCAATAATGTCACCGCCAATGCCACCCTGGGCAGCTTCGCCCCCACGACCACTGACGGCCTGACCCTCGGCCTGAGCAGCGGCAGCAACATCTTCAACGGCGGCGTGGCCACCCAGACGGCCACCTACGCCATCGGCGGAACCGCCACCTCCACCGGCCTGATCAGCGGCAGCTTCAGTTCTTCGGTCAGCGCCGAATTCGGCTCGATCTCTAATGTCAACTTCACGGTCGACGGCACCGCCGTGACCAACCAGACCTTCTCCGTGACCGACGCGGTCCTCAGCGGCAC
>CAIMWO010000037.1 GCA_903845195.1 uncultured Phycisphaerales bacterium
CCTGCAGACTGCCAAAAGCTTTCGCAATCGAATGGCCCATCCTCGGCTCCTTCTCCCGGAACTCCTTCCCGGGAAAAGTACCATCGGACCAGACCTAAGCCCTGCAACAGCCCAATCATAGAGAATGCGATTGCCCTGCTGTGCCATGGGACCAGAGGCGCGCCGACTCCCATACTCAAGCACTCCCCGTTATCATCCGCAGCATGTCGACGTCCCCGTCCATCTCCGCATGCGTGATCTGTAACAACGGCGCCCCGCTCATTCGGCGCTGCCTGGATTCGCTGGCGTGGTGCGACGACATCGTCGTCGTCGACTCCGGCAGTACCGACGGCACGCCCGACATCGCCCGCAATCACCTGCCCGGAAAAGTGCGCGTGATTCATCACGACTGGCCCGGCTTCAATCCGCAGCGCCAGTTTGCCGTCAGTCAGTGTCGGCACGAATGGGTGCTGATGCTGGACATGGATGAGGAATGCTCGGACGAACTGCGTCAGGAGATTTTCGCGCTGGCCGAGGCCCAACTCCGTGGCCGGGCCCTGTTCAGAATGCCGCGGAAGAATTTCATCGCCCGGCGTTACGTGCGCTGCTGGAGCCCGGACTTTCAGACGCGCTTTGTGCATCGGGATCGCGTCGAGTGGGATCCCCGCAGTCTCCCGGAAATCCGAAAGGCCAAGGAAAGTTTTTCCGAGGGGGCTTTGCGCGGATCGATCCTGCACAATTGTCTCACCGCGTATCGACCGACGGATTTCAATGAAGGCGTCCGCCAGGCGCTGTATGCGGAGGAACTGGCTGAGAACATGAAGAAGAGGGGAAAGCATGCTGGGTGGCTGAACCTGCTCTTTCGACCGTCGATGACGTTCCTGAAATATTACGTGCTGCGGGGGAGTTTTCTGGACGGCCGCTTCGGTCTGGTCGTGGCATACAAGACGACGATCGGCGTAATGCTCAAATACTCGGTGCTCTATGGCAAAGAGCTGCAGGATGTAAACGATGAGCAGTGATTTTCCGATGCAGATCCCCTCGGATCGGAAGTCCACCGGCGGCGTAGCGGACACGTTTGATATGCGCAACGGTCTCGACCCCACCCGGCTGACGCTGGCCATGTGGGATCAGGCCTGGTGCCTGCGCCATCTGCCGGACAATTCCTTTGCCGATTACGACCGCGTCCTCAACGAGGCCGCCGATCGCGGCTACAACACGCTGCGGCTGGATCCACTCCTGCAATGGGTGGATCTGCGTTCGCCCGAAACGGTGCTGAATTTTGTCGATCCACAGATGCCCTACATGCCCTGGAACTGGAACACGGCGGTAACCGGGCCGGTGGGGCGGTGGCAAATCGAATTCATGGGAAAGGCCCTGGCAAAAGGTTTTCATTACACGCTGAGCGCCTGGTGGTTCTGCCAGGAGAAGTGGGGGCCCAAGCCGCGCCGGGTGCCGACGACGCATGTGGAAGCCGCCGAAATGTGGCTGGAACTTCTGACGGTTTGGAAGTCACGTTTTGGATTGAAAAATCTTATCTACATCGACATTGCCAACGAAGTGCCCTACTTCCTGCCGGGGTTCCTGGCTCGTTTTGAAAAAGAGACCGGTGCCGGCTGGCACGCGCGAAGTGATGCGTTTACCCCGGCGCAGATTGCGTTTCTGGCCAAGGATCTCAACGACGCGATGCGCTTGTTGCAGCGGGAGTTCCCCGAATTGCGGTTCACTGCTTCGATTCATGGCGATCTGCGCTGGCTGGATGTGCCGCTGGAATTTGACTGCCTGGATGTGCATTTCTATGCCGATGCCGATCCCCGGTGGACGAACCGCACGCGCTTTCACGACTACATGGATCGGCTGTTTACGGATACGGAATTTCACAAGCCGCTGTCGGATGCGGCGATGAAGACGCACGCCGCAATGGCGCCGATGCTGCGGGCGCGCCAGCGGGCGAAGCTGCTGGCGTTTGCCGAGTGGTCGCAGCGCCGCGGCATGCCGCTGACGACATCAGAATCATGGGCGTGCTGGTATTACTTTGATTCGCCGGATCTGGATTGGTCGTGGCTGCTGGAATGGGCGGAGTGGTCCGTCGAAGATGCCATCGACGCGCGGATGTGGGGCTGGACGCCGCACAATTACGTGCAACCGCAGTTCAAGAACTGGCAGGATGCCCCGTGGCATCAGCGCTTGACGAAGCGGTTTCTCAAATCCTAGTCGACGTCGATACTTGTCCGGCGCTATCGATCAATCGCCCAGCGCAGCGAACGAATTTTTCAGTGCCGGATAAAGCGCTGCATATTTCGGATACTGCTTCTCATAAAGCGCGACAGCCTTCTGGGCCGGCGTGCTCTTTTCCTTAACCTTGATGATTGCCTGACACGCTTCCGGAACACTCCCGTAAGCACCGGCGCCCACCGCCGCGAGGATCGCCACGCCGAGGGCCGCCCCTTCGCTCACGTTGATCGTGACCACCGGCGCACCATACATATCCGCCTGCAATTGCCGCCAGAAATCGCTGCGTGCCCCGCCGCCCTGCGCCCGCACCTGATCGACGGCAATGCCCATCTGGCGGAAGATCATGATCTGTTCGCGCATGCCAAAAGTGATGCCCTCGATCGTGGCGCGGATCATGTGATTGAGCCCATGCCGCGGCGTCAGGCCGATGAACGCTCCCTTGGCGTGCGGGTCCGGATGCGGGCACCGTTCGCCCGTCAGGTACGGCAGGAAGAACAGATTTTCGCTTCCCGCCGGCGCCTTCTCCGCCGCTTCGATCATCTTCGGATACAACTTGCCGGGATCTTTCCCCGCCTTGAGTTTTTTGATCTTCTTGGCGTAGAGCGTATTCCGCAACCACTGCAGCGATCCACCGGCCGAAAGCATGCAGCCGAATACGCACCAGGTGTTGGGGATCGCGTGGCACATCGTATGAACACGCCCCTCCGGATCCGTCTGTGGGCCGCTGCTCGTCGCAAAAATCACGCCGCTGGTGCCCATCGACGAACTGACCAGCCCCGGCAGCACCACGCCCGTGCCGACTGCGCCCGCCGCCTGATCGCCCGCCCCGCCCACCACCGGGATACCCGCCTTCAGCCCCAGCAGCTTGGCCGCTTCTTCCGTCAGCTCGCCGGTGATGTCCTGCGATTCGACGACCGGCGGCAATAACTCGGCATCCAGCCCCAGTCGGCTGATCAGGTCCGTGTGCCAACTCCGCGTCTTGACGTTCAGCAGTAGCGTGCCCGACGCATCGGACACTTCGCTGCAGTATTCTTCCGTGAGTCGATAGCGGATGTAATCCTTCGGCAACAGCACCTGCTTGCACTTCTCAAATTTCTTGGGTTCGTGCTCGCGGAACCACAAAATCTTCGGTGCGGTGAACCCGGTGAGTGCGGGATTGCTGACCATATCGATCAGCGCCGCGCGCCCCCCGGCTTTTTCTTCGATCTCCGCACACTGAGCCGCCGTCCGCTGGTCATTCCACAGCAGCGCCGGCCGCAGCACCTTTCCGGCATCATTCAAGAAGACGCTGCCATGCATCTGACCGGACAGACCGATCGCCTGCACGTCGCTGCCCTTGATCTTGGCCGCCTTGATAGCGGCCTTGGTGGCGGTCTTCACGGCCGTCCACCACCCCTCCGGGTCCTGCTCCGTCCAGCCCGGCTTGGGCGTCAGCAATTCGTGGGGGCTCTCCGCCGTCGCCAGCACCTGGCCATCATGGGAAAGCAGAAGCACCTTCGTGCCGGAAGTGCCGATGTCGATGCCGAGAAATGCCATGTGAATCTCCGCGTAAAAACAGGTTTGAAAGGGGATGGTAATTGGTAAATCGTGGCAGGTAAATGGCAATTGTTAAGCACGGGCGATTGTTAAGCACATCCAAGTTCCCCTGGCGGTCATTACCAATTACTATTGAGCGGTTGTCCTAACGGAGATGCCATGCCCTTTGCCCCGATCCCCGATGTCCTCGACGCCCTGGCGGCCGGAAAAATGGTCGTCCTCGTCGATGATGAAGACCGCGAGAACGAAGGCGACCTCGTCTGCGCCGCCCAGTTCGTCTCGCCCGACATCGTCAATTTCATGCTCAAGGAAGCCCGCGGCGTCCTCTGCGTCGCCATGACCGCCGAGGACTGCGACCGCCTCCACCTCTATCCCCAGGCTGCCAATAACACCGCGCCCCTCGGCACCGCGTTCACCATCTCCGTCGATGGCCACCCCCGCTTCGGCATCACCACCGGCGTCTCCTCCGCCGAACGCGCCACCACCATCAAACTCCTCATCGATGCGAAATCCCAGCCCGCCGACCTGAATCGGCCGGGGCATATCTTTCCCCTTCGCGCCCGTTCCGGTGGCGTCCTCGAACGCGCCGGCCAGACCGAAGGCTCCGTCGATCTCTGCCGCCTCGCCGGACTTCACCCCGCCGGCGTCATCATCGAAATCATGGCCGAAGACGGCTCGATGGCCCGCCTCCCCCAGCTCGAAAAATTCTGCGCCAAGCACGGCCTGCTGCTCTGCACCATCGCCGATCTCATCGAGTACCGCCTGCAGCGCGACGCCCTCGTCCAACGCATCGAATCCCTCCCCATCAACACCCCCTACGGCCCGTTCGAACTCCGCGTCTATGAGACCGTCGGCGATCCGCTCATCCACATCGCCCTGTGCAAGGGCGGCATCGGCGAACTCGATCCCGCCACCCATCGCCCCGCCCTCCACCACGACCCCGTCCTGGTCCGCATGCACGCCGAAAATCTGCTCGGCGACGTCTTCGGCGTCACCTCTCCCTCCGGCTCCGGCGCGTCCCGCGAACTCCACGCCTCCATGAAACTCATCCAGCAGGCCGGCAAAGGCGCGATCGTATACCTCCGCCAGGAGTCCCGCGGACTGGCGTTGCTCGATCGCCTGCACGAATTACGCGATAGCTCGTCACGGAATTCAGAATTCAGAATTCAGAATTCAGAATTGAAGTCCACCATGGACCGCCGCGACTTCGGCATCGGCGCCCAAATCCTCCGCGACCTCGGCCTGACGAAGTTGCGAATTCTGACCAACCGCCCAAAGAAGTTTTACGGGTTGGAGGGATTTGGGCTGACGGTGACGGAACAGGTGTCGATCGCTCTCAGTTAGTCGGCGGGCCATCGGGGATTTTCGCGCCCATCAAGCCGACCTTCAGTCCAGCGCGTTGAAGCCGGGTGGTCGCGCGCTGGTTAATGATCAGCAGGACAAGCAAGCCGATGCAGCTCAAGACAGAGCCAATCGCCAGGATGATGATCGAAACAATCCCCATTTTCATGGCACGCATGAGATTCACGAGTGCCGCGATTTGCAGTGCGACGATTACCAGAATGAAACCTACCAGGCCGATCCCGAACAATAGTTGAACGGTCGCCGGAGCAGACTTTGCTGCACTGCTCAAAATGAGCAAGCTTACATTGGCGATGATATTTCCAAGGATGACCCACAGAAGTAGCTTCTGTGCCTTGGCGATTTTCAGGACTTCCTCCCAGGAGTCGCCGGTTGGGGAATGGTAGTTCAGAGTCGGCGAGGGATCGTTGCCGGGGATCTGGCTCATGGGTTAACTCCTGAAGTGATACGAAGTCGCCTGAAATTAAACACAGAAAACTTCTGTCTGGCAAACTTCTGCGATTGGCCTCAGAGCTTCAACTTCCCAATCCGCTCCACCGCTTCCTTGATGCGGCTCACATCCACCGTCAGGGCCATGCGCAGATACCCTTCACCCGCCGGGCCAAACCCGCCGCCCGGCACCGTCACCACATGGGCCTCTTCGATCAGACGGCTACAAAGGTCCATCGAAGGCAGATTTTTGGGCGTATTGGCCCAGCAGAAAAATCCCGCCGTCGGTTTGCGGAATTTCCATCCCAGTGCCGTCAGCCCGCTATGCAGCGCATCCCGTCGCTCGCGATAGATCGCCATCTGTTTCTTCACATCCGGATGATCGTAGTGCTGCAGCGCCACGACTCCGGCCACCTGGATCGCGTTGAACTGTCCGCTGTCCACGTTGCCTTTGACCTGGCCGAGTGCCGCGATGATTGCCGGATTTCCCGCCGCCCAGCCGATGCGCCAGCCGGTCATATTGAAGCTCTTCGAGAGCGAGTGAAACTCAATCGCCACGTCCATCGCGCCGGGCACTTCCAGGATCGACCGCGGCGCCTCTTCAAAATAGACCTCGCCATAGGCCAGATCGTTGGCGATCACCCAGCCGTATCTATGGGCCAGCTCCACCGCCTTGCGGTAGAACTCGAGGGGTGCCGTCGCTGCCGTCGGATTGTTCGGATAATTCAGCCAGATCAGTTTCGCTTTCTTCTTCACATCTTCCGGAATCGCATCAAAGTCCGGCAAAAATCCGTTCTCTTCGCGCAGCGGCATCAGGTACGGCACTCCGCCCGCGAACTGCGTCCCCGTGCTGTACACCGGGTACCCGGGCTGAGGCACCAGCACCACATCGCCCGGATTAATCACCGCCAGCGGCAGATGCGCAATGCCATCCTTCGACCCGATCGTCGTGATGATGTTCTTGTCCGCATCGACCTCAACGCCGAAGCGTTTTTTCATGAACGCCGCCGCCGCCTGCCGAAACGCCGGCACGCCCTCATCAAACGGATACCGATGGTTCTTCGGATCGTAGATCGCCTTGGCCATCTCATCGATGATGAATTTGTGCGTCGGCAAATCGGGATCGCCCACGCCCAGGTTGATGACATCCTTGCCGGCCGCCATCAATGCCCGTTTCTTCTTGTCGATCTCGATGAACAGGTAGGGGGGTAACGCCTGCAGCCGCTGTGATTTGGTAAACGCCATGACAACATCCTCAAAGTACTCCGCGGCGTCGCGCCCGCGACGACCGAGGAATCCATATCACCCTAAAAACTGAAAACTGAGGGGAGAATAGTAACCGAAGAACGCGGCCAGTAGAAATCCCAATGGTCCGAAACCGCGGTCCTGGGGCTCCCAACGAGGATTGCTTCGTCCGTGCCGTTGACGGCCTCTTACCAGCGCCGATACGCTTTGCGTTCCAGAGCAAGTTGGGGCAGACGATGATTCAGCAATTCGAACGTAAGGAACCACAATGAGCACAGCGAACCTACGCAACTTGATGGCGAATGCGTCCGCACATCATCAACACCTGGTCGAACGCATGGATGCAGAGCTTCGCTTTGCAGAACAGTTCTGCGAACTCCATCCCGACAAGGCGACCGCCTGGCGGAAACTCATCAAACAGGGGCAGGAACAACTGGCTGCCACACTCACCGGCGGCCAGCTTGATGCGATCCCGGCCACCGTCGCGGCCGTCGAAGAACGCCTGGCGCCCATCGCCAAACTCGCCAAGTCGTACATGATCCACTGCATTGGACACGGCCATATCGACATGAACTGGATGTGGTCCTGGCCGGAAACGGTGGCGATTACGGTGGACACTTTCTCCACCGTGCTGCGGCTCATGGACGAGTATCCCGAATTCAAATTTTCCCAAAGCCAGGCCAGCACGTACCAGATTCTGGAGCGCCACCGCCCCGATATTTTGCAGCGTATCGCCCAGCGCGTGAAGCAAGGCCGCTGGGAAGTCACCGCCAGCCACTGGGTCGAGGGCGACAAGAACATGACCAGCGGCGAGAGTTGGTGCCGGCACCTGCTGTACACGCGCGACTACATGCGCCAGCTCTTTGGCCTAAGCCCGGAAGAGGTCCCGATAGACTGGTCGCCTGACACCTTCGGCCACGCGGCGACCGTGCCGACCTACCTCTCGCGCGGCGGAGTGAAATACCTCTACCTGCACCGGCCGGGTATCCAGACCCCCAGCAAGCCCGGCGCATTCTGGTGGCAAGGGCCCGATGGCTCACGCGTATTGGTCCGCAATGACATGGATCTCGGCTACAACGGCAACCTCACGCCCGACTTCATCCCGCACTTCTTCAAGTTCGTAAAACTGACCGGTGGGCACGACTACATGTTCGTCTATGGCGTGGGCGATCACGGCGGCGGGCCGACACGGCGCGACATTCTCAGCGGCATTGACATGGACTCGTGGCCGATATTCCCCTCGATCCAGTTCTCCACCGCCCGGGCATTTTATGAGCGCCTGGAGAAGCAGGCCGAAAAACTGCCGGTGATCACCGGTGAACTCAACACTGAATTCACCGGCTGCTACACCACCGAAACGCTCATCAAGAAGGCCAATCGCTTTGCCGAGAATCGGCTGGTGGATGCGGAATTGGCGAGCACCCTCGCCTGGGCTGCCGCGGGCCATCGCTATCCGTCAGAAGCGTTTGTTGAGGCCTGGCGCGATACGCTCTTCTCGCATTTTCACGACATCCTGCCGGGTTCCGGTGTGCATGACACCCGCACGTTTGCCCACGGCCTGTTTCAAAAGACGATGGCCACCACCAGCCAGGCCGAACTCGTCGCATTGCGAACGCTGGCCTCGCAGGTGGATACCTCCAGCGCCGGCCAAGCCACGCTGCCGGATCTGCCGCCCTCTCGCATGATCAACGGCATCGGCGGCGGCGTGGGATCTCACGCCGCCGACGGCGAACTGACGCACTCCGAACAAAGCGCCGGCCATGGCCCGCGTCCCTTCATCCTGTTCAACCCCACCGGCCGCGACCGCACGGAAATTGTCGAAGCCACGATCTGGGACAATGCCACATGGGAATCCGGCTCGCCCTTCAAGTCGCGCGTCTTCACGGTACGCCAGTCCGATGGCACGATGCTCTCTCCGCAGGTGGTCAAGAGCAGCGGATACTGGGGGCACTCTTATATGACGCTGGCTTTCCCCGTCGACGTGCCGGGGCTGGGGTACGCGCAGTATGTCATTGAAGAAGGCTCGGCCGCACAGGCCCCTCCCATCGCCAAACAGATCGGGTGGGTCCATCATTGCCCCTATGCGTTCGTCGAACGCAGCGTGGAAGGGCTGGAAAATGACCGCGTGCGCGTCGAACTGGATACCGCCACGGGTGGCATCCGCTCGCTCGTGGACAAACGCACCGGCCAGTCGATCATCAGTGCCCTTCCGGGAACCTCCACACTGGAGTACGCCGTCGAAATCGCACACGGCATGTCCGCCTGGCACGTCGATTACACCGGCCCGGTAGAGATTCCAACCATGACCGCCATTCGCCGCACGCTGACCGGACCCTACAAGGCCTGCATCGAAGTCGACCTGCGCATCCACGAGTCCAACCTCACACTCACCTACGAATTGCGCGCCGGCGACCCCAAACTCTATCTCCATATCAAAGGCGTCTGGTTCCAGCGCGGCACGCGCGAGACCGGTATCCCCACCCTGCGCCTGGCGTTCCCCCTGGCCCTGACCGATGCGCAAGGCCGCTACGAAATCGCCTTCGGCGCGATCGACCGTTCGCTCAATCGCGGCGAGGAAGTCCCCGCCCTGCAGTGGGCACAGGTGACCGGAAAATGCCGCGGCAAATCCGCCGGCTGCCTGTTGCTCAACGACAGCAAGCACGGCCACACGCTCGAAGGCAGCACCCTGCGTCTCACCTTGATCCGCAGCAGCTACGATCCGGATATTCTGCCGGAGATCGGCCAGCACGAGGTGCACGTCGCATTGCAGCCGCTTGCGGCAGAATTGCCCGTGGCCGAGGCGATCCACATCGGCCAGGAGTTCAACCACGCCTTGCGCGTGATCGGCACAGACATCCACGAAGGCCGCCTGCCCGCCACCGGCCAGTTCGTGAACATCACACCGGAAACCATCGTACTCAGTGCCATCAAGAAGGCCGAGGATGGCGACGCGATCGTTGTGCGGGTGTTCAACCCGTCAAAGAAGAAAGCCACCGCCAAAATCGAATTCGACGCTGCTCTGCTGGGCAAACTGAAGGCCGCGAACGAAGTGGACCTCATGGAACGTCCGCTGCCCAAATCCACGGCCAAGCTCACCGGCAACGCCGTGCTCGTAAACGTGCCTGCCAGCGGGATTGCATCACTCTTGGTAAAGATCAGAAGATAAGTGGTGCCACGATAAAGGCTCACTTTATTTCGGAGTATCAATCAATGAACAAAATGAGCCCCAAGGTGGATGGGTACATCAGAAAAAACAAAAAGTGGCAGGAGGAATTGCAGAAACTGCGAACGATCATTCTCGACTGCCCGCTGACCGAAGAAGTGAAGTGGCGCGTCCCTTGTTACACATTCCAGCAAAGCAACATCGTCATCCTTGGGGCATTCAAGGAATCCTGTACGCTCAGTTTTGTCAAAGGCGCCTTGCTGAAGGATGCCCGCGGCATTCTACAAATACCTGGACCCAATACGCAGTCAGCACGCGTGATTCGATTCACCGACGTTCGAGAAATCATTCAGGTGGCACCTGTCTTGAAGGTCTACATTCATGAAGCCATCGAAGTGGAAAATGCCGGCCTGAAAGTGGCCTTCAAGAAGATTACCGAACACCCCATCCCAGAAGAATTTCAAACCAAACTCGATAAAATCCACGCCTTGAAAACCGCCTTTACATCGCTGACGCCCGGCCGGCAGCGCGCCTACCTCCTCTATTTTTCCGCAGCCAAACAATCCAAGACGCGCGAGGCCCGGGTCGAAAAATGTCTGCCGCGAATTCTCAGGGGAAAGGGATTGGATGATGAGTGATGCCGCCTATCCGACGGCGACGAAACTCGCCACATGTTCGAATACTCCGGCTACGAAATGTTGCAGCTTCGGGCGAACAGTCTTTCCAAGGTATGGAATTTGGTTGGGCGAGAATGCGTGAGCGACTGCCGGGCCATGTTGCGAGCATTGCAGGGAGAAGTGGCGGCCAAGCGTAGAACGTTCACTGCAAAATAAGAACCCGCCGACAATCGCTTTCGAAACTGCCGGCGGGATCTGCTCTTTGGAGTCATTCGGGGCGACAGGATTTGAACCTGCGACCTCTTGGTCCCGAACGAAATACTAACTTCAAAATCATCGGTATTCGCCGCTTGGTGGGGCATTGCAGAACGCGAGCGGATAGATTTTGCAGATAGATTGCAGAACGATTGCAGAACAAAAACCCCATCGTATAAATCAGGGGAAGGCATAGAATACTGGCATCCATCATCCCCATGAACCTTATCGTGCCCATGAAATGCGGCGGCATTCTGGCAGTCTGGCGGCATCGGCGGCGGCATGGTAGGTTCGGGGGATGAGCAAGAAATCAGGTGCCCAAAATCGACGCGATAAAATCGGTGCTTTCGCTGACGAGCATACGCGGATTGTTGCCGAGTCAATCGAACTTTTCCGTGACTATTTTTTGCATTACTGGGGGAAAGATGGGGCAAGGTACGCGGCGGCGGTGAAACAATTCAGGGAGCAAGCCCCATCAGATATACCAAACGATATGTATTCAAAGCAAAGATTGGCGATGCCATCCATTTTGAGCGATGCTGACTTGGCGGTGGCATTGCTGGCGGTCAAGGGGTTTGGGCAATCATCGGGTGGACTATCTCATAAGCGACTTGGGAAGGCGTTCAAAATTTGCGGCGTCGGGTGGAGTATGGCGAAAGCATCCCCATGTTTTGAAACTTTGGTGGTGCTGGGGTTGATTGAAAAGACAGGGGAGTATTCCAAAGGAAACTTTGGGACGAAATATAAACTGACTGAAAAAGCAACGGCGGCATTGCTGGGGTAAACAAGGGAGGCGGCGGAATAATTAAAATAAAAAGGACTTAAGACGTTATATGCCGAAATGGATATAGATGTTAGATGCTCGCGTGTTTTACATAGGATGTGCGAGTCAATCTTACGAAAACTGAATATATGACGCCGACGAATTGCTTTGATGAGCAATACAAGGGCAGGGACTCAACGATAATAAATGTCCCCAATGAGATGCCATAACGAAATTTTGCCTTGTATTCATGGGGCATCTCAATCGGGGCTGGTGGTTCGTTGCCATCAGCCCCTTCTCTTTTTATGAACTATAAGGCGGGGAATGAGATGTTAAATGGAAAGCATAATTGAACAAACAGAAATAATGGAGTCGGCGGAGTCGGCGGAGTCAGTCAAAGTTAGTAGGGATGTCAAATATCAGCATCCCAAAGCCGACTTGACCGAACCGCAAGAGCGACTAATCAGAACGGCATTCATAAATCGCGACATTGCCAAAACAGTTTTAGAACTCGGACGGGGCGTATGGGATACGCAATATCTGTACATCCTATCTGCAATGGGCGATGCGGCGGCGGCGGGGGCTTTGCTGACAAGAAAAGCATTTCAAGACTGGCTATTCCGCGAACATCCCCAACAGAATAAACCATCTATCATCGCGTCGGAACTGGCAATTTATAATCGCTGTCAAATGAAGTCGGTGGTTAAAACCGACGATGTTTGGAGCATCATCGAAACGGTTAAAGAATATGCAGTCATCCGCGATAAAGAGAACGCGGTAAACAAAATTAGGGCGGGCGATATTGAAACTGGCGTGACGGAATTGAAGGCGGCGGGGGTCGATACTACAGAAATCGAACGCATGGCGGCGGGGCGCCGCCTTGACGGTCGCTCTTATACGGCAACGGACGTGGGCAATGCTGAAATGTTTGCCGATGCGTTTCGCGACGATATGCGGTATGTCAGTGACTGGAAGCGATGGATTATTTGGGATGGCAAGCGATGGGCAGTAGACAATCGACAAGCCGCGATGGTCAAGGCGATGGAACTGGTGCGATACATCATGCCATCGTATGCCCAAAGCATTAAAGACGATGACAGTAGGGCGAAATATCTCAAGCATATTGCATCATCCCAAAATCGCGGACGTATTGAGAATATGCTGGTGCTGGCGGGGGCGAACTTGTCGGTGGCGACAAATGAACTTGACGCCAATCCTATTTTGTTCAATTGTCAGAATGGAACAATGGATACGCGGACGGGCGAACTCAAGCCGCATAATCGGGCGGATATGCTGACAAAGATTTCGCCATGCCATTACAAAGCGGCGGCAACTTGTCCGCAGTGGGACAGATTTCTAAATCGCATCTTTGAAAAGCATCTTGAATTGATGCCATTTATTCAACGGGCGATTGGCTACAGCCTTACAGGATCGGTTCAAGAGCAATGCCTATTTGTTCTCTGGGGCGGTGGGGCAAACGGTAAATCAACATTCCTAAATACCATCTTGCATGTACTGGGCGACTATGGGCAGCAAGCCCAACCGTCCCTATTGATGGGTAATGGCGGCGGACGTGTAGGCAATGGCGAAGATGTTGCAGGCTTGTTTGGCGTTCGCTTTGTAAGCAGTATTGAAACGCGAGAGGGCAAGTCATTTGATGAAGAGCGGGTGAAGGCTTTGACCGGCGGTGACCGTATTCGGGCAAGGCGACTGTATGAAAACTCCTGGGAGTTTGAACCGACGCATAAGATTTTCCTTGCGACAAACCATAAGCCGCGTATCAGTGGAACGGATTATGGTATCTGGCGACGATTAAATCTGGTGCCGTTTGAAGCGACGATTGCAGAGTCGGAAAAAGACGCGGCGTTGTATGACAAACTAAAGAGCGAAGCCGATGGGATATTCCGATGGGCAGTTGATGGATTGAAGGCGTGGCGGGCGGGCGGATTAAAAGCCCCATCCATCGTCAAAGATAAAGTTGATGAATATCGGGCAGAGTCGGACGTGTTCGGGCAGTTCCTACAATCTGAATGCGTTATGGATGATGGGGCATCGGTCAAGGCGAGTCAGTTATACGCGGTCTATCAGGCATGGGCTAAAGACAACGGAATTGATTATACAATGACTGCAATAACGTTGGGTAAGAAACTGAAGGAGCGGGGGCTTATCGACGGTCGCAAATCTGGGAGTAGATGCTGGCTTGGGATAGGTCTACTGGCGGAAATGCAAGATAAGACGGTCTTGGCATACGAAGACAAGGCGTTTTAGGTCTGGGGGATGACGCATTATGACAGATGACGCATTATGACGCATATTCTGAAAACTTTCTCTACTCAACTTCTCGTGGGGACTTTTGAAAAAAATGCGTCATCATCTGTCATGCGTCATTCTATAAGATGCAGAATTAGAATTTGCAGTACGGGGCGGCGGAGTCGGGGGAAGGCATAGGATATAGGCATTTACCCATCGCGTTCGTAGAACGCGCAGGGTCAATAGATACAAGTAAGTCAATTACATAACAGGAGAAATTAAAATGAACATCTTCAAAGCATTAAGAAACAATCTGGTTGAAAAGAAGCAAACAATGCAGGGGCTTTACCTTGAATTGCTCAATAGGGCGGATGACCCAAAAGAGGGGGACGCGGAGCGACTTGAGGCGGTTATCAATGAACTCGGTATAACCATTGAACAAGCCCAAACCGACGCGGCAATCATAGCAGAAGTAAAGCAACTAAAGCCTATCGCGGCGGAGTCGGAAACGCGTCAAAAGGAAAGCGGTATCGCGGCAAGAGCGGCAGCGGCTTACGCTCAAGAAACGGATGCCCTATTCATTCAACGGCGAGACGAATACATCGCTCTTGACGATGCTCATCGAAGAGCGGGGACGAAATGCAACGAAAGTTATAAAGCCATAGAGCGTTTAGACGAGATTAGAGCGAAATATCCGCATCTTCTGTCATAAATCGCCTATTCGATGCAGGGGAGAGGGGCAAGGTTAGTGCATTGTCTTGCTTCTCTTTTCTCTGCCGATTGACTGGTGGGCGTTTAATAGCGTCTGTGGGCTATTCTGGCAGCGTATGGGAAGGGTAGGGGGTATACGGCAGTCATAGGTTCTTTGACGCCGCTATAGGGCAATAGGGGTTTCGAGTTTAATCTTTTAGCGATATTAAGTTGAAAAAACGTAAATAACATAGGGAAGATAAGTATATTGTTTAATTAAATAAGAGGGAGGGTCTATTATGATGACCATAAAAGAGCTATCTAAAAAACTAAATATCTGTGATGCAACAATTAGGCATTATCAGCAAAGGGGGATGCCGTATCATTCCCTTGAAGGCAACGCGGTTATTAAGGGCATAAGAGTGCGTTTCCATTTGTATGACCTTGCGGCGGTCAAGAAATGGATGGAACTTAATCGCCTAACGGGGGCGGAAGGTAGACCGCGTAAACCGCAGGCGGAAGTGGTTGAAAAAGGCGTCCGCAAGATACTGGCAATCGTGCCTACTGATTTGCAAGAGCAAGTTAAGAGCGAAGTCTACAGGCTGGTAGAGTCAATGAAGGGGCATTGCGACATTGATAAAGGCTGACTTATCAATCGCGTTCGTAGAACGCGCTGGGGTCTATAAGCCCCAAAGAAATAGGGGCGGAAAAGTCGTTTAACTATGCCGCCCCTATTCATTGCTGGTGGGTTCTGGGATGCGTTATGCCGCATCCGTTTAGTTGGGTTGGGCTTGGGATGCCTTTCGCTCGTCAAAGATACGGGCGATGGCTTCTTTGTCGTTTCGGGCGGCAAACAAACGCATGTAAAAATCGTGGTCTACATCCGCCGCGAACATGGGGGCGAGTTGGCGGCGTAAGTCGATTAGGGCGGTGGACAATTTGCTCCAATCCCTTGAAGCATAATGTTTCAATACGCCTTTGGAGTCGGCTTGCGAGAGATACATTTGTGCTACATCATCGCCGCAGGCATCGCGAATTAGTTTCGCCCCCGACTTCCGCAGATACTTGAATGACAGGCGGCGGCTTTTGGGCAAAGCAACAATCAGATTTTCCCAAGCCGAGCGAACCGCATCGCGGCGTCCGTTGCCGCGTGGTTCGATAAGGGTATCGCCCCCTTCGGTGACGATTGCCGAGTCTGTATCTTTCTTACGGTCTTTCTCGATGAACATCCGCAGCAAGTCGGCGGTCTCTCGCCATATAGACCATTCTGCATAGATATTTGTTTTACCGCGAAACCGCCTAATCTTCGCGGCGTCCCCGGCGTCCGCATCTAATCCGACGCATTGTGAAACGGTCAATGTATTTAACTCCATATTGGCAAAGCCGCAATTGAGCGATAACGAAATCCAAAGGCGGTGCCGATAGTCGGCATTTTTGTAAAGGGTAGCCAATTCATCGACGGTAAACGCATCGGCTTCGGCATCATCGGACGCAAGTAAGGTGTCTCTTTCGGCGGCGGTCAATTGGGGTTGATTGTTGCGGAAGAAATCATCGAACCGCAGCGGCTTATTCCAAAGCGGCGTGTTAGTCCCCGGTGCCGTTTCGGTTTTTGATAACTCGTCAAGAAACCATTTGAGCGAGGAGAGATACGATTTTACCGACTTGACCGATAGCGGCTTCGCTGGTGACTTCTGACCTTTGTTGGGCTTGCCCATCGGACGGGCGGCGAGGGCTAATACGGCGGCTTCGACTTCTCTTGTGCCGATAGCGGCAAGCGGCTTGTTCCGTCCGAGTAGGTCAATGCCGCGTTGTAGGCGAAACATTTCGGACGAGTAGAACGCATGGGTGACTTGCTTCGCATCCATCCGCCGCTTGATACCGTCAAGGTAGGCGGTGGCGGCTTCCCCAACGGTCAAAGCGGTGGGGGATGCTGGGGCGGTAAGGGCGGCGTCAATGGACGCGGCGGCAAGGGGTTTGAGGGGGAGGGCGGTGGGATCGCTCCCCCATACTCGGACTCGCTCGCCTTTATGGTCAATTTCTATAACCCCTACCCCATCTCGCCAAGCCGACAGAATTTGAGCGGCTTTGGTGAGAGCGGCTTCAGGTCCGGCGGCAACATCGCCAAGATAAAAACGCCGGGCGGATACATTGCCAAGTTTAGATATGTTGTATCCTACGGATTTAACATACTGCCCTTTGTCGGTCGAAAGTCCGTGTTTCTTCGCCATTGCCGTATCTCCTATTGGGCTCTTGTCCGCTACTCATGAGCGGACTTACAAGAGCAGAGTATAGAGCACTTGGCTATTCTGCAATAGACCTAATTGCAGAAATTTTGCAGAATAATTGCAGAATAGGGGGCGGATTGAAGGGATATAATGAGCAATTTAGGCACGAAAAAAGACTCGCAAGTTATTTACCTGCAAGTCTTTATATCGTTATTCGGGGCGACAGGATTTGAACCTGCGACCTCTTGGTCCCGAACCAAGCGCTCTAGCCATGCTGAGCTACGCCCCGGTCGCTGGAAAGCTTAGCTCTGCTTCCCACGCTTCTTCTTGCCGTACTTCTTCTTGACCTTGGTCTTGCGAATAATACCCATGTGATTGTTCCTTCTTTCGGCGTCGTGCCGCGTCATCGCTCGGGCCAATCGCCCTGCGTTTCGGAATTCCGCGGCAAGACATAAAATCTTACCCGATGCCGCCGACCAATGCCAGAGCCCCGATCTCCATCCCCAAGTTATCGAAGTTTCGTGCAAACTGGGCATGTTCTGTGCGTTATGCCGATAGGCCTGCATATTGACTCTGGCTCATCGCACTAGCCCCCGGAGGTGCCATCATTCGCCATATTTTTGTTGCAGCAGCGGCTTCGCTCAGTTTGCTCAGTTTGATTCCCGCCGGCATGGCCGAGACGCCGCCGGCCACCATGCCGGCCCCGCGTACCGACAAGTCCGCAGTTCTCCGCGAACTGTCCGATACATCCGCCGCCGGCATGAGCCGCCGCCTCGGTCCCGACTACAAATCACTACACACCACGCCCGAGGATTTTCCCACCATCTACGTCGCGCCCGACAAGCGATTCTCCGGCGCCAGCGGCCATTATCAATACGGAACCCCCAGCAGCAGCGGCGGCGATTTCAGCTCCACCCAGGGACAAATCCTGTATGTCCCGAACTCCGGTGGCATCGGATGCGACCGCGTCACCATTATCGAATGGACCAACGGCGTCTTTACCGAAAGCCCCCAGCCACCCTGGCACGGCGGTTCCTGGCGTCCTGACGGCATGACCGGCGTTTGGTCCAGAGTGGCCACCGGCGGCCTCGGACAACCCATCGCCGCCGCGCGCGGTATGGGCGGATGGTCCAACTGCGGACTCGTGCTCACTTCCTCCGGATTCATCGGCACATCCGGAACCGTCACCGCCGCCGCCACCAGCGTCGCCTACCAGTTCCCGCGCAACAAGCTTCCGCTGGCCATCTCGATCACCAACAAGAATGAACTCGCCCTCGTCACCGTCGTGGATACCCAGACCATGCAAGGCCAGGTCGCGGTCCTCATGCTCTGCAGTTCCAGCAAGGGCGGCCAATTCGTCCACGAATGGCCGGACGATTACCCCGGCCTGCCCAATGTGGCGATGTTCACCGGCATGAAGATGCTCGGCTACGTCGATCTTCCCGGCGTCACATTCCCCACATCGGTCTGCGCCGTCGGCAACCATCTCCCCGGTCGCCTCAACGGCAAAGACGGCAACGCCGGCCTCCTGCGCGAGTGGGATCTCAAGAAAGCCGGTGATCGCGAGAGTTTCTTCAAAGGCAACAATGCGGATTTCTCCTCATCCGCCGGTTTCGCCGTGATCGGCGCCAAGTACGAAAACAAGGCCGTCTTCCTCGATCTGCAACCCCTCTTCCAGCGCGTCCGCGAAGCCTATTTCACCTCCGACGAGGAATTCGCCAAGACCCGCAAATTCGGCAATGGAAAACTCTGGCCGCCCACCTTCGAATTCGAACCGAACTGGAAACCCGCGGTCATCAAAACGGTCGATGTCGCCCAGCCCTCGGCCGTCATCGCCTCACTGGCCGGCGGCGATCAGGCCTGTGCACTCGTCGCTTCGCAGGATGGCACCGTCACGGTCTTCTCCGTCGGCGGGTTGTCTACCAATGAAGCCGCCTCGGCTGACACGATCACATCCGTGGCCACCTTTAAGGTCGGCCGAAACCCCACGTGTCTGACCTATCAGAAGGGCAGTAGGGATGGATTCATCGCCGCCTGCCGCGGCGATCGTGAAATCGACTGGATCAAGGCCAACAGTTCCGGAGGCTCCGTGACACGCCGCCTGCGCGATGCGCACCTGCTGGACCCCGTCGCGGTGGAGATGGCCGACACCCACGGCATCGAGACGAGCATTATTTCCGTGACTGATTTCCAAGGCCGAAAACTCATCAACTACCGCTGCAGCGAGCTTCGTTTTGTTACCAATGGCGGGGCAAAGTTCGGCATGGGACCGGCCGGCAAAGATGAATTTGAATGCGGCGGAGCCATGGAGTTCCCCGGCTATCCCTTCGCCCTCAGCGCCACCAACGTCAACTGATACTCCGCGAATTCCGCGATCCCCGGCATAGGAGCATGCATGTCGTTTTCATTCCCTGCGTCTCGCACGGTCTTGTTCGCCCTGGCCGCCATCTTTGCCGCAGCCCCTGTTGTACAGGCCCTTACGCCCGATCAGGTGGCGGTGATCGTCAACGACAAAAGCGAAAAATCCCGCACCATCGCCGAGTATTACATCAAGGTCCGGCAAATCCCCGCCGACCACCTCATCACCATCAGCGTCAAACCGCAGGAGAACATTTCCGATGAAGACTACCGCACGCAGATTGCCGAGCCGATCCGCAAGGCCCTGCTCGAAAAGAAACTCGACCAGACGATTACCTGCCTGGTGACCACTTATGATGTGCCGTTGCGCACCGACAACATCGCGCCCACCACCGCCGAAAAAGTCGAAATCACCGCCTATCAAAAAGCCCTCGCCGCAGGACGAGCCGAGTTGCAGGAAGTGACCGCCAAACTGGATCGCGTTGCCGCGCCTCAGCCCGCAGCCAGCAGTCCGGCATCGCAGGCAGCACCCGCGAAAATGCCTGACTTGGGCACGCAGATCGAACAATTCAAGAAAGCCGCCCAATCGGCCATCTCTCGACTGAACGCCCTCGATGCCGCCCAGCGCGCCAAGCTCGCCCCCGCGTACCGCGAACTCCAGCAAGCAGGTTTCGGTCTCACCCTCCCGCCCAAATTCCCTCAACTCACCGCCGAACCTGCCGCCACGCAAACCCAGCCCGCACAATCGCAGCCGTCCGTCGATCCGCGCGTCCTGGAAATCAATCGCCAGCAGGCCGCTCTCGCCGCCGCCCCAACGGATCAGGACAAGAAGCGTCTTGAAATTCTCACTCTTGAACGCGAAAAATCCGGTCTCATCGGCTACTGCCAAAAGGCCGAAGCCTTCAGCCATCTCTTCGACCATCGCGAAACGTATGCCTGTGTCGACAGCGAACTCATGTTGCTCTGGGTCAAAGACTACTCCCGCGAAGGCATGCTCCCCAATCCCAAATGCATCGGTGGCGGTAGCGGCAGGCGTCGCCGAGGCGCTGAAACCACCCTCACCAGCGAAGACCGCATCATGATCACCGCGCGTCTCGATGGCACCAGCGTCGAGAAGGTCATCTCGATGATCGACACCTCCATCCGCGTCGAGAAGGACGGCCTCGACGGCGTCGCCTACTTCGATGCCGGCTTCGCAAGAATCCCCTCCTATGACCATGAAATCATCGCCGCCGGCGAGTACCTGCAGAAAAACGCAGCCATGCAAGTCGTCATCGACACCAAGCCCGAGTTGCTCAAAGCCAAGGATTGTCCCAACGCCGCGCTCTACTGCGGCTGGTATTCACTCAAGAATTATCAGGATAGCTGCCAGTGGCTCCCCGGTGCCGTGGGATTTCACATCGCCAGTTTTGAAATGATTTCTTTACATGATCCGCATGAATTCGGCTGGGTCGCCGCCCTGCTCAATCACGGTTTCTGCGGCACACTCGGACCGGGCTACGAACCCTACGTAAACGCGTTCCCCAATCCACGCCTTTTCTTTCCGCTGCTCGTGTCGGGCCAATACACCCAGGGCGAGGTCTGGTATCTCACCTGCCCGACGGTTTCTTGGGCCATGGGTTACGTGGGCGATCCGCTCTACAACCCGTTCTTCAACAAGCCGCGGCTCTCGGCCGAACAGATCGCCGCCGACCCGCTGCTCGCCAAAGCCGCCGAGATTCTTCCCCCCGCGAAAGTCACCGCCCCGATTCCACCCAAGCCCGTGCCGACAACCGCGCCGGCGACAGCGCCCGCCACAGCCCCAACGAAGTGAACTCAAGCGTCTCACGCTATGCCGTTAGCGCCGCCTTGAACGCCTCAATCACCTGATGCCCCTGATCCTTCGTCGGCAGCAACGCCGATCCCTCCGTCCATTCGTTGAATGCGTTCACCACCATCACCCGCGTCGTTTGCGAGGTCTGGCTGGAAAGGAACCGCCGGCACCCATACACCATCTGCGCAAATCGCTCCGGTGTGTTGTCCTGAATCACGTGTCCCCACGGCCACTCGCCGCGCACCGGTGGCCACGGCTCCTGCGGATGATTCCGCGCCGAAACATCCCACCCCTGCGTCACCACCGGCCAGTGCGGCAGTCCCGCGCCCGCCATCTGCGGCCAACGCTTGGCGTGCGTTCTCATCAGCGCCTCGTAATGGTCCATCGCCACGCCCGTGCGATGCTCTTGAGACTCCGTGAAGTTGTACGTCGTCGAATGATCGAATCCGAGAGACTTTGCCGTCGCCGCATCATGCGATGATCCCGTGAAGATGCCCAGGTAAAGCCCCGGCAATCCGTTTTTCGCCGCGCGATTCCGCATCCGCTCGATCGCCTTGCCTACCACCACCTCGCCGCCGAGGTGCTGCAGCAGCATCGACAGCAGAAAGAACGAAAACCACGGCTTGCCCTCGATATGCCAGTAGTTCGGCTCGTGAAAGTAACGCTCAGTACAATGGTCGATCACCCGATCGAGATCCTCCAGCGAATGCCGGATCGGCAGCATCGGTGGCAGTGGGCCCACCAGCGGTGCAGGAAAACAATTGGCCCAATTGTGATTGGCCCACATCAGGCCGAACTTCAGCCGATTCCGATTCGGCGCCTTCATGAAGCCGTTTTCCAGTTGCTCGTGCAGAATTTTCAAACCCGCGTACCAGTACCAGTCCACGATGAACGCATCGATGCCGTGATCGGCAGCCAAGTCAATTTCCTTCGCCGCCCACGCCGGATCGGCCTCATCGTAATGCCCCCACAGCGGCTCAATCGGCTGGCGATGCCCCGCAAATCGCGGCCGCGCGCTCTTGACCAGTTGCCATTCCGACCACCCAAAGCCGAAAACCGATTCGTGGTACGGCGTGGAATGAAACCCCGGAAAATAGATCGCCGCCACCAAAAAATCCTTCCGCGCCGCCGGCGGAAGATTGTTCAATAACGCCGACAGTTCCGCATGTTGGAAATTCATTCTGTTCCTTCGCTACAGGGCTTGATGATTGGATAGCCCCCAACATACTCCCCCGCCACCCACCATTTCGCAAGCCCCGCGCCCCGCCCCCCTTCATCGTTCAACGTTCATCGTTTTCTCCCGCCATCGGGTGAATGAAGTGAAAAGCATATCACTTCCCCAAAAACTCCCGCTCCCACTTCGCCGCGTCATCGAGAAAATACTTCACCCGCACCTTCTTGAATTCGCGCGTCGAGTACAGCATGGCATGATCGCGAATCCCCGTCACCTCCGCGATTTCGCCGATCACACGCTGGCATTGTTCCTGCGTCGGCGCGTGCACCATCGTAAAAATCGTGTACGGCCAGTCCGGATAGCTCTGCCGAAGATAGCAGTGGCTCACCGCTGAAAATCCGGCCGCCGTTGCTCCGAATGACTCCTGCTTCTCCGGCGGCACCACCCATACGCCCATCGCATTGGCCGAAATCCCCGCCTCGCGATGCCGCAGCACCGCACTGAAACGTCGCATCATTCCCTGCGCTGCGAAATGCCTCGCCGCATCCAGCAATTCGCCCACGTTCATCCCCGCTTCCTTGGCCCACCCCGCATACGCTTCGCCCTCCACCGGCAAATCCTGCTGCAGTACGCGGATCAATCGCTTCTCCCGCTCCGTCAGCGCTGTTCCTTCCCCCCGGGTACGGTTTGCTTCGGAGTAAACCGGTGCTGCCACTGCCTCCGCATCGCCCGTCAGATCGAACCGCACGCCAATCTTGAACAGTTTCAGCGTCGGCATCATCCGCGTCGAAATCGCCCCGCTCATCTGGTGCAATGCCTCAACCGTCTTCTCCAGCCCCAGCCGGCTATCCGGCGGCACCGCCAGCGTGTACCACAAATTGAAACTGTGCGTCCGCTGATAATTGTGCGACACGCCCGGATGCTTCCCGATGATCGCCGCCGCCGCTTCGAGATGATCCTCGGCAATGCGTGCCGCCACCAGCGTGCTCTGATACCCCAGCGATTTGGAATCGAAGATCGCACTGATCTGCCGGATCAATCCACGTTTCTCTCCCTGGCCGGTCTTCAACGCCTTCACCCGCCGCAGCACCTCGGCTTCATCCACCCCCAGTTTCCGCCCCAGTTCTGCGTACGGCCGCTCCACCAGCGGCACTTCCGTCTGCATCAGGTTCAAGAGCTTCTGATCGGTTTCATCCAGGATCGACAACGTCATTATTTGGCTCCGAGAGTATGTTTCAGCAAGTAGGGGGGCTCAACCACGCAGCAGTTTCATCGCGCCCTGCGCTTCCAGTGAAGCAAGCACCCGATCGACCGCGCTCATCGCATTGCTCAAAGGCGTGTCCGCCGCGGCACGGATCACCGGCGGATGCCCATCGCGCCCGGCCACCACCGCCCGCAGTTGCACGCGGTCCCCATGTATCTCCGCCAGCGCCGCAATCGGCGAATGGCAATCGCCTTCCAGTCGCCGCACCACTTCGCGCTCCAACTCGACGCACTTGTACGTGACCGGATCGTTCATCAGCCCCAGGATCTCGCACGTCTGTGCATCCGCCTTCCGGCACTGCAGCGCCAGCGCCCCCTGTCCCGCCGACGGCAACAACTCATCAACGCTAATCGCCGTCATCGCCTTGTTATCATAAAGCCCGCTGCGTTTGAGCCCCGCCATCGCCAATATCACCGCGTCATACTCGCCGTCACGCAGTTTCCGCAGCCGCGTGTCCACATTCCCGCGGATCGGCACCACCTCCAGATCCGGACGCAGCGCCAGCACCTGTGATTGTCGCCGCAATGACCCTGTCCCCACTTTCGCCCCCCGCGGCAATTCCTTCAAACTCCGCCCCTTGAAACTCGCCAGCGCATCCCGCGCATCTTCCCGCGCCGGCACCGCCGCCATCAACAGCTCGTCCTGCGCCACCAGCGGCATCGTCACCGGCACATCCTTAAAACTATGCACTGCAAAATCGACATCCCCCGCCAGCAACGCCTGCTCCAATTCTTTAGTGAACAACCCCTTCCCGCCGAACTCATGCAATGGCCGGTCCTGAATCGTGTCGCCGGACGTCTTCACGACCACCAGTTCCACCTTCAGCCCCGGACGCAGTTTCTCCAGCTCCGCTGCCACCATTCCGCTCTGCAGGCGCGACAGCATGCTCCCCCGCGCCCCCAGTCGAATTTGCATCGTCGTATTCGCCATCACCTTCGCCTGACTCCCATCGCCGACATCGTCAGCGTTCAATTTCAAGTTCAATGCTAAATATTACTTGTTCCGCAGGTTTCTTCCGACCAGCCAGATGCGGATCGCATAGCCCCACAGCAGCAGCGCCACCAGCACATAACCTGCGATCGTGTAGTGTTCGAGCGTCATACGCCACCTCCGTCGGGAACGATCGGCATGACCGGTTCAAAGCCGTGAATGCTGGTCGCATCGCGCCGAGCCCGCTGCTGCCGGGCAAGTTGATACCGTGCCACGATCAATCCCGCGGCTAGCAGCGTCACCGGAACAAAACACGCCCAAAGTGTCAGCTTCATCGCATACGTCAACCCGATCGACGACGGATGTATGTCCGGCAGCAATCGCGCCGACAGCCACACCAGCGGCACATCCAGAAACGCCACCACACCATACACCGCCGCCACCACCGCCCGCCGCTGCGAACTCTCAATGCTCGCCCGCACCAGCAGGTACACAATGTACAGCAGCCACAACATGAAACTGAACGTCAGCCGCGGGCTCCACGTCCACCACACGCCCCAGGCCCCACGCGCCCAAAGCATCCCCGTGAGCAGCACCGCACTGCACAACACCACGCTCACCTTCGCCGCCGCCATCGCCAGGTCATCCCACCACACACGCCGCGTCGTCAAATATCCCACGCTCGCCACAAATACCAACAGGCATGCGACAAACGTATTGATC